>JBGQCL010000372.1:0-11942 GCA_041495365.1 Kofleriaceae bacterium | reverse complement strand
GCTCCTCGAACCCGGAGGGATCTTGCTGCTCGATCCGACCGGCGATGGCAGCTTCCGCGGCGTGAAGTTCGGCGCACGCGACGGCCTGCTGCGCGGCTTCCCGAACGCGGTGTCAGGGCCGCGGCTGATCGTCACGCTGACCCCGCAGCGGCTCTGATCTTCCACGCGAGCAGGACCCGTGCTGGCTCCGATCTCGTCCGGCAGAATACGACGGTAACCGTCGTCGTCTACCGCCAGGGCGCGCCGACCTGGGCGAGCAACCCGCAGCAGGAGCGCACGGTCACGAACGCGGCGGCGCCCGCGACCACCGCGCCGAACGCCAGACGACGAGCTGTTCCACGTCGATGGGGGCTCGCCCGCCTCGACCGCTACGGCGCCCCGCGCCCGCGCAAACCGTCCGCATGACCGCGAGGCTCGGGCTCGTGGCGTCGGCATGATTGCTCCTGCGCACCCGCCCGATCGCGTATCCGCGTCGCCGGTCACAGGGTGAACAGATCCGCCAGTGACGGCGAGGCAGCCGTCAGCGTGCCAGCGACCCATTCCTGCATGCGCTGCTGCCATTCCTCGAACGGCTTCCGCGCGTACACCACGAACGAGATATGGGCGTAGCCCTCGCCCTTGCTGTGAAAGCTGAGCATCCCGCGCTGCTCTTCCTCGACCGCTGCGAAGTCGTCGCGATCGATCTGCTCCGCGCGCTGCGGACCACCGAGCAGCTTCTCGAGCAGCGCGCCGAAGACGCCGGCGGCGCCGAACGCGTCAGTCGACCTTGGCGTTACCCACGCGCGCGAGACCCGGCCCGGGTCAGTCGGTTACGCGCTGTAATCGGCCGAAATAGACAAGCTGTGACCGCCGCTGTTATGCCGGTCACCATGGCACGTGAGCGGCAGCGGCATTCCGGCAATGACCAGGTGGGCGCGCTGGGCCTCGCACCGTCGGGTGCGACGGCGACACCCGGCAAGCGAACGCTCGTGGAGACGGCGGCGAGCGCGTCGGAGCTGCATGCGCCGAGCGCGGTGCAACGCCAGACGCGCGGCGCAACCGCGTCGACGCCGTCGCCGGCGACCGCCGGGGCGTCGCTCCAGCAGCTGTTCGGCCGCCCCGTGCAGCGCCGCGGCCAGCCGAGCGACGCCGAGCCCGCGCAGATCCACGCCGCGGCTGCGCGCGGGACCGCCACGCCGGCGACCGCGCTGCCGTTCGCCGATCGCATCCAGGCCGCGTTCGGCCCTCGCCACCCGGTTGCGTCGATCCAGGCCCACGTCGGCGGCGCGGCCAGCGAGTCCGCCGGGGCGATGGGAGCCTCGGCATACGCCACCGGCAACCACGTCGTGTTCGCGAACGCGCCGGATCTGCACACCGCGGCGCACGAGGCCGCACACGCCGTGCAACAGGCGCACGGCGTCAACCTGTACGGCGGCGTCGGACAGGCCGGCGATGCGCACGAGCGCCACGCCGACGCCGTCGCGGATGCCGTGGTCACCGGCAGGTCGGCCGCGCCGCTGCTCGATCAGTACAGCGCCGGCGCCTTCGGCGGCGGTAGCGGCGTGCAGCACCAGGCGGTCCAGCGCGCGATCCAGAAGCCGGGCGAGCCCGGCCATTACACGGTGTCCGAGGTGCAGCAGGAGGACTGGTACCAGAAGCTGGGCAGCCTGGAGCGCCAGCAGTACATCGAGCAGCTCGTCGGCGAGCCCGTCAAGATATCGAACCTCACGGTCGAGCAGGCGCTCGAGGCCGTGGACGCCAAGCACCCCCAGCCAAAGCCAGCTTCGAAGTCGATGTCGATCGGGCCGCGCTCCGACAAGCCGAAGTCGACGAAGAAGTCGATCGTGCTCAAGGCCGAGCCCATGCCAGAGGGCGAGAGCTGGTTCGACGACTTCGACGACTGGGGCGCCACGCCGGAGAAGCAGGGCGAGCCCAGGCCGGCGTCGAAGCCGATGTCGCTCGGGCCCTCCCCGTCGCCATCCAGGCCGATGTCGCTCGGGCCCTCCCCGTCGGCATCCAAGCCGGCGGCGAAGGACGACGACGTGGCCACCGGCTGGGACGACTGGGAGCCCACCTGGGACGGCGACGATCAGCTCGCGAAGGAGCCCAGGCCCACGCTGAAGTCGCGATCGCCCGCGACGGCGAGCACCGGCAGCCTCCCGATCCCCGTGAGCCGGGGACCGGCGATGACGATGCATCCGCGGTTCGGCATCTCGATGTCTGCACCCAGCGAGGTCGATCTGCGCGACGGAAAACCCATCACCGCAGATGTGAAGAGCGAGGACAAGGAGTTCATTCGCGAGGGCGGCGATCGAGTGTGGGCGACCTCGAAGGCGGAGAGCTCACACCACACGATCAAGAATGAGTATGCGGCGCTCGATCTCATCCGATCCATGGGTGTGCTGACGGTGCTGGACGGCAATCTGACCAAGGTCAGGACCACCAAGCAGAGCACCATTGGCTTTCCCATGCAGTGGGTGCAAGACGGCATTTCGAGCAAGTCGCAATCGCCGAAGTTCCTGGATCAGCTCGAGAAGCTGTCCGATGATCGGCTGGCGGCTGCCAGGCAGGACATCGTGAAGATCATCGAGTTTCTCCGGCGTTACGCGGTGCGGGACTTTCAGGCGATCCTGGATCCGGTATCCGGTCACATCCTCGTCAACGACCCGCGTGGTTGCAAGGAGCGCACGCCCAGCGACAGTACGACCGGCGATCTGAATCGCGCCACCGACTGGCTCAGCCGGGCCGGCTCGAAGCCGGTCTCGGGTCCCTCGCTGTCGAGCTCCGAGGCGTCCCCGCGAGCGGATGCGCATCCCTATGGCTCGTCCACGCACTTCCCGATCATGTAGGCCGCAGCTCGGCGTGTGGTCCGTCACCGCAGCGTGCGGCCTACCGCAGCGCTAGCATCGCCGCCGCGCAGTTGTCGCGGTGGTGGCCGTCCATCCCCGGGACGTCGGCGGCGCGCGGCAGCGGCACGGCGAGCGCCGCGGCGAGATCGCGCGTCGCGAGCAGCTTGTCGAGGTAGTCGAGGTCGGCGCGGGCGATCGCGGTGGCCTCCTGGGCGGTGAGCCGCGGCCCGTGACCGGGGATGACCTGGCGGACCTCGGTCAGCACCTCGAGCAGCCGGTGCAGCGTCGCGCGGTACGCGCGGGCATCGTCGATGAACGGGATCTCGCACGGCGACAGGTAGTCGCCGACCAGCAGCGCGTCGCCGGCGACCAGGCCCAGGCCGTCGGGGCTGTGGCCCGGCAGCTCGAGCGTGCGCAGCGCGAGGCCGCCGATCTCGGTGCGCGCGGCCTCGGCGACGCCGCGCAGCCCGGTCGGCCAGCGATGGCCGTGCGGGCGCGGCACGTACCACCGCGCGTCGAAGTCGCGCGCGTCGTCGAGGTACTTCGCGGCGCGCGGGTCGCCGCTGGCGATCGCCTCGGCGAGCACGCGGCTGACGTGGACCGGCGCGCCGGGCAGCGCCGCGTGGCCCATCACGTGGTCCCAGTGACCGTGGGTGAACACCACCGCAGCGGCGTGGCCGAGCTCGCGGACCCGCGCGGCGATCGCGTCGAGCTCGCGCGGAAAGTACGCGGGGTCGACGACCACACAGCCGCCGCGCCGCGACAGGATCGTCGAGTTGGTCTGCCAGATGCCGCTGGTCAGGAGGTCGATCTGCACGCCGCGCAGCATACCCGCACGGCGCGTCCCGCGTGGCGCCCCCCGTCGGGCTCCGATCAGAGCGGCGCGATCGACAGGTTGACCTTCAGGATGCCGCTGCCGCTGGTCAAGGTGATCGTGACGTCCTTGCGCCAGCCGGTCTCGAACGGGTTGATCGAGATCTCGTCGCCGAGGTCGTCGTCGCCGAACAGGTCGTCCTGATCCTTCAGGTGGGCGTGGAGCGTGATCCCCTGGCCCCGCCTGGGCGTCACGCCGATCACCATCTGGGAGATCATCGGGGCGCCGAACGTCTGGCCCTGGCCGATCGACACGTTGTGGCTGCTGTCCTTGTTGAACAGGCTCTGGACCGCACCGTTGCCCTGCGCCGTGATCTGGCCGTAGACCTCGAGCGTCGAGTCGAACGGCCCGTCACTCGCCTGGTCGCAGGTGATGCTGTTCAGCGTGACCTGGACCTGCTGAGACACGCGCGCGCAGTCGCGGACCGTGTAGTCGGTGGTGAACGACATCCGCGCCGGCGAGTTGTCCTTGAGGTAGGACAGCTTGTAGGCGATCGGCGCGCCGGGCGACTGCTTCGAGTAGTTACCGCCGGTCTTGATGAAGCTGATCAGCGCGTCGTAGCTGTCGATGGTCTGGCTCGCCGAGCCCGCGTCGCCGCCGAGGATGAACGCGGTGATCTTGCTCTGCGAGAGGATGTCCTTGTAGGTGACCGAGACGTCGCCCTTGACGTCGACCCCACCGGAGTACGCGAAGTCGAGCGCCGCCGACATCTCCTCGGCCGAGTACTGCGACTCGAAGGTGAACAGCACCAGCCGGCCGTAGGTCACCGACGACACGTAGACCGGCGGGCGCTGCGCGTCCATCCTGGCCTGGACGTCCTCCAGCGCGACGCCGTCGCCCAGCATCGCGCTCGGCGCCGCCGGCGCGTCGAGATCCACCGTGTAGTAGGCCTGGGTGTAGCGGACGATGTAGCGCGACCGGGCCTGCTGGCTGAAGAAGTTGAAGCTCGACCGCAGGCTCGCGATCCCCAGGCCCCAGCTCGCCTGGATGCCGAGCGCCATGTTGAGCTGGTTCTCCGAGTGGACCTGCTCGATCTCGGAGTAGATGTTGGCCGGGGTCGAGCCGGTGATCGCGGAGTCGAGGATGCCCGACAGCGCGTCGCGGTACGACGACAGGCTCGGGTCCTTGACCTGGGCCTGCTTGGTCCCGCCGAGGTTCTCCAGGCTGACCGAGATGGTCTGGGGCGCGCGCGGCATCACGACCTGGGTGAACAGCCCGGTCAGCACCGAGTCCGCGGTGAGCAGCGCGCCGGGATACAGCGAGTCGGAGTTGGCGGCGTAGGCGACCACGCGATCGTACTGCTGGGTCTCCTGGACGTTCTGCGTCGTGCAGGAGTAGTCGCCGTCGGGCTGCGGCGCCGAGGGCGTGCCCTCGTCCACCGAGGCCGCGGCGACCGGCAGGTACGGCAGCGACGCGATGTAGTCGTCGATCTTGGTCTGGGTCGGCGTGCGAGCCGGCTCCGGCTGGGCCGAAGAGCACGCGGAGACGAGGCCGAGGACGGTGAGCCAGCTGGCGCGCATGGCTGGTCACCCGAGCAAGCCTCCGGCCAGCCGCTTGATCCGCTGGTTCCGCGGCTTTGCGCGAAATGCGCAACTCAGGTATCCAGGCCAGCCGACTCCAGGGCGCGCCCACCGGCAAGTCGACCTGCCACCGCCGTCAGATCGCGCCGGCGCCGATCGCGGCGGCCGCCTGCAGCTCGGCCCACAGCGCCGCGACGTGCTCGCGCTCGGTGCGCTCGGCGCCGATCGCGATCCGCAGGATCTGCTTGTCGTCGAGCAGGCTCGGCGTGAGGTAGGCGCGGCCGCCGTCGTTGATCCGCCGCCCGATCGCGAGGTTGTGCGCCGACACCGCGGGCTCGGCGAGCCCGGCCGGCACGTGGCGGACGCACACGGTCTGCAGCGCGACGGGCGCCACGACCTCCCAGCCCGGCGCCGCGGCAACTTGCCCCGCGAGCCACTGCGCGTTGGCGAGATCGCGGCGGATCCGGTCGCGGATCCCGCCCACGCCCTGGTCGAGGACGTGGAACCACAGCTTGAGCGCGCGGAACCGGCGGCCTAGCTGGATGTGCCAGTCGCGGAAGTTGGAGACCGCGCCGTCGTGCGGCGTGCGCAGCACCGCCGGGTTGGTCCCCATCACGCGGATCAGGTGCTGGGGATCGCGGCAGTAGTAGGCGCTGAGATCGAACCCCGCGCCGAGCCACTTGTGCGGGTTGAACACCAGCGAGTCGGCGCGCTCGATGCCGTGCCACAGCCGGCGGCACTCCGGCGCGATCATCGCGGTGCCCGCCATCGCCGCGTCGACGTGCAGCCACAGCGCGTGGGCCTCGGTGACGTCGGCGATCGCGTCGAGCGGATCGAACGCGGTGGTGTTCGTGGTGCCCGTCGTGGCGACCACCGCGCACGGCCGGAGCCCGGCCGCACGGTCGCGCTCGATCGCCTCGCGCAGCGCGTCGGGCCGCATCGCGCGCGCGGCGTCGGTCGCGATCGCGCGGAGGTGCGCCTTGCCCAGCCCGGCGAGCCGCACCGCCTTCTCGACCGAGCTGTGGGCCTCGGCCGAGGTGTAGACGGTCAGCGCGCCGCCCGGCGCCTGCAGCCCGACCGGCGCGAAGTCGGTCAGCCGCTCGCGCGCGCAGATCAGCGCGCTCAGCGTCGCCGTGCTGGCGGTGTCCTGGATGACGCCGGCCCACGCCGCGGACAGCCCGACCATCTGGCGCAGCCAGTCCATCATCACCTCCTCGACCTCGGTCGCGGCCGGTGAGGTCTGCCAGCTCATGCCCTGGATCCCGAGGCCGGCGCACGCGAGGTCGCCGAGGATCGACGCGTAGCTCGTGATCGACGGGAAGTACGCGAAGAACCCGGGGTGGTTCCAGTGCGTGATCCCGGGCATCACGTCGGCATCGAGGTGTGCGATCAGCGCCCCGGCGCCGCCGCCGTGCTCGGGCGGCGTGCGCGGCAACCGCGCCCTGATCTCTCCCGGCTGCGCCGGGCTCATCACCGGCCGGGCCGCGAGTCCCTCGCGGTAGTCGGCGATCCAGTCGACCAGCGCATGACCGAGCTTGCGAAATTGATCCGCATCCATCGCCCGAACATACGACGCGAGCCCGCCGCGGTGGCGGCGATCCACCCCGATGTCCGTCGCCGACGCTGGCCACCGGCCCCTTCTACCCCTCACGACACGCGACCTGGAGCCTGAACAAGCTCCGACCGGTGCCTCCAGCGTCGGCGACGGACTCCCCTTCCCAACCACGACCGTCTTCACCGTGATGACGCGCTCCGCGCCCAACATTCCCGAGATGATCTTGCGGGAATATTGGCTCGCCGCGTCGTCGTCGGGATGCCGGTGTTGACCCGACCTTCAGGCACGTGCAACGGTCCTCGGCGGATGGCCGAGCCGCCGGAGGGGCCGGAGCCGGGTGCGCCCGAGGACCTGGAGGCCGTGTTCGCCGAGGTCCGACCCGCGCTGTTGCGCATGGCGGAGCGCATCTGCGGCAACCGGGCCGACGCCGAGGATGTGTTGCAGGACACGTTCCTGCGCGCGGTGCGCCATGGCATCCCGCCCGACATCCGCAACATCGCGGCATGGCTGACCACCATGCTGAGGAACGCGATCGTCGACGACTGCCGGAAGAAAAAACGCCGCCCGAACCAGGAAGCCATGACAGACCTCCATGACGGTGTCATCCAGCTCGAGCCCGACGGGCCCGAGCCGACGTGGAGCAGGATCACCATCGACGACATCCGCGATGCGCTCGACGCGCTCGACCCGGTCTACCGTGAGGTCTACCAGCTTCACACGTTCGAAGGCCGGACGTACGAGCAGATCGCACGCCACCTGGGGATCCAGCGCGTCACCGTCGGGACGCGGCTCAACCGCGCCCGCAAGAAGCTGCGTGAGGTGCTCGTGGCCCGGTTCGGACTGGAGATCAAGCCATGATGGAGCGCTGCGCCGATCTCGACGAGTTCTTCGATGGCGAGCTGGCGGCCGACCAGGCCGACCGGTTCCGCGACCACCTCGCGACCTGCGAGCGCTGCCAGGAGGTCCTGGGCGGCAGGATGCAGGAGTGCGTGGCCGCCCTGGTGCCCGCGACGCGTCTCGAACGGGCGGCGGCGCCCGCACGGCCGGCTGCGGCGCGGGCGATGGCCGCGGGGGCAACGGCGCCGGTGGCTGCGGCCGGGATGGCTCCCGAGGCGGCGCCGGGGCCCGTGTTGCCCACGATCGCGACCGATCCGCGGCCGGCGCGTGGCTGCGGCCGCTTCTTGGTCTACGCGGCGCCGATCCTGGCCGCCGCCGCGGCGGTGCCGCTCTGGCTCGGTCTCCGCTCCGAGCCGGAGTTCCAGCTGGCGATCAGCATCCAGCGCGACCCGGTGACCGAGCGCGGCAGCGTAGCCGCCGTGCCCCGGCGCGGCCACTCCGCGCACACCAGGGATGTCCTGCGGCCCAAGGTCCAGGGCGAGCGCCACCAGGCGATCTGGGTCTACCTCGACGAGCGCGAGCTGATCCTGCGCTGCCCCGAGGACGCTCGGTGCCGCAGCGCCGACGGCGAGCTCGCACTCGAGCTCACGCTGACCGCCCGGGGCAGCTACGCGATCGTCGCGGTGGGTTCCAGCGGGCCGATCCCGGCGCCGGGACCGACGCTCGACAGGACGCTCGCGGCGACCCGGGTCGCCGGCGTGCGCACCAAGGTCGAGTACGTCGCCGTCGACTGACCGAGTCTGGTGCCAGGAGCCCGGGACCGTTCCGGTCCACCAGGCCGACGAGCGCGTGCGCCCGGCCTCCATCGAGCAAGCGCAGGCCACGACGCCGGTGATGCAGGCGGTCCTGCGAGGCTACGCCGAGGACCTCATCCGCTCACCGCCCGCGGCGGCCACCAGCTCGGAAGGGATCGGGAGCGCGATGCGCTTGTCCTGCAGCGCCCCGAGCCAAGCCGGCGCGACCGAGATCAGGTAGACGTGAAACGCCACGCTCCGGACCATCTGGGCGCGCTGGCGGTACCTCTTCATCTCGTTGCACAATGCCCAGTCGGTTCCGAGCGCCGCATCGAGGATCGGGATCGCGATCTGCGCGGTGCTCCCACGGGCGATCAGGCACGACGGTGCGCCGTCCATCGCCTCGATGTGGGGCGTCGCCTGCAGCTCCATCCAGAACTGGACCTGATCGGGTGGTTGCTGGACGGGTGGAACCCCTCGGATGCAGTCCGGACTCGTACAGGACAGGCTGGTGATGCCCGTGCCCTGCAGGTGAAGTGAGCCGGCTGCTGGTTCACCCAGCGGGGACGCGGCAGCCGGAGCGGCAACCTCGCGCCCAAGTGGCATCATCACCCGGATCGCGTCGTCGTAGCGCAGCTCCAGCCACCCGTCGGATCGCTCGTTCCTTGCAACACTCGAGAATATGCGCGTGATCGTGTTCATATTTCCTCCGCAGGTCAGGGAAGCCCGCCGATGAGCGCAAACGTCGCCCACTGCTCGACCGGGACATGCCGTCGTACAAGCTCGCGCTGTGCCGCCGCCACCGCGGCCACAGGATTCGCCACGCCGTTCGCCTCGTAGAACATCCTGGCGAACGACCGGGCGACGTCGTCGGGAACTGCCCAGCGCGACGCGATGACCGTGTGAGCGCCGGCCGCGATGAACGCCGACGACAGCGGCGCCAGCTCGTCGCGGCTGGTGATCGGAGCCGACGAGCACGTCAGCAGGACGATCGCGCCGGCCGCGACGCCGTGGTCGAGTACGGTCCCGGCGTCGAGCAGACCATCGGACAGTCGCAGCGCGGGCCCGGTGTCGGTCGCCACGGTGTGCGCCGCGATGTGGATCAGCGTGGCCTCGCCCGCGTCGAGCACCGCGGCCCTCGCGGCGTCCGGACCGAGCCGGGGCGTGACCTTGAGCCGGTCGGCGACCTCCTTCGCCTCCGCGCGCGCCTGCGGGAGGTCTCCGGTCGGATCGCCGAGAACGAGCGCGCGGATCGCAGACTGCGACCGCCGGGTCGCCGACAGGACGGCCGCGCTCGGTGCGTACGCCACCGCATGCTGATCGAGAACCAGCTGACCGCGGCGGCGCAGCGCGCCAAACGAGACCTCGGCGATCGGGTCCTCCGCGACGACGAACAGCGGCGCCCCGGGCGGCGGCACGAGCTCTTCGGGCAGCAGCGCGGCTCCGAGCTCGGCGGCGGCGCCGGTGTCCTCGGGGTGACGCCGCCAGGTCGCGACCCGGGCGGCGATCTCGGGGACGCCTCCGATCTTGCGAGCCCGGAGCACGCCATCGGCCCGGATCGCGATCGCCCACAGCTCGCTGCGCGCGCGAAAGTACGTGATGACGTGGTTGCCGCGGAGGCGAGCCAGCACGGCGTCGATCGGCGGGGTGGCGGTTGCGCGCGACGTCCGCAGCGAGCGCGCCAGCTTGTGCATGCCCTCGCTCCACGCGCCGGCTGCTGCGATGCCGCGCGCCGGCGAGGACTCCACAGGCTGGCTCTGCAGCAGGCCATCGAGCGTCGAGCGAGCGGTCGCGCGCTGCACGACCTCCAGGGCGTCCGCCAGCCGCCCGCCGGAGACGTAGAACAGGAACAGGTCCTCGAACGGCGCGCGCCTGGCGGCGAGCAGCCAGCTCTTGAAGCTATCGCCCTGGAGCGTATCCCGCGCATGCTCCACGGACTGCACCGCGCGGCGCAGCGCCTGTTCCGCCCGGGCCGGCTCGCCGAGCAGTGCGAGCGCACGCCCGTGCACGTCTTCCAGGTACTGGAGCCAGTTATCGGTCACGGTGGGCAGCACCTGTTCGACCAGTCGCACGGCCGTCCGAGGATCGCCGCGCGCGATCGCCAGCTGGCTTCGATCGTGCGCCTCCGGGATTGCGTCCTCGGGGGAGAACGGCAGTCGGAGCCAGGTCTCGGCGTCGTCGAGATCGCCGTCCCGGATCGCCGCGTCGATCAGGTTGAAGCGGGTGTCGGATTCCAGTCGGTGATTTCCGTCGCGGATCGCGAGCGCGTGGGCCTCCAGCAGCGCCAGCCGGTGCAGCGCCGGATGATCGCGCCCCCGCTCGACCAGGGCGTCGAGCTGACGGATGTGCGCATAATACCGGCTGGTGACCGGGACGGTCCCGCGCGCCTCGTCGAGGATATCGGCAGTCGTGGACACATTGCCAATATCCAGCAGCAGGCTGGCGATGTTGATATAGGCGGTGATCCGCTCGGCCTGGCGATCGACGAGGTGTACCAGGTCATATGCGACCGCGGCCTGCCAGACCGCCGCACGGTAGTCGTTCTGGTTGATGTGGTGGTAGAGCAACCCCGCCGCATCGTGCAGCTGGCCCAGCGTATCGCCGGCGCTCCGCATGGCCGCGGCCCGCTCGTACGCAGCCAGCGCACCGCGATCGTCGCCCGCGAGGTCCCGGCTCACCCCGGCCGCCAGCCAGGCATCGGCACCCGCCGCCCGGTCGCCGATCGCATTCGCGATCCACTCGACCATCGGGAGTGCCCCGTCGCGGCTCTGCAGCGCACGCGCGGCGCGCGCTCCGGCAGCTGGATCGCCGGTCAGCTCGTAGACCGGCAGGCACAGCTCGGCAGTATCGGGCAGTCGGGCCGCTGCCGCCTGCTCGCAGCGCTCGGCGAGTGTCGGGGAGCTCGCCGACCGGCATGCGCAGATCATGCACAGCCAGATCGCCGCCCTGCCAGCACGCCCACTGCCCACCATCACGCCTCCAGCGTACGGCATCGCCGGGCGATGAACCACTGCGTTCCCGGTCATGATTCCGTCATCGCGAGACCACGCGGCGCGATCGGTATTGTTCCGACACTTCCCCCGTCGGCTCGCCCCGCACTGCCAGTTCACGATCACCACGACGTCCACCGGTGACCATATTCCCGCCGAACCGGTTCCGCCTCGGGCGCTGCGAGCCCGGCCCGCGTGATGTCCAGAATCGACATCCTGTGCCGCGGCGTGTGCCGGTGCTGATCGCCGCGGGAGGGCATGTACCTACAACCGCAAGGATTCTCCACATCGTGGTCGACGAGGCGTTCGGCCTCCGGGTCGCAACGTTGCAGCCGCCGATCCTCTCATGTACGTTCCGCCGCCATGAGAGGCACCCTGAAGACGTATATCCCCCGTAGCTTGCTGCTCGCCGCGGCGGCGCTCCTGTTCTCCGGCGCGGACGCCAGCGCCGGCGCGCCGATGGCCAAGGGCCCGCAGGCCGGCTGAGGACCATCCCGCGAGCAGGGGATGGGGCAGGACGCCTCGGTCCGGCGACCTCGCGGAG
>JBGQCL010000371.1:0-11942 GCA_041495365.1 Kofleriaceae bacterium | reverse complement strand
CGACCACGCCGACCAACTGCGGCACCCACTGGTCCTCGCCGAGGAAGCGATCGCGGGGCGCGATCGTCGGCAGGTACAGGCTGGCGATCGCGGCCAGCCCGATGCGCGGGCCGCGGCTGGTGCTGGCCAGCCGCGCCTTGAGGTGGAGCCCGGCGTTGCCCACGCCCTGGCCGTCGACGGCGAACGGGTTGCCGCCCGCGCCGCCGACCATGCCGGGCCCGCGCGTCCCGCTCATGATCGTGAGCGGCAGCGACCCGCCGAGCTCGAGCTCCGCCGGCCCGGCGTGGAAGCCGACCGCGGCGATCAGGGTCGCGGTGATCATGTCGTCGATCGAGTACGACTTGCCGCCGGCGTCGAGCGACAGCAGGCGGTGGCCCCAGTCGAGCGAGCCCAGCCCGAACGACAGCTCGCCGTCGCCGAGCACCTGCGACGCGTTGATCGTGAGGTAGCCGCGCGAGTCGATCGCGGGCCGAAACCCATCGAGCGTCAGGTTGCCGGCCGGCTGGGCGGCGGCGCGGCGCCCGAGCAGCGCGGGCGATCCGAGCGACAGCGAGGCGAGCAGCAACACGAAGCGCAGACGGCGGCCATGAGCCAGGCGTGGCATGACGGTCCTTCGCCGGCTCCGGGAAACGCGCCGCCGGAGTCAGCCAGACACACTGTGCGCGGGCTCGGCTCGCCGGTTACACCGCCCGCGCGGCGACGCAAGTCGCCGGAGCGGATGGGATGCGCGGCCATGCTGCGCGGCGGGTTCGTGATCGGCGCGGGCGTGCTCGTGCTCGTGATCGTGCCCACCACCGCGGCGGCACGGGCGCAGATCGTCAACATCCAGGCGCGCTCGCCAGGCCGCCGGCCGGCGACGGGGCGATCGGCCTGGTCGAGCTCGGTACGCCCATGCGCGGCTCGATCACCCGGGCAAGCTGCGCCTGCTCGTCGTGACGCTCCGACCCCCATGTCCGTTGCCGGCGCTGCCGCCCACCCCACACCGCCCTCGACCACCGACCCGATCCACACCGCCCTCGACCACCACCCCTGCCCCGCAGCGCCGGCAACGGACTCCCCTTCAAACCAAGCTGTTCAATGAGCGATCCCGAGACTCACAACAGGAGATACCCGATCAGCAGCGCGATATATGCCAGGCTGGAGCACAGCGCCGCGACCAACCACGGCCGGCTCGCCACGCGGTGGCCCTCCGGCCGGCGCATCGCCGCGAACCCCGCGACCAGCCCGACCACCGGCACGACGAGGGCGAGCGCGAGCATGGCACACGTGACCGGCTCGCACCCGGCTGGCTCGCGCCGCGCCGCGATGTGATCTCTGGCAAACGGAAATCCGCAGTAGGCACAGATCAGATTCATCGAGGCATTCTCGTTTCCGCACTCGTAGCAAACCACACCAGCTCCTGTTCCGTGCGATGGGCTACCTCGCTCCTGTGACCAGGTAGGGCGCGCTTCGCGCCGGATGTGAACCCGCGGAACGTTTTTTTCGGCGGTTCCTGCCGGCGGCGCTCGACCGCGCTCGACCGGCGGACCTGCGAAAAACCCTGGCGCTCCGCCGTGGTGGCCAGCTGGCAGGACCCGGTTGGCTCCGGCACAGCGCGGCTCGTGCCGCGAAGCGTCGAGCGATGGCCACCGGTGGTTTGTCTGATGAACCCGGCTTGGTATCCTACCGTCCGGTCTCCCAGGTGCCGGCCAGCAGCGATCTAGATCACCGAGCCCGCGAGCTCCTGCGCACCGGGGACACCGGCGGGGCGGCGACGCTGGTGCTCCGCGAGCTCGGCCCCGAGGTCCTCGGGTTTCTGTCCGGTGTGCTCGGCGACGGCGACGCCGACGAGGTGTTCTCGGCGTGGAGCGAGCGGCTGTGGCGATCGCTCAAGGGCTTCGAGGGTCGCTGCTCGCTTCGCACCTGGACCTACGTCCTGGCGCGCCGCGAGATCAGCCGGTTCCGCAAGGGCATGCGGCGGCATGCCGAGGGCCGGGTCCCGCTGTCCGAGCTGCAATCGGTGCTCGCGTTCGCCAGGACCGCGGGCACCACGATGGCGACCGCCAGGCAGCGCCAGCTCACCGCACTGCGCGACGAGCTCCCGATCGAGGACCGCACGCTGCTGATCCTGCGCGTCGACCGCAAGCTCAGCTTCGATGAGATCGCGCTCGTGTTCGCGGAGAACCTCGAGTCGGTCACCGAGATCGAGCGCGCCGAAACGGTGCCCGACGGCTCCGCCGGCGGGGCGGGGGGCAGCGCTCCCCGTGGGATCGACCGCCGTCGCGAGGCCGCCCGGCTGCGCAAGCGGTTCCAGCTGGTCAAGCAGCGGCTCGTCGCCCGCGCCCGCCACGCCGCCGCCAGCTAGGCCTGGCCCAGGCCAGGGCCAGCTGCGCGGGACGTCAACGCGAATCGCCGGGGGCGACCGCGAGTGATGGGGTCGGGCGGCGCGACCGTGATTTGGATTGGCCGCTCCTTGTCCCCTACGGGCTCCTGGCGGGCGACAGAGCCGGGCATTTCGGAGGGTTGGCGAGCAGCGTCAAAAAAACGCACGCCGGGCCTTCACATTGTTGCCGCCGGGGGTTCTGACTGGGGGAGCCAGGCCACGGGGACCACGATGAGCCACGGGGGACGGGTGTTTCAGGGGGCCGAGCACGGAATGTCGAACGAGAAGCCGTCACAACCGAGCGAGCCGGCGGCCCCGCGCCCCGCGACGTACCGCGCCGGCACGGTCGACTCGACCGAGCCGTTCGAGCCGGCCGATCCGACCGAGCTGCCGACCACCGACATCGACAGCGAGCCCGACCTCGAGGCCGATCAGCTGCTGCGCGCGGTCGCGTACTCGCCGCCGCGCCAGCCGCGGGTCGCGATGTCGTCCGGCTCGCGGTGGGGCGACGGCGATCGCTACACGATCGAGCGCCGGCTCGGCCGCGGCGGGATGGGCACGGTGTACGCCGCCACCGATACCGTGCTCCAGCGCGTCGTGGCGCTCAAGGTGCTCGACGCGGTCGAGCCCTCCCACCAGGCGTCGCACTACGCGCGGCTGTTGCGCGAGGCCCAGCTCGCGGCCCGCGTCGAGCACGAGCGGGTCGCACGGGTCTACGACGTCGGCACGCACGACGGCTTCGCGTTCGTCGCGATGGAGTACGTGCCCGGCGGCACGCTGCGGCAGTGGGTGACCGGGCGCGAGGTACCGTGGCCTCAGCTCGTCGACATCGCGACCCAGATCGCCGAGGGCCTCGCCGAGCTGCACAGCCGCGGCATCGTCCACCGCGATCTCAAGCCCGAGAACGCAATGCTGACGGCACAAGGCGGGGTCAAGCTGCTCGACTTCGGGCTCGCTCGCCACACCGTGGTCGCGCTCGACGAGCCGTCCGGCGCGCCGGTGCGCCCGGACGCCACCGACGGGACGACCGTCGCGACCTGCGGCACGCCGGGCTACATGGCGCCCGAGCAGTATGGCAACCAGCCGCTCGACGCGCGGATCGACGTGTTCGCGCTCGGCGTGATCATCTACGAGCTCGCCACCGGCCAGCGCCTGTTCCGCGGCACGACGCCGCGCGAGATCATGAACGCGACCCTCGGCGGCGCGCCGCCGCTGACCGGCGGGGCGTGGGCGAGCGCCCCGGAGCGGCTGCGCGAGCACGCCGGCCGGATGCTCGCGGTCGATCCGAAGCAGCGGTTCGCCGACGGGATCAAGGTGCTCGCCGCGCTGCGCGAGCTCGCGCCCGCGCTGCCGCCGCCGCGCTCGGGGCTGCCGGCCGCGACCCTGACCGGCCGCGACCTGACGCAGCCCGACCTGCGGCCGGAGGGTGTGCGGCACCGGCTGTGGTCGGCCCGGTTCATCGCGCGCGCCTCGGTGGTCGCGGCCGCCGCAGCGGTGGTGACGATCCAGCTCGCGCGCAGGTACGGTGACCACGCGCACCGGCCCGGGCCTCCGCCGCGCGGCATGGTCCTGATCGACGCCGGCACGATCGAGGTCGGCCGCACTGCCGACGAGATCGGCCGCGAGTGCGTCGAGATCGGCTCGGGCTGCGATCGCGCGCAGCGCGAGCAGATGGCGCGCGAGATCCCGCGCACCAGGGTCGCGGTGCCGGCGTTCTTCCTCGACCAGAACGAGGTCACCAACGAGGACTACGCCGCGATGCTCAACACCTACTCCGGCATGCTGGTGGTGAGCGACGACGAGGACAATCACTACCCGCGCTACGTCCGCCCCAACGCGGGGACCCTCGGGTCGGACGTGCTGATCGATCTGAACAAGCGCCACGGCGGGATCGAGTACGTCAACCAGCGCGAGTATCGCGTCCGTCCCGGCCGCGAAAAGCTGCCCGTACCGGTGGTGAGCTGGTACGGCGCCAAGCTGTACTGCGAATCGCACGGCAAGCGGCTCCCGACCGAGAACGAGTGGGAGGCGGCCGCGCGCGGCCGTGACGACCGGCGGTTTCCGTGGGGCAACGAGCTCCCGCGCTGCGGCGGCGTCGTCGTGCCGAACGACGGGGAGATCGCGATGCCGCGTGCGTGCGCCGCGGAGGTCGAGCCGCAGATCGTGGGCTCTGCCGCGCAGGACGTCAGCCCCGAGGGCGTCCACGATCTCGGCGGCAACGTCGCGGAGTGGACGTCCTCGCAGTTCGTCGAGGAACGCGCCCGGTCGCTGCAGAGCGCCTCGCGCGAGGCGCCCCGCGTCATCCGCGGCGGCTCGTGGGGCGAGTCCTTCATGGCGCGATCGAGCGGGCGAAGCAGTCGTCCACCCCAGGTGATGGGCCCCAACCTCGGTTTCCGTTGTGCCTCGAATCCCGACGCCGCCCCGGGCGGCCATGGACCCTAACGAAGGACCATCATGCAGAAGATCACGCACAAGCCCGCCCGCCACATCGCGCGCAAGCCCGCGCGCCTGGCACCTGCCGAGCCGGCGACCAAGCCGGTCATCGCGCGGGTGGAAGGCGACGTCGACCTGACCGCTCCCAAGGGCTTCCGCGCCCGGGTGCTCCTCAAGCTGGTCGACCGGATCGACGGCCGCCGCGTGTACGCCTGGTGGGCGATGGTCGGGCGGCACGAGCTCGACGCAGCCTCGCTGCGCTTCAAGTACAACGGCGAGGACATGCTGCAGTTCGACCTGCCCGAAGCCATGGCGCTGTCCGAGGAGCTGCTGACCCCGTACCTCAAGGACTTCCTCGACGGCGAGGGCAACGAGCCACCGGATCCGCCCGTCATCAAGCGCTGAGCGGGCAGCCCGGCGGAGCGGACCGAATGAGCGCCACGACCTGGAACCTCGCGATCTATGCGATCGCCAGCGATGCGGCAGAGCACCAGGCCGTGCTCGGCGCGATCGACGACATGCGCGCGGCGCTGACCACCGATCAGTGCCACATCGCGGTGCAGGTGATGGCGAAGGGCCACACGACGAGGTACTGGATCTCGTCGCACGACCCGATCCACACCGAGGTCCTCCCCGAGATCGTCGATGCCAGCCACCAGGCGTCGCTGACCGGGTTCCTCAACCTCGCCGGCAAGCGGTTGCCCGCGGCGTCGACCGCGCTGGTGCTGTGGGCGCACGGCAGCGGGCTCGACCACCTCCACGACTATCACAAGAAGCCGGGCGGGCCCGGCGGCGGGCTCGGCGGCGCAGCGGCGTCCGGGAGCCTGCTCGCCGACGACCAGGCGGCCCGGCTGCGCACGCCGTACGGCCGCGCGCTGTCGGCGCGGGGGCGGCTCGCCGCCTGGCTGCCGCGCCATCCCGGCTACGGCTGCCGCTGGGGCCCCGATCCCAACACCGGTCGGTTCCTCACCAACGTGACCATGAAGAAGGCGATCGCGGCGCGCCTGGGCGGCCACGTCGACGTGCTCGCGATCAACGCGTGCTGGATGGCCACGCTCGAGGTCGAGTACGAGCTGCGCCACGTCGCCGCGGCCATCGTCGCGTCCCAGGTCTATGCCAGGCCGTGGCCGTACCGCGCGATCGTCGAGGCGGTGTCGCGGCGTCCGGTGCAGTCCGCCGAGCAGCTGGCGCAGACCCTCGTCGCCGCCGTGGGCGCCGAGATCGCGGCCGATCAGCGGCACGACGCGGTGTCCGCGTTCCGGACCGGCGCGGCGATGGACGACGTGGCCGCCGCGTTCGACACCTACGCCCAGCGGGTCACCCGCCTGATCGATACCGACTGGCAGGCGGTGCGCGACGTGCTGCTGACCCAGGTCCAGCGGCTCGACGACCCACACCAGGCCGACCTGGTGTCGCTGGCCAGGCTGCTCGGCAAGCACGACCGCCAGGCCCACGCCGCCGGCCAGGCCGTGGTCAAGCGCCTCGAAGCGATGCGGATCGGCAACGTGGCGCACCACGCGCATCCCGGCCTGCAGGGGCTGTCGATCTTCTGCCCGAAGAGCATCGACCTCGACCTCGCCGACGCCTACGCCGGCACCGAGTTCCGGACCAACGCCTGGGCCGGGTTCCTCGCCAGGTTCCAGCCCCGGCTCGCCGCCTCGTAGCGCGGCTACGACTTCGCCGGCCTGGGCGCCTTCGCGCCGGCCAGCCAGGCGCGGACCTCGGGCTCGAGCTGCTGGCGGCGCGCGATGCACTGATCCATCTGCTCGAGGTTCTGGGCGATGATCCGCCTGGCGCCGGGCAGCTTGGCGAACGTCTGCTTCACGTAGTCGGTGATCGCCTCGCGCTGATCGGCGCGGCAGGTCGCGGTGAACAGCGCGCTCAGCCGGGCGAACGGGCCGGACGTTCCGTCCTGCGGCATGGTGCTCATGATCTCGGCCTCGTGCTCGCGGAAGAACGTCTGCGACACGACGAGGTTGGCGTCGCGCTCACCGCCGGCTGCGCCGCCGCGGCCGCGGCCACCCCCGCCGGCGAACAGCATGCCCAGGGTCTCGCGCGGGTCGAGCTTCTTGTCGAGCATCAGGCCGAGCGCGGTGGCGTGGCGCCTGGGGTCGCGCACGGCAGCGAGCGCGCGCAGCATCTCCTGGCGCTTGCCGCGATCGGTCTCGGTCCGGACGTCCTGGAGCGTGCGCTCGAAGACCTCGGGCCTGGCGTCGACGGCGATCCGCAGCGCTGCGCCGCGCACCGACTGCGGCAGGTCGCGCCAGTGCTCGGCGAGCTTGACCGCCTCGGCGACCAGCCTGGGATCGCGGGCGCGCCAGGCGACCGCCTCGATCAGCTCGCCGCGGGTGACCTCGATGTCGAGCGTGTCGCGGTCGCGCGGCATGATGCCGGCCTTGGCCGCGGCGCCGCCGAGGGTCTCGCGCAGCCAGGCTTCGTAGCGGGGCTGCAGGTCGTCGGGCACCCAGCGGCCCAGGCCAGTCGCGAGCTGGATCGCCGGGCCGACGGTGAAGCGATCGTTGCCGGCGAGCAGCTTGGGAGCGAGCGACAGCGCGAGCGGGAGCGGCAGCTTGCCGTTGCCGACCGCGTCGCGGACATCGCGGAACACCGCGCGGCGCTCGACCCACGACAGCTGGGCCCAGCCCTCGTCGCGCAGCGCCCCGACCTGCGCCGGGGTGTAGACGTTGCGGTAGTAGCCGCGGCCGTTGATGTTGGGCATGACCCAGCGCGGGCAGGCCTTCGAGGGCAGCTCGAGCGACCCGGTCGGCTGGTCGAGCATCGTGCAGGCCTCGCCGCGCTGGCCGCCGCCCTTGTCGAACGCGATGCACACCGGGACGATCCACGGCCGGGTCGCCGGCGGGGTCGGCGCGCCGGGCGGCACGTAGCGCTGCTGGCTCAGCGCGACGCTGGTCTTGCCGCCCTCGCACGCCACGGTCGCGGTGATCTCCGGCGTGCCGGGCTGCTCGAGGAACGTCGCGAACGCCGGGCCGACGTCCTTGCCCGCGGCCTTGCTGATCGCGGCGACGAAGTCGGTCGACGTCGCGTTGCCCCACGCGCGCGCGGCGATGTAGTCGCGCACGCCGCGCTGGAACGTGTCGGTGCCGAGGTAGCTCTCGAACATGTTGAGGATGCTGGCGCCCTTGTCGTAGGTGATGCGGTCGAACGCGGTGAAGATGTCGTCCTGCCGCTTGATCGGCTGGCGGATCTGACGCGCGTTGACCAGGCTGTCGCTGTCGAGCGCGACGTCGCGGGTGTTGAGCTCGGACTGGTCGTCGCGCCACGCGGGCTCGAACCGGGCGACGATCTTGCGCCCCATCCAGCTCGCGAACCCCTCGTTGAGCCAGATGTCGTCCCAGTACGCCATCGTGACCAGGTCGCCGAACCACTGGTGGGCGAGCTCGTGCGACGCGACCGAGATCCAGCCGAGCTGGCGCTGCTTGGACGCCTTGGCGTCGTGCAGGATCGAGGTCTCGGTGTACGTGATCAGGCCCGCGTTCTCCATCGCGCCGAACCCGACGGTGATCGGGATCGCGAGCATGTCGATCTTCGGGTACGGGTACGGCGAGCCGAAGTAGCCCTCGAGCAGGTCGATGATCTTCGCGCTGGTCCTGGCGGCGAACGCGGCGTCCGCGGCGCGGTGGGCGAGCGCGACGATGCGCACCGGCGTGCCGCGCTGGGTCTTGCCGGCGTCGACGAACTCGAACGGGCCGACGCCGAACGCGACCAGGTACGACGGCAGCGGCCGGGTCGGCGCGAACTCGACGCGCTTCTTGCCGCCGGACAGCGGCGACGACGCGGTCTCGGGCGCGTTGGCGACCGCGGACAGCTGCGCCGGCACGTCGAGCGTGAGCTGCCACGGCACCTTGTTGTCGGGCTCGTCGAAGCACGGGAACGCGCGGCGGGCGTACACCGCCTCGAACTGGCTGTAGACGTACGACGCGCCGGCGACCGTCTGCTTGAACGCGCCGGTCGTGTTGAGCGTGTCGAACTTGCCGGCGTAGTCGATCGCCAGCGTCCACGCGCCGGCGTCGAGCGGCTCGGCCGCGCGCAGCTCGAGGAAGTCCTCGCCCCTGGGCGTCGCGGTCAGCGCGATGTCGGGCTGCCCGGCGCGCTGCGCGACCGCCTTGTGCACCGTGAGGCCGCGCGCGTTAAGCCAGAGCACCAGCGACTTCTCGCTGACGTTGCCGGTGATCTGGATCGCGCCCTCGAACCCCGGGCTCGCGGGGTCGAGGTCGAGCCGCGCGGCGTAGCCGGTCGGCAGGAAGTTGCGCGGCAGGCGCAGCGTCGGCTCCGGCGGCACGAGCCCCTCCGGGGCGGCCGGCGGCCGGGGCGCTGGCGCGGCGGCCTCGACCTTGGCCTCCGGGGCCGGGGTCGGGGCCGGCACGGTGACCGCCGGCGCCGTCGAGCCGCAGCCGACGCCGGCGATGCCACATCCGAGGAACACCGCGAATCCGAGTGAGCAGCGCTTCATGCCGGGCATCCTACCCCTGGGAGTGCGCGATTGCGGATCCGGAGATGACGCGGGCGCACCCCGCGCGTCCCCCGCGATTCGTCGACGAGCATCGCGCGTGCGCGACACGTGCGACAGCGCCGGCGCGCAACACTACTTCACATGCCAGGCGCTGCGCCGCCGCCGCGCCCGGACTTCACGCGCCGGGCCACGCCGCCGCGGCCGCGCCCTTCATTCGGCCAGCACCGCACCGCAGCACTGTTTCCATTTCCGCATCGACCCGCACACGCACAGGTCGTTGCGGCCGGGCTTCCGGGGCCGCAGCCGCGCGGCCTCGCGGGCGGGAGGGAACGGCCGCGGCCGGTTCGCCGCGCCCCGGGCCTCGGCGGCCTCGAACCGCGCGGCGATCTCGTCGAGCTTGTCATCGGTGAACCAGCCGCGCGCCTCGTCCTCCAGCGCCCGGGCCAGCGCGTAGTAGCGGCGCGGATGGTGGTCGTTGTCGTGGTGCGGCACGGCGCGGTAGCCCGGCGGCACGTCGACCAGCGCGTTACCGCCGACGAAGCCGTAGGTCCCGACGTCGCGCGCCGGGAGCAGCGGCCACTCGATCCCGAACAGTCGGTAGCCGACCGCGGCGATCCCGACCCAGGCGCGGGCCTCGTTCTGGTTGAACGGGTGGAGGTACGCCGCCTCGTCGACCGGCGCCAGCGACTCCGGCACGCCGTATGGCAGGCCGACCGGCGTGCCCCAGTTCGGCGCCTCGGGGTCGCCGGACATCGCGTGGATCAGCTCGTGGATGCAGAACCCGAGCAGCCGGCTGTGGATGCAGCCGCTCTCGCGCACCGCGACCCACCTCGCGCCGCCCATCTGCTGCTGCAGCCGCCACAGCGTCGGCGCGGCGAGGTCCCAGATCACCGTCTGGCCGAACCCGCGCATCGCGTCATCGAACCGGTACAGCGCGGCGATGCCCGCGGCGCGGTCGTCGAGCGACAGCACCTCGTGGCACCGGCACGCACAGGGCAGCGGGGTCTGGACGGCATCGACGACGGTGGCCGGCACCCCGCCATCTTACCCGCTGCCGGGCCCGGCGCCCGAGGCCTGCATCACGGCTGGATCGCCAGGCCCAGGGTCACGCCCTCGATCGTCGTGGCCCCGGACGCCGCACCGTCGCGGAACGACGCCATCTCGCGGTAGACGTCGCCGTAGACCGCGACCGGGCCGAGCCGGAGCTGCAGGCCGGCGGCGCCCCGCAGCGCATTGCCCCACGTCCGCTCGCCGGAGGTGCGATCGACCAGGACGATGCGCGCCGGGCCGGCGGCCACGGTCGGCGACAGCCCGTGCCAGTGGTAGGTCTCCCAGCGCACGTTGCCGCCCAGCGTGGTCGCGAGGTAGCCCGCGCCCGGCGTGAAGCTCGTCGAGGTCACGTCGTGCACCACCATCACGCCGTTGACGGTCAGCGTCGAGTTGCCGAACCCGGCCTCGAGCGCGTAGTTGCGGCCGCCCTGCGGAGGCAGGTTGAGCACGCCGTCGCTGCGCGACACCGACGAGCGCGCCATGACGGCCTGGAGCGGCCCGCTGGCGCGCGACGCGGCGTCGAACCCCGCGCGCAGATGACACCCCGTGACCACGACCAGGACCGCAATCGCTGCATACCGCATGTCCGGAACATCGGCCGCCCCGCGCGCGGCCGTGAGATAGCCGTCAGGTAGCCGCTGTGTCGGCGCACGGTGTGCCGCGGTGTGCTTGCAGCGCCGCCCACCGGAGCGTACATCGCTGACATGCACACGTTCCGGATCGTCAACGTGTTCACGATCGACGGCGACCGGTTCTCGGGGAATCCACTGTGCGTGTTCGACGACGCGCGCGGGATCGGCGACGCGCAGATGCAGGCGCTCGCGCTCCAGATGAACCTGTCGGAGACCACCTTCGTCCTGCCGACCGACCAGGCCGAGGCCGATGCCCGGGTCCGGATCTTCACGCCGGGCTTCGAGATCCCGTTCGCCGGGCACCCGACGCTGGGGACCGCGAGCGTGGTCGCCGGCGACAAGCAGCGGATCGTGCTCGACATGGGCGTGGGCCTGGTGCCGGTGACCCGCGCCGGCAACACCTGGACGCTGCGCACCGCGCGCGCCCCCGAAGCCCGGCCGGCGTCCGGCACGCGCGCCGAGATCGCGCGGATGCTCGGCCTGCCCGAGGGCGCGGTGTGCGACGAGCCGCTGTGGGTATCGACCGGCATCGAGCAGCTGGTGATCCCGATCGCGTCGGCCGCGCTGGTCCGCGCCGCCAACCCGGTGCCCGAGCTGCTCGATCGCGGGGGCACCTCGCCGGCGCGCGCCCAGGGCGCGATGGCGTACCTGTGGGCCTCCGACGAGCCGACCTGGACCGTGCGGTTCTTCTTCGTCGCCAACGGCGCGGTGCGCGAGGATCCCGCGACCGGCTCGGCGTGCGCCAACCTCGGCGGCTGGCACATCGCACGGGGCCGCGCGCCGATGTCGGCCACGCTGCGCCAGGGCGACGCGGTCGGCCGGCCGTCGCGGCTCGACCTCCGGGTCGACGCCGACGGCGCGATCTTCGTGACCGGCGGCGTGATCGAGCTCGCCCGCGGCAGCGTCGACCTCGGGTAGCGAGCCCGATCTGGGACTGGCCGCACCGAGGCGGTGTCGAAGGGAGCTCGGCCCGATCGCCGGCCGGACCCGCAGG
>JBGQCL010000370.1:0-12015 GCA_041495365.1 Kofleriaceae bacterium | reverse complement strand
CCGCCGATCGCCGAGCGCGCGCCCGGAGCGCCGCGCGATCTGGTCGCGATCGTCGACAAGGCGATGGCCCGCGATCCCGCGAACCGCTACGCGAACGCCAAGGGGCTCGCGGGCGATCTGGCCCGGTTCCTGACCGGCCAGCTGGTCGGCGCGCGCGCGTATGGCTGGCCCGCGCTGATCCGCCGCTGGCTGCGCCGCCACCGCGCCGCGGTCTGGATCGCCGCAGTCCTGATGTCCGCGCTCGCCGCGACGCTGACCGTCTCGGTCCGCCGCATCGTCGACGAGCGCCAGCTCGCCCGCGCGCGCGGCGACCAGCTGCTGCTGACCCAGGCGCGATCGCAGCTCGAGCGCGATCCGACGGCGGCGCTCGCGTGGTTGAAGCAGGTCCCCGAGGACGCCTCTGGCTGGGACGCCGTGCGCGCGGTGATCGCGGACGCCGCATCGCGCCCGATCGCGCGGCACGTCTGGCGCGGCCACCCCGAGTACGTCCGCGCGCTCGCGATCGCCCCGGGCGGCGGTGTGGTCGCCAGCGCCAGCGGCGGGGTGTGCCAGCTGTGGGACGCACGGACCGGGCGGCGGCTCGCGCGGCTGACCGTCCCCGCGGTCGCCCAGCTGGCGTTCTCCGACGACGGTGCGACGCTGGTCGCCGCCGGTCAGGACGGCTCGCTGACCGCGATCGCGGTCGCGACCGGCGCGCGCCGCGAGCTCGGCAAGGCGGGCGGGTTCGTCACCGCGCTGGTCGCCGTGCCGCGCCGGCCGGCGCTCGTGACCGGGGACCTCACCGGCGCGGTGCAGCTGTGGCCGCTCGACGGCGCGCCGCCGCGCGAGCTGACCCGGCACGCCGGCGGCGTGATGCTCGCGCAGGTGCTCGACGGCGGCGCCGCGATCGCCACGATGGGCAGCGCCGACCTCGAGCTGCGCCGCGTCCCGCTCGACGGCGGCCCACCGGCCGTGGTGTTCCCCGCCGGCGTGCTGCAGGGCATGCCCGGCGCGCTCGATGCGCTGGAGGTCAGCCGCGACGCCGGCAGCCTCGTGCTCGGCATCGACGATCGCGTGCTGCGCTGGGACCGGGGCGCGCCGGTCCCGATCGAGCTCGGCCGCCACCGCGCCGCGGTCAAGGCGGTCGCGATCGCCCGCGACGGCCGGGTGGCGTCGGGCGCCGACGACGGCAGCGTCACGCTGTGGACCGGCTCGGCGGCCAGCCCGCGGGTCGGCCACGACCACGCGATCACCGCGCTCGCGTTCGCCGGCGATGGCCGGCTGGCCTCGGGCGACACCGGCGGCGACATCCGGGTGTGGACGCCCGCCGGCGGCGAGCTGCTGCGCGGCCACGACCGGCGGATCGAGAGCCTGGCGTTCGGCCCCGACGCGACGCTGTACTCGGCGGGCGGCGACGGCAGCGTGCGCGCGTGGCCGGCGCGGCCGGCGGCTCCGGCGATCCGGATCGGCGCGGGCAGCGCGTTCCGCGTCGCGTTCGTCTCGCCGGCGGCGATCGCGGCGACCGACGAGGACGGCGGGGTGCACCTGATCGCGCTGCCCGGCGGCGCCGGCCGCGAGATCGCCCGGTTCACCCGCCAGGCCTACTCGATCCAGCGGCTGTCCGGCGGGCGGTTCGCGGCCGCGTCGTGGGACGGCGGCATCGCCGTGTTCGGTCCGACCGGCGAGCTGCTGCGCCGGCTCGACCACGGCGCCGAGGTCAACGGCCTCGCCGCATCGCCCGACGGGGCGCAGCTGGCGAGCACCGGGAACGACGGCACGGTCCGGATCTGGAACCTCGCGACCGGCGAGGGGCGGCTCGTCGAGCGGCGGACCGGCGCGGCGTTCGACGCCGCGTTCTCGCCGGACGGCCGCGCGCTGGTCACCTCGGGCGAGGACCCGGCGCTCCACGTGCTCGACCTCGCGGCCGGCGGCGCGCCGCGCAGCCTGCGCGGGCACACCGAGGTCGCCCGTGCCCTGACGTTCGGCCGCGACGGGACGCTGTACAGCGCCGGTGGCGACGGCGTGGTGCGCGCGTGGAACCTGGCGACCGGCGAGAGCCGCGCATACACCGGCCACGAGGGTCGGGTCCGTGCGCTCGCCCTGTCGGCCGACCAGCGCACCCTCGCCTCGGGAGGCGCCGATGGGAACATCCTCGTGTGGGACCTCGCGCACGGGGGGCGCCCGACCGTGCTGCGCGGCCACGCGGCGGAGGTCCGCTGGGTCGCGTTCGCGCCGAGCGGCGCCGAGCTCGCGTCCGCCGGCTGGGACGGTACGGTGCGGCGGTGGAACCTCGACGACGGCAGCGCAACGGTGTGGCATGCCGACGACGACAAGGTCCAGTGCGTCGAGTTCTCGCCCGACGGCAAGACCCTCGCGTCGGCCGGCGCCGACGGCATGGTCCGGCTGTGGACGGTCGACGGCCGGCGCGCGATGCCCGGCCCTCACCCCGCGCTGGTGCGCTGGATCGACGCCTTGACCAGCGCCGTCATCGACGACACGCCGGGTTCCCTCCATCCCCAGGCGGTCACCACGGCTCCGTGAACCGCCGCCGGCGCGAGCTCGCCGGTGCGTCCGTCACTGCTGGGCGATCGAGCTTCCGCTCGTTCCGCCGGACACGGTCGTGGTGACCGAGACCGTGCCGCAGACCGTGTAGATCGAGTGGGTGGTCGTCACGACGACCACGATGATGCCGCCCGCGACGGTTCCGAGGTTCGCGGGCGTCAGGCTCCGGATCGTCTCGGCCGTGAGGGCCAGCTTCTGGCGAGGCACTTTCTTCATCCCCTCCCCGAGAGCAAATCCGGCGCCGGGTCCGGGCCGACGCCCGGGCTCGCAACACCGCAGATCTGCGGCGGCCGCGCGCGCGTCGTGTCGTCACCGTGTCGACACGGACCCCGTCACTCCACCCGACCGCTTCCGGTGCCCGCGGACGTCAGGGTGGTGAGCGTGTTGCAGGCGCTGGTGATCGAGTGGGTGGTCGTGATGACCGAGCTGACGACCACGACCTGGCCTCCGCCCACGCCCTGCATCTCCGCGGCGGTCAGGTTCCGGATCGTCTCCGCCGTGAGAGCGAGCTTCTTGAAGGGAACTTTCTTCATGGCCCTCGGCAAAGCAAGCCGAGCACCAGATCTGGGCCCGTGTTGTCCCGCGCAACACCGCGAATCTGCGACACCCGCACCGCTTCGTGTCGTGCGCGTGTCGACACAGGCCACGATCGCCTGCGACGTTTCCGGCGGCTGCCGCATCGGACCGGCAGAACCATCTGGTGTCCGCGATACACCCTCAGCATGGTAGGACTCCGCCATGGAACGTCACCTTCCTGTCCTCGGCTCCGCCGGCTCCGTCGCCGGCAGCCCGCCGACTGCGCCCGACGCCGATCTCGGCATGACCGCCGATGAGCTCGAGGCCGAGATCCGCCGGCTCAAGCGCGAGCGCAACGCGGTGATCCTCGCTCATTACTACCAGGAGGACGAGCTGCAGGACCTCGCCGACCACGTGGGCGACTCGCTCCAGCTGTCCCAGGCGGCGGCGAAGACCCAGGCCGACGTCATCGCGTTCTGCGGCGTCCACTTCATGGCCGAGACCGCGAAGATCCTGAACCCGGGCAAGATCGTCGTCGTGCCCGACCTCGCCGCCGGGTGCTCGCTCGCCGACGGCTGTCCGGCTCCCGTGTTCGCGCGCTGGCTGGAGAGCTACCCCGGCCACACCGTGGTCAGCTACATCAACTGCAGCGCCGAGGTGAAGGCGCTGTCCGACGTGATCTGCACGTCGTCGAACGCGGTCAAGATCGTCAAGGCGCTCGGCGATCAGAAGATCGTGTTCGCCCCGGATCGCCACCTCGGCGCGTTCGTCGCCCGGCAGGCGGCGCGGCCGGACCTGGTGTGCTGGCAGGGCACCTGCATGGTTCACGAGACGTTCAGCGAGCGCCGGCTGCTCGAGCTGATGGCGCAGCACCCCGAGGCCGAGGTGATCGCCCATCCCGAGTGCCACGACGGCATCCTGCGCCACGCCGCCCACATCGCGTCGACCAGCGGCCTGATCGATCACGCCAGGGCCAGCCCGAAGCAAGCCTTCATCGTCGCGACCGAGGCCGGCATCCTGCACAAGATGCGCGCGGCCGCGCCCGGCAAGACGCTGATCCCCGCGCCGCCCGAGGACGAGAGCTGCTCCTGCAACCTGTGCCCCCACATGAAGCGCAACACGCTGGAGAAGCTGTACCTCGCGCTGCGCGACCTCGCGCCGCGGGTCGACGTCCCCGAGCCGGTGCGCGTCCGCGCGCTGCGGCCGATCCAGCGCATGCTGGAGATGTCGGTCTGAAGCTCGGCCGCGCCGGTGATTCGCATCCGCACCTGACCGCGGATAGACTTCCCGCGTGGAACACCTGCCCCTGCACGCAGAGCTGTCGCTGCCAGCCAGGACGCCGAGCGAGATCCAGGCGGCCTGCGATCCAGCGCGGCCGCTCGCGCCCGAGGAGCAGGCCACGCTGCACGAGGATCTGTCGTCGGTCCAGGGCGGCGATCGAATCGGGCGGATCGAGCTCCGTGTCCGCGGAGCACGACACCGGCACCAGCGTGAGCTGGTCACCGGCCACGCCGGCTGTGGCAAGTCCACCGAGCTGCTGCGGCTCGCCGCGGAGCTCCGCAAGCCCAAGCAGGGAGTCGCGTTCCACGTCGTCTACCTCGACGCCTACGACTACCTGAACCCGCACGAGGTCCGCCTGCCCCAGATCCTGATGGCGCTGCTCGTCGCGCTGTCGGAGGAGCCGCGCTGGGACCTCCGTCAGACACGAACCGGGCCCGTGCTGTGGGACCGCGTTCGCAAGATCCTGGGCAGCCTGGGCCGCGAGCTCGCCAAGGACCTCGCAAGCAGCACGGGGCTACAGCTGCTGCGCTCGCTGTTTCGCGTCGACCTGAACCTCGCGCGAGGGTTTCGCAGGGCCGCACAGGATCACATCCAGGAGCTGCTCGAACTGACCCGCGATCTCATCGCCGAGGTCGCCGGCCAGCTGCCGCCGGAGATCCGCGACGTCGTGTTCGTCGTGGATAACCTCGAGAAGATCCCCGAGAGCGAGACCGACGGTGGCGCGTCTCTGCACGAGACCCTGTTCGGCCGCGAGCTGCCGCTGCTCGACGTGCCGGCGCACCTGATCCTGACCTATCCGATCGCGCTCAATTACTCGGCGATCGGGCTCGGTCACAGGTTCGCTGACGCGAAGCAGACGACGATCCCGATGGTCGCCGTGCGCGACCGGCCCGAGGTCGCGCCGCGCGGCGACGCGCTCGCCGGGATCGCGGCGCTGCGCCGCCTCCTGGCGCGCCGGGTCGCGCTCGATGCTGTGTTCGGCGACGACGCCGCCGTGACCGAGGCACTGCGGCTGTCCGGGGGTTGCGTGCGTGATGTTCTGCGCATCGTCGGCGACCTGCCCAGCTACGGCGCGCAGCCCTACGCGCTCGCCCGCGTTCGCGAGGTCGCTGCAGATCTCATCAACGACTACGAGCGGCTGCTACAGGGCAAACCGTACCTCGGGCTCTTGCACGCGATCGCCGACACCGGCGAGTTTCCCGCCGCGACGACCGACGAGTGGAAGCGCCAGCTGCTGATGAACCTGGTGGTGCTCGAGTACGACACCGGGACCTGGTACGATGTCCACCCACTGGTCAAGGCGACGCGCGCGTTCCGGTCGGCGGTGCGCGCTCCGTGATCCGGGGCGCACTGTCCGGCATCACCGACCTGGGCCCCCAGAACGACGAACGCCTGCGCCGGTTGCGCACCGCGCTCGCGATCGGCGGGGGATTCCGACTGATCATCGTCGAGGCGGAGCCTGGCCCGATCCGCCGCGAGGTCGTGCGGCGGATCGCGAGCTGGGCCGGCCGCGGCGAGATCGGCGCGCTCGCACCGGTCTCGCTCGACGCCGACGCGTCGCTCGCGGAACAGCTCGCGGTCGGCTCGGGCGTGATCGTCACCGGGATCGCGCCGCCGGACCCCGGCGAGCCGCCGGCGCGCGACTGGATCGCGGAGCTCAACTGGAGCCGGGACGCGCTGCCGCGGGCTGTCCCCGGACCGTTGATCCTGGTGGTCTCGCAGGCACTGCACCAGGCACTGTTCGAGCGCGCGCCCGACCTGTACAGCTGGCGGCGGCACACGACGCACGTCGCGGTCGTGTCGCCCCGGATCGCCGCCCCGCTGGCCTCGCCCGGCGACAGCTACTGGCTGGCGGAGCGCGACCGGATCCGCCGGGGCCTGGGCGAGGTTCCGCGCTGGGATCGAGATGGTTACCCGCATGAGCACTTCATCCAGGCCCAGGCTCGCCTCGACCTGATCGAGGTCCTGTTGCAGCTCGGCGATCGCTCCAGCGTGAGTCAGTACAAGCGCGAGGTGCCGGGCGCGATGGATCCGGTGCTGGATGACACCTCCTGGCGGGATGGCAATCGCATGGCCATGGCCGTGCTTGCACAGGACAAGCTCGTGACGGTGCAGCGCGCACTGCTGGACCGTGACCATGCCGCGGCAGCGTACTGGCTACCCTCCGCGGCAGAATGGTACGCGCTCGGAACACACGACCGCGAGGATTTGGAGTCAGACGAGCTCCTGCTCGCGCGCGGACGCCTCCACGCATTGACCGGTGCCTGGGACGCTGCCACCGCCGAGCTCGAGCGGGTGCAGGCGGACCGATACGCACCGTTGACGCACGCACTGGCGCGGGAGGCACTGTGCCAGGTGGCGTTCGCGCGAGGCGATCTCCCGCTCGCGCGACGGCGGGTTGCCGATCTCGTGGAGGTCCTGCGCCCCCGCCGCGACACCTGGGGACCGGCGATCGCGATCCGGCTCGCCGAGGCGGTGGTCGAGATGTACCCCGAACCGATCGCCGCGCTGCTCGACGCCGCGCCGCAGGATGCCGAGGCCGAGTCGTGCCGGACGCGTGCGATCACGACCCGGTGCCTGCGCGCCCGACGCGCCTGGCTGCTGGATCTCCCCGAGTTGGCGCGCGCGGAGCTCGCCACCGCCAGGTCATGGATCCGCGCCGAGGATCCGGCGGAGATCCGCGCGCTGCTGGCAGCCTGCGAGGCCGGCGTCGCGCTGGCGACCGGTGGGGGTGCGACCGCCGAGATCACCGACTCGCTAGACCGGGCGTGCAGGCTGTATCGACCCGGCGCGCCGGGCCATGCGGCAGTCGCCGGCATCGCGCTCGGGCAGCTCTGGACCGAGCGTGCGCGGCCCGATCTCGCGGTCGCGGCGTACCGGCGCGCGGCCGAGGATGCCCGGGCGGCTGGGGACGTCGCGCTGGCGGGCGACGCCGAGCTCGGGGAGCTCGGTACCGCGATCGAGGACGGGAGCGACGAGGACGTTACCCACGGCCGCCTGCGTGCGCTGCTCGACCAGCTCGCCTGCGCGGGGCGTATACAGAGCGAGGGGGCGGCGCGGGCCCAGCTCGGCCGGAGCCTGCTGCGGCGCGGGCTGCGCGACGCCGCGGTCGCGGAGCTCTCGCGTGCACGCGCCTGCTTCGCGGCCTCCGCGGACGCGGAGGGCGAGGCGCAGGTCGCCAAGCTCCTGGATGCAACAGGATAGCGCCGGCGAGGCCGTTCGAGCTGACCGCGCACCGCCGGGCCTGCGATCCCGCAAGAAATCGGGCAAGCTCGCAGCATGACGTGGAAGACGATCCTGGTGCCGCACGACTTCTCCACCTCGGCCAACCACGCGACCGCGATCGCGCGCGACGAGGCCAGGCTGCACGGCGGCACGCTGGTGCTGCTCCACGTCATCGAGCTGCCCGCCCAGCTCGGCCCCGACGCCCTGATCGTCCCGCCCGAGACCGGCGCGCCGATCAGCCTCAAGGAGTACGCGATCCGGGGCGCCGAGGCCCACCTGCAGGACATCGCGGATCGGCTGGCCAAGGACGGCGTCACCGCCCGGGGGGTCGTCGTGATCGGCGCGCCGGTCGACGAGATCAACCGCGCGGTCGACCGCGAGCACGCCGATCTGGTCGTGATGGGCACCCACGGCCGCACCGGGTTCCGCCACCTGGTCGCCGGCAGCGTCGCCGAGCGGGTCGTGCGATCGAGCAAGGTCCCGGTGCTCACGATCCGCCACCCGGAGTGACGCGGCGACCGGCGTCAGCCCTGGTTGCCCTCGATCACGAGCTGCCACGTCGCGGTGGGCGAGCACGAGCTGGACCGCCGGTGCCGACCCGAGCTTGCCGCACTGCAGTATCCGAGGCATTCCGCCGCGCCGGTCGCGGCGATTTGTGACCGAATCATGGCCCGCACACATTCTCCGCCGGACTGTCCAGGTCAACGTGAGGCCCGCGGGGTCGCACCTCACCGACGGGTGGGCGGATGACAGCGCGTCATGGTCGAGTCGTGACGTCTGCCGACCCGGTGCCGCTGCACCATCCGCTCGCCCCAGAGGGCAGATTCCTCATAGCGAGTTTTGTCGACGCATTCCTGGAGGACTACATGCGCAGTACTGCTCGTCTCGCCGCACTCGCGACCGTCCTGACGGCCGTCCCGCTGGCAGCCTCCGCGGCCGGCGTGCGCGTGCTCACCCGTGCGGGTCTCCCCCGGCCAGCGCCGCGCCCGGCGCGTTGGTCAGGGCTCCGGCGTGCCAGCCGCTCGTGTCCAGCCAGAGCTCGAAGATGCGATTGTCCTGGGCCCGGTACACCACCGAGTTGACGCCGTCCGAGCGCGCGTACCCGTGCGGGTCTCCCCCGGCCAGCGCCGCGCCGGTCAGGACCGTCAGGTCTCCGGTCCGCCAGCCTCCGCCGGCGAGGTAGAGCTCGTGGATGTGGTTGTCCGAGCCCCGATACACCACCGAGTTGACGCCGTCCGAGCGGACGTAGCCGTCGGGGTCTCCCGCGGCCAGCGCCGCGCCGGTCAGGGCCGTCAGGTCTCCGGTCCGCCAGCCCCCGCCGTCGGCGAGGTAGAGCTCGTGGATGTGATTGTCCAGAGCGCGATACACCACCGAGTTGACTCCATCGGACCGGCTGTAGCCCACCGGGCCCGCGCCGCTGGCCGCCGCCGGTCCGCCGTGAAGCACCGCCATACCGGTCAACACCATCGCAAGTAACCGTGGGACCGTGCTTCTCTGGATCCGGGTCATCATTCGTCTACTCGCTTTCGAACGCATATCTGGATTCCTCATGTGAGCGCGTGATTGCGCGTCTCCAGATATACGGATCGCGCTGCGATCCCGCAGTGTCCGCGCGCGCCAGTTCGATGGACCGACGGCGCCGCGCGATCAGCTCACGGCGAGGCTAGGGCAGCGGCCCCGGGACACACCAGGTCCGCCACAGCGGGTCCCCCGTCGGTCCGCAGAGCTTGTAAGGGTTGTAGAGCTTGTCCGGATGGGTAGCGCACCAGGCGATCTCTCGGGGCGAGTAGTCCAGACAGTGCCCCGACCCTCCGCACACCTGCTCGCACTCCCAGTTCGACCACAGGTCGACGGGATCGCAGATGTACTTGGAATACCCGCATGACACGGCCTGCTCGGTGACGGACAGCGCCGGAGCGGCGTCGAGCGTGGGTTCGGAGGACTGGAACCCGCAGGCGGAGAGAGCGAGGATGAACAGAGCGGTCAGGCGGATCGGCATTCCCCACGGCTACGGCACGCCGTGCGGCCGGGCAACGGAGAGGGTGCGCTCACCGGCGTTTTGACGTGGGCGCACGCTGCATCCTGCGCCAAGCAGTGGAGCTACCTGTGCGATCCTACCACCAGTGGACCCGGATCAGCGCTCCGAGCTGCGCGAGCGTCTGGGTGCGAACCGTAGCGCGCGTCCCGACCGGCCTGAAGACCGGTGTCTCGACGCTGTCATGCGAGGTGACCGGCTCCACGACGAGCAAGTGCCGCGATCCATCCGCTGCCGTCGCGCCGCGCTCAGCCGCGCAGCAGGTTCTCGATCTCGCGAAGCGTCTCGGTGTCGTCCCCGATCATCTCCTTCATCGACTGGATGCGACCGGCGACCACGCGCGCGATCTTCTCCTCCACGGTGTCGTCGGCGGTAGGTCCAGTAGACCTGCGCGAACCGCCCGTCGCGGTGACAGCGGCCCTCGATCTGCGCCATCTGGATCGCGGACCAGCGCAGGTCGTGGATCTGGTTGATCGCGGGCCAGCCGGCGATCTGCTCCGGTTGCCGGCGGATGCCCGCGGTGGCCTGGCCGGCGCGCGCGGGCTCGAACAGCATGGAGCGGACCTTCTCGCAGTCGCTGCGCTCGCCGCGCCATTCCCACTTGCCGAAATTGCCGCGCGTCACGTTAGCGCGTGGTCTTGGTCTTGCTTGGTGGTCTTGGTCTTGCTTGTGCTTGGATGATGCCGCCGGCACCGCGCGCTGACCGCGACGATCTCGCAGCTCAGACGGCCGGTGACGTGTGTGGCATGCCGCGATCCTGACACGATCGCGGAGCGCGCTCCGCTTCGCCATCGATCCTCCGAGAGTCGGCGGCGCACGCGCCGTGCGGCGAGGCGTTCGACCACCGGCATCGGCGGACGTTTTTCGACCGGAACCGTATGCTGTTTCATGGCCATCGCCCGGGTCTTCCGGCGAGGAGCTATCATGAAGACCAGGCGAATCAAGTCCGCGGACGGCACGACGATCGCCTTCGAGGCGATCGGCGAGGGCCCCCCGCTCGTCCTGGTGGGGGGCGCGCTGTGCGACCGCACGGCCCCGGCGTCGGGCACGCCGCTCGCGGCGATGCTGGCCCATCGCTTCACCGTGTTCAGCTACGACCGGCGCGGCCGCGGCGACAGCGGCGACGCCGCCGCGTGGGCGATCGAGTACGAGATCGAGGACCTCGCCGCGCTGATCGCGGTGGCCGGCGGATCGGCGTCGGTGTTCGGCAACTCGTCCGGCGGCTTGCTGGCGCTCGACGCCGCCGCGCGCGGGCTGGCGATCACGCGGCTCGCGGTCTACGAGCCGCCGGTGATCCTCGACGCGGACCGGGCGGCGTCGTTCGTTCGCCTCGCGAACGAGCTCGACGTGGTCCTGGCCGAGGCTCACCGGGCCCAGGCCGTCGAGCTGTACTTCACCCGCGTGATGCAGATGCCCGTGCCGGCGGTCGCCCGGCTGCGCCGGTCGCCGATGTGGCCCGACTTCGAGGAGCTCGCCCACACGCTGAGCTACGACCTCCGGATCACCGCGCGCGGGGCGGCGCGGCTCGCCGGCGCGGCGGCCGTGCAGTCACCGACGCTGGCGATCGATGGCGGCGCGAGCCCGGCCTGGATGCGCGAGGCGATCGAGGCCGTGGCGCGCGCGATTCCCCGGGGGCGCCACCGCACGCTGGACGGCCAGGCCCACGCGGTCGATCCCAAGGCGCTCGCGCTGGCGCTCGAGGGCTTCCTGAGCGAGTGAGCTCAGTCGTCGACGAGATCGAGCAGCACCCAGTGCTTGCCGCGGGCGAGGCCGGCGAGCTCGCGCCCGGCGGACTGCCACATGACGGGCGCCGACGTGATGTGCTGCGTGCCGGCGTGCACGTCGCGGACGAGGCGCTCGATCGCTCCGCGGCGAAGGCCCGTCGTGCCCGACAGGAGGTAGACGCCGCTGGCGACGTCGGCCAGCGCGTGGGTGATGTGCCCGAGGGCGAGCCGGATCATCGTGTGCTGGCGGACCGACAGCGGCGAGCCGGCCGTCATCGTCCTCGTGACGTCGGTCCACGTCTCGTGGACCAGCGCCCGGCCGGCGCGGTAGCTGGCCTCGAGCTTCGCGTACTTCTCCTGGAACGAGTCGCTCCCGGACAGCGCGCCCGGGCGTCCGGCCTTGCTGACGATCAGCGCGCCGAGCTCGTCGAGGAGCCTGCGCCCGACCCCGACCGCCCACCCGGAGTGGCAGATCTCCGCGAACCCCATGATGCCGGATCGGAAGATCGCACCGCCGCGCCTCGGCTCGGTGACGAACGCCCCGTGCGTGTATGCCTCGGGGACGAACACCCCATCGATCGTGTAGTCGACGCTGCCGGTCCCGCGCAGCCCCATCACGTTCCAGCTATCGAGCTCGAGGTTGGCCTGCTCGATGGGCGTCACGAAGATCCGCGCCTCGCCGGTCTCGGCGAT
>JBGQCL010000369.1:0-12072 GCA_041495365.1 Kofleriaceae bacterium | reverse complement strand
TCCTCGCCGGCCTGCTCCACGACTTCGGCGCGATCGTCGTGGTGGCCTGCATCGAATCGCTGGGCCCCGCCGCGCTGCCGGTGCTGCCCGCGGCGACGTGGCGCCGGATGGTCGAGGATCTCCACGTCGAGTTCGGCATGGTGGTGGTCGCGCGCTGGCAGCTGCCCGAGCCGATCGTCGAGGTGATCACCAGCCACCACACGCCGCACACCTGCAACCGGGTGTACCGGCCGCTGGTCCAGCTGGTCGCGATCGCCGATCAGATCATCGCGATCCTCGACGATAGCTCGCGCGGCGGGATCGCCGGGCTGACCGAGATCCCCGGGCTGGAGCACGACGAGCGGTTCCGGATCGGCGCGCTGATGCCCAAGGTCGCCGAGCAGATGGCGCGGTTCGAGGCCCCGGCCGAGCGCGACACCGCGTCGAAGATCGCCGCCGAGACCCAGACGATCGAGGGCAGCTGGCCGGTCGATTTCCCGATCGCGAGCAAGAACCAGATCGGCCACCGCGCATGCGCGCTGGCGGCGACCACGCTGGCGTTTCGCAGCCCGGTCCGGATGGCGCAGGGCTGGCTCGCCGAGCTCACCCTGCAGTGCGCGCCCGACACGATCACGATCCTCGCCAACGTCAAGTCGTGCCACCCGCTGCCGGGCGGCAGCCACCTGGTGATCGCGCAGCCGTTCGGGCTCGCCGGCGATGACCGCACGGCGTGGCTGCGGCTGGTCGAGCGCACGCGGCAGGCCGCGGCGAGCCCGTAGCCGACATGGCGACCACCGAGGTGACCGGCGCCGCGACCGGCGCGACGCTCGACGCGGGCCGCGAGGCGCGGATCGCCGAGCTCGAGCGCGAGATCGACCGGCTGCGCGACGTCAATCGCCGGCTGACCGGGGGCAGAGCCCCGCATGACCTGGAGCAGCTGACCGGTGCGATGAGCACGCTGGAGGCGATGAACCTCGAGCTGATCCGCGCGCGCGATGCGGCCGATGCCGCGAGCCGGGCGAAGTCCGAGTTCCTCGCCAACATGAGCCACGAGATCCGCACGCCGATGAACGGGGTGCTCGGCATGGCGGAGCTGTTGCTTGCGACCGAGCTGACGCCGCGCCAGCGCAACCTGACCGAGAACGTGCAGCGCTCCGCGGTGAGCCTGCTCGCGGTGATCAACGACATCCTCGACTTCTCCAAGGTCGAGGCCGGCAAGCTCGAGCTCGAGGAGCTCGACCTCGACCTCCGCGACGTGATCGAGGACACCGTCGAGCTGCTCGCGCGCTCGGCCCACGTCAAGGGCCTGGAGCTGGTGACCTCGATCCCGCCCGGCGTGCCGACCCGGCTGCGCGGCGATCCGGGCCGGCTGCGCCAGATCGTCACCAACCTGGTCGGCAACGCGATCAAGTTCACCGAGTCCGGCCACGTGATCGTCTCGGTCGCGGACCGCGGGCTCGACGACGCGGGCCGGCGGGCGCTGCAGATCGACGTGTCGGACACCGGCATCGGGATCTCGCGCGAGGCACTCGACCGCCTGTTCGCCGCGTTCACCCAGGCCGACGGCTCGATGTCGCGGCGCTACGGCGGCAGCGGGCTGGGCCTGGTGATCGTCCGCAAGCTGTGCCGGCTGATGCACGGCGACGTCACGGTGGCCAGCGAGCCCGGCCGCGGCTCGACGTTCTCGGTGATCGTGCGGCTCCAGCCCGGCGAGCCGGCCGAGCTCGACGACGCCGGCGACTTCGGCGGCGCGGTGGTCGCCGGCCGCCGCGCGCTGATCGTCGAGCCCAGCGCACCGGCGCGCACCGCGCTCGCCGACCTGCTGCGCGGGTTCGGCGTGGTGTGCGACGCGGCGACGACCCCGGACGCCGCCGCGGCGTGCCTGGCGGCCGGGATCGCGGGCCACGCGCGCCACGACCTGGTGCTGTCGAGCGTACCGCTGCCGGCCGAGCTCGGCCCGGCCGTGCTGATCCGGCTGGTCCGCGAGGGCCACGAGCGCGAGGCCGCGTGCGCCGCCGTCGCGATCGAGCTGCCCAGGCCGGTGCGGCGCTGGCGGCTGATCGGTGCGCTGCGCCAGGCGCTCGGGGCCGCACCGCCGCGCCGGCGGACCCGGCCGCCGCTCCAGGTCACCACCGGCGTGCGACGCATGCTCGGGCTGCGCGTGCTGGTCGCCGAGGACAACCTGATCAACCAGGAGGTCACGGTCGGCATGCTCGCCGACCTCGGCTGCACTGCGATGTGCGTGCCCGACGGCCGCCAGGCGCTCGACGCGCTGGACCGCGAGTCGTTCGACCTCGTGCTGATGGACTGCCAGATGCCGGTGATGGACGGCTTCGAGGCGACCCGCGAGCTGCGCCGCCGCGAGGCCGGGCGCGACCTCCACCAGGTCGTGCTCGCGCTGACCGCCAACGCGACGGCGGAGGACCGCGAGGCGTGCCGGGGCGCCGGGATGGACGACTTCCTGTCCAAGCCGTTCCGCCGTCGCGAGCTCACCGCGCTGCTGCTGCGCCACGCGCCCGGCCTGTCCGCTCCGATGCCGTCCACGCCGGCGCCCGCGGCTCCGGCGCCCCCGCCCCCCGCCGCGACGCCCCCGGCGCAGCCGCCGGCCGCGCGCGACCCCGGCCGCGTCGCGTCGATCCCGATCCTGCGCGCGCCCGCTGCGCCCGCCGGGACGACGATCGCAAGCAACCCCACCAAGGTCCTGGATCGCGGCGCGCTCGACCGGATCCGCGCGATCCAGCGCCCCGACCGGCCCGACCTGGTCCGCCGCGTGCTGCAGATCTACCTCGAGCGCTCGCCGGCCCAGCTCCAGGCGATCAGCGACGCCGCCGCGGCCGGCGACCCGCCCCGCCTGGCCCGCGCCGCCCACGACCTCAAGGGCGGCAGCGGCAACCTCGGCCTGATCCAGCTCGCCGACGCGCTCGCGCGGATCGAGCAGCTCGCCAAGCACGACCGGCTCGCCGAGGCCGGCCCCCTCCTGTCCCAGCTCCCGGCCCTGTCCGCCGCGGCGGCCACCGCCGTGCGCGGCGAGCTCGACCGCTGCCCCTCCACCTGCGAGCCCCGCCATGCCTGATCAGCCCAGCCGCATCCTCGTCGTCGACGATGACTTCGCCACGCGCCTGCTCGCGAGCGAGGCCCTGCTCGCCGCCGGGTTCGCGCCGCTCGAGGCCGAGGACGGCCGCGAGGCGCTCGCGCAGTACGACCGGACCTCGCCCGACGCGGTGCTGCTCGACATCCACATGCCGGGCCTCGACGGCTACGAGGTCTGCCGCCGGATCCGGATGCGGCCGGGGGGCGCGGCGACCTCGATCCTGGTGATGACGGCGAGCGACGACCTCGACGCGGTCCAGCGCGCGTTCGCCGCCGGCGCGACCGACTTCCTGACCAAGCCGCTCAACCTGCCGCTGCTGTCCCACCGGGTACGCTACATGCTGCGCGCCGCGGCCACCGCCGCCGCCGCCCACGACGCCGCGGCCGGGCTGGCCCGCGCCCAGCGGCTCGCGCGGCTGGTCCACTGGCAGCTCGCCGCCGACGACCAGCTGACCTGGGCCAGCGACCCGCTCGCGGTGTTCTGGCCCGAGGCGCCGCCGGATCACGCGCGCGACCACCTGGTCGACTACGTCCACCCCGACGACCGCGCCCGGGTCGCGGCGGTGCTCGCGGCGCGCACGCCGCACCAGCTCGACTTCCGGCTGGTGTTTCCCGACGGCAGCGAGCGATTCGTCCACCAGGACGCCGAGCTCGGGATGACCGACCGCGGCGTCGTCCTGATCGGCGCGACCCAGGACGTCACGGCGATCAAGCACGCCGAGCAGCAGATCACCCAGCTCGCGTTCTACGACGACGTCACCGGGATCCCCAACCGCCAGCTGGTCGAGCGCTACCTGCGGCGCGCCGACCCCGGCCCGGCGCGCTCCGCGATCGCGATCGACCTCGGCACCGGCCAGCTCGATCGACTGACCGTGGCGGCGCGCGACGCGCTGATCCGCGCGGCGACCGCCCGGGTGATCGAGCGCGTGCGCGGCGCCGACCTCGAGATCCGGCTCGACCAGGTCGCGCGCCCGATCGAGGCGTTCACCGGCGCGACGCTGGTCGCGCGGACCGGCCCCGACGAGCTGCTCGTGATCACCGCCGAGCCGGCGTCGGGCAGCGCCGCCGCCGCCGCGCTGCAGCTCGCCGAGGCGCTCGGCCAGCCGTTCGCGGTCGACGGCCGCGAGCTCGTGCTGCGGCCGCGGCTCGGCGCGGCGGACTATCCGGATCCGGTCGGCGAGCTGCGCCGGCTCGACGATCACGCGCGGGCCGCGATGTACGACGCCGAGCGCACCCCGCGGCGCAACATCCGGGTGCTGACCGCCGCGGCGCGCGAGCTGCGGGCGCGCCGGGCCGCGCTCGCGGCCGAGCTGGAGCTCGTGCTCGAGCGCAGCGAGAGGGGGGGTGGGGACACCGAGCTCGCGGTGGACTATGCCGCGCGGGTCGAGCCGGCGAGCCGCGTCGTGTTCGGCGTCCGGGCCCGGCCGCGCTGGCCGCCGGCCGAGCGCGATCCGCAGGCGCTGCCCGCGATCCTCGGCGGCGATCCGGCGCTCGGCGACCGGCTCGCCCGCTGGACGCTCGACCAGGCCTGCCGCGACGCCGCGCACTGGCTCGCCGGCGGCCTCGCGCTGCGGCTGGCGGTCGGGCTCCCGGCCGCGCTGGCCGCCGCGCCGGACTTCGCGTCCGAGCTCGAGCGCGCGGTCGCCCGCGCCGGGTTCGAGCCGGTGCTGCTCGACCTCGAGCTCGAGCTCCCCGGCCTGCCGCCGTCCGACGACGAGCTCGAGCGACTCGCCGGTGCGCTCGCCGCGATCCGCGCGCTCGGCCCGCGGATCACGCTCGCCCACGTCGACGACCGCTGCTCGCTGCGCGAGCTGCACCGGCTGCCGCTCGATGGGCTCGCCGTCGACCGCGCGGCGATCGACCGGCTCGGGCCGAGCCTGCTGGCGACGCTCGCCGGTCTGGCGCGCGGCCTCGCGCTCCGGCTGGCGGTCGCCGGCGTCGACGCGCCGGCGGCGCTCGCCGCGCTCGATCCGCACGAGCCCGACGAGCTCTCCGGCGCGCTGTTCGGCGCGGCCGTGCCCGCGAGCCTGGTGCCCGAGCTCCTGCACGCGCCGGTGATCACGCGGCGCGATCTACCGCAGATGTCTGCGATCGACGCGGCCACCGACTAGCTGCGCGGCGCGACCGGACAGGCCCGGCCGTGCGCCACCGCACCGGTCACTTCTTGGCGGGCGCCTTGGTGTCCTTGGCGTCCTTGCTCTTGGCGTCCTTGTCGGCCACCACGGTGCCCTTCTTGTCCTTGCACTCCTTGGCCGAGGCCTCGACCCAGCCCTTGCCCTTGCAGCCGTTCTGGCCCGAGCAGCTGTTCGAGGCGCCGGAGCACCCGCCCTTGCCCTTGCACGCGTTGATGCCGCTGCACTTGACCTTGGCTTCCTTGGTCTTGTCGTCGGCGTTCGCCACGCGCGGCCCGACGGCCAGCAGAAGTCCCGCCACGGTCATCGCGATCGCTTTTCCGTTCATCGTCATCTTCATTGCTCCTTCGTGGACCTCGTGGTCTCCCGTAGGTTTCGAGTACACGAGATCCGTTGCGCAGGGAATGCGACGATCGCCGAGAACGCAGGTTCAACGAGCTTTGAGTGCGCAGCGCACCTACATGGAGTGTTGAATCGCCATCCGGCCGTCTCGATCGCATCGGTGGAAACCACGGGGTTGGCCCTGCGTACGTCCGTCCCCGGCCGGTGTTACGCGCGGGCTCGCAGGATGGATCGCGATGCCGCGCCGCGTCGGCGCGCCGGCGCTCACCCAGCATTGGCTGGCAGCATTGCCTGGCTCGCGAATCGTTACTCCACCGATCGCGCGGCGTAGCAAGCCCGACCATGATCGCCCATCAGGAGACGAACACGATGCTCACCTCGATCAAGACCCTGTACCAGCGCGCGCTCCGGCTGTGCGCCAAGCTCGACTGGCTCGGCCCGCTGGCGGTCCGGCTCGTCGTCGGCACCGCGTTCGTGATCACCGGCTGGGGCAAGCTGACCAACCTCGCCAAGGTCACCGGGTACTTCGAGAGCCTGCACATCCCGCTCGCGGGGCCGCAGGCCGCGATGGTCTCGACCATCGAGTTCGGGGGCGGCCTGCTGCTGATCGTCGGGCTAGGCACCCGGATCGTCTCGCTGCTGCTGATCGGCGTGATGACGGTCGCGATCCTCACCGCCAAGCTGGGCGAGGCCGACGGCTTCGTCGACCTCCTGACCTCGCTGCCGACCACGATCGAGCTGACCTACCTGGTGACGTTCGTGTGGCTGCTGCTCGGCGGCGCCGGCCCGGCGTCGATCGATGGCCTGATCGCCCGGCGCGGCCCGGCCGGCCCGCACGTCGGTGAGGCCGCGTGAGCGCGGCACGCCAGGCCGGCCGCCCCGGCCGTGAGGTAAGCTAGCGCCATGTTTGCTCGCCTCGGCTTCGGCCTCGGGCTGCGCCTGCCGCACTACCAGGACGTGGTCGAGGGCGACCCGCGCGTCGACTGGTGGGAGGTGATCAGCGAGAACTTCCTGGTCGCCGGCGGCAATCCGCGGCGCGTGCTGCGCCTGGTCGCCGAGCGCTGGCCGGTCGTGCTGCACGGCGTGTCGCTGTCGATCGGCTCGGTCGATCCGGTCGACGCCGACTACCTCGCGCGGCTGGCGGCGCTCGCCGACGAGGTCGACCCGCCCTACGTGTCCGATCACCTGTGCTGGTCGTCGCTCGGCGGCCACTCGGCCCACGACCTGTGGCCGATGCCGTACACCGAGGAGGCGCTCGACCTCGTGGTCGACAAGGTCGGCCGGGTCCAGGACCGGCTGCGCCGGCGGATCCTGCTCGAGAACCCGTCGAGCTACGTCACGTTCGCGGCGAGCTCGCTCGGCGAGGCCGAGTTCCTGGCCGAGGTCGCGCGGCGCGCCGACTGCGGCCTCCTGCTCGACGTCAACAACATCTACGTCAGCTCGACCAACCACGGCTGGGACGCGCGCGCCTACCTCGCGGCGATCCCGCCGGAGCGCGTCGCGCAGATCCACCTCGCCGGCCACAGCGATCACGGCAGCCACCTGCTCGACACCCACGATCACCCGGTGTGCGAGGCGGTGTGGCAGCTCTTCGGCGAGGCGGTCGCGCGGTTCGGGGTGGTTTCGACGATGATCGAGCGCGACGACGACATCCCGTCGCTCGCCGAGCTGGTCGACGAGCTCGACCGGGCGCGCCGGATCGCAGAGACCGCGGCGACCGCGCCGACCGCCGGGGCCGCGGCGGCCTCGCTGCGCGAAGCTGCGGGTGGCTAGCCGAGTCGCCACCCGCGCAGCGCGGCGTGGCCAGTGGGGTCGCCGACGGCGTCGCGGATGGCTGATCCACTAGCCACCGCGTTGTGATCGGAATCGCCGACGGGCGCGGCAAGCGCTGCGTGCGAGGCAGGGCTTGCTCGACGGCCGCGCGGATCGGATCGACGGCCGTAAGGCGGCGCACAGGCGATACATTCCAGCACGGCGCCCGATCACACCGACTGCGACGTGCAGGCGCAGATCGCGCTCCGCACATGTCACACGTCCTCAGGGCCGATTTCATGCAGTCGCCAAGGTCGGTGTGTTATTGGACGTGCGGCCAGAGGTGATCTTGATCCGCAGTCGTGATTTTTCGCGAAAGGGTCGATGATGCGCGACAGACGATCTCGTGATCTGCTCGGGCTCCGGGCGCCGGGCCGGGCCTGGGGCTCGGTGCTCCTCGTCACGTCCGCGCTCGCCGCCGCCGGCTGCGCCGCGGGCATGCCCGGCGATGGCGATGACGGCTCGATCGAGGTCGGGGCGGCCACGCTGTCCGAGGGCTTCGAGGCCGGGACCAAGACCGCCTACGCGGCCGGCGACGTCGCGCTCGCCACCGGGACCTGGACGCTGAGCGACGCGCTGATCGGCACGTCGAGCTCGGACGTCAAGACCGGGTCGAAGTCGGCCCGGATCCGGAACAGCGGCACCGTCACGATGAAGTTCGACCGCACCACCGGCGCCGGCACGGCGACGATCCACCACGCCAGCTTCGGCAGCGACGCGAGCAGCACCTGGGGCCTGTTCGAGTCCCAGAACGGCGGCAGCACGTGGGCCCAGGTCGGGACCTCGCGGTCGACCACCGGCGGCTCGTTCTCGACCGCGACGTTCACCGTCAACCTCGCCGGCACGATCCGGTTGCAGATCCGCAAGCTCGACGGCAGCGCCAACCGGATCGACGTCGACGACATCGCGATCACCGACTTCACCAGCGGTGGCGGCGGCGGCGGCGCCAAGCTCAGCGTGCACACCACGCTGGGCATCCCGGCGCCGACCTCGACCGGCACCCCCGACGCGTTCCTGTCGGTCAAGGCCGACTACGTGGTGTCGTACAGCGGCAGCCGCAAGGTGCCCAGCTGGGTCAGCTGGGAGCTCAACACCTCGTACCTGGGCAGCACGGCGCGCCAGGACGACTTCCGGCCCGACGACACCTTCCCGCCGTCGGAGCCCCAGGCCCAGCTCACCGACTACAGCGGCAGCGGGTTCGACCGCGGCCACATGTGCCCGTCGGCGGACCGCACCCTGACCACCACCGCCAACTCGCAGACGTTCTACCTCACCAACATGGTGCCGCAGTCCGCCAACAACAACCGCGGCCCGTGGGAGAAGCTGGAGGCCGAGCTGCGCACGATCGCGCAGGGCGGCAAGGAGCTGTTCATCATCTCCGGCGGCGTGTACAGCAGCGGATCGACGACGATCGGCACCGGGGTCGCGGTCCCCGACAAGACGTTCAAGGTCGCCGTGGTGCTCGACGCGGTCGGCCAGGGCCCGGCCAACGTCACCACCAGCACGCGGGTGATCGCCGTGATGATGCCGAACCGGGACTCGCTGATCGGCCTGAGCGATCCGTGGCGCAACTTCCGGGTGTCGGTCGATGACATCGAGGCCGCGACCGGCGACGATTTCCTGTCCGACGTCGATCCCGCCATCCAGGCGGTGCTCGAAGCGCGCGTCGACAACCAGTAATCCCGGGCGCGCACACCCCACCTGATGTGGCCGTCGCGGTCGCTCTCGTCGGGGGGCTCGCGGTGTCGGCGCGCGCAGAGCCACACTTCACGCGGGATCTCTGACCGCGAGCCGCACAGCGAGGGGAAGCTCTGCTAGCGTCGCCGCGATGCTGACCTCGCGCTGGCTGTGCTGTCTCGCCGCAACCTCGCTCGCGGCCGCGTGCTCGTCGTCGGGCGCGCCGAAGGATCCGATCGCGTCCCCGCCCGCGCAGACCCAGGCCGCGGCGCCGCCGGCCGCGGCGCAACCGCCGGCCGCCGCGCAACCGCCGGCCGCCGCGCAACCGCCGGCCGCCGCGCCGCGCCCGGATCCCGACCTCGCGCGCGATCAGGAGGAGTACGTCGCCGATGTGATGGCGTTCGCCCACAGCACACATGACGAGGTCCGCGCGCGGATGAAGCTGGGGTCGAGCCCGCTCAAGGACGAGTGGAACCGCTGGGAGCACGAGGCGGCGATGACGCCGGACCGGGTCAAGGCGTTCTACAAGCAGACGACGAACTACATCTACGAGCTCGCCGAGTGGCACCTGTTCGTGCCCGGCAAGCGCGACAGCGACGTGGCGCTATTCGAGGACATGCGAACCAAGAAGCCGAAGAACATCCTCGACTTCGGCGGTGGCGTCGGCCTGCTCGCGCTGCCGCTCGCCCGTGCCGGGTTCGATGTCACGCTCGCCGACCTCGACTCGAAGACGCTCGAGTTCGCGCGGTTCCGCGCCGGCCGGCACGACATCAAGCTCAAGATCTGGAAGTCCGATGTCGAGCCGGCGCCGCCCGATCCGAAGTACGACGTGATTTTGTGCATGGACGTCCTGGAGCACCTGCCCAGGGACGTGCTGCACGACGTCGTCGACAAGCTGATCAAGCTCAAGCACCCCGGCACCCAGATCATCATCTCGGCGCCGTTCGGGCGCACCGCCGTGCACCCGATGCACATGGACCTCAGCGATGACACCAGGCAGCAGGTCGAGCGGCTGCGCACCGAGCTGCCCCGGACGTGATCGCCGGCCCGGTCGAGGCTACTTGGTGACGATCACGCTGACGTCGCCGTCGCGCGACCGCAGGTAGACGCCGGCGTCGTGGGTCTGGCGCTCGATCACGAGGTCGACCCGGGCCCGGCCGACCGCGAGCTCGCGGATCGTGAGCTGGTCGAGGCCGGGCGGCAGGATCGGGCGGTCGAACACGACCTGCGCGCGCAGCGCGTCGACCTCGAGCCCGAGGCAGGCCTGGAGCAGGAGGAACACCGCGCCGGCCGCCCACGCCTGGGGCGCGCACGCCACCGGGTACAGCGTCGGGCCCTCGTGCGGCCGCGACCGGAACCCGCAGAACAGCTCCGGCATGCGCCGTAGATCGAAGTGGAGCGCAGCCTGGTGGAGCGCCGCGGTGACGCGCGCGCAGGCCTGCTTGTGGCCGTAGCGCGCCATGCCGGCGGCGATCAGCGCGTTGTCGTGCGGCCACACCGAGCCGTTGTGGTACGAGATCGGATTGTAGCGCGCCTCGGCGGCGTCGAGCGTCCGGATCCCCCAGCCGGAGAACGAGCGGTCGTCGAGCAGCGCGTCGACCACCCGGCGCGCCCGCTCGGCGCTCGCGATCCCGGTGAACAGGGTGTGGCCGGCGTTGGACGCGCGGACCTCGCACGGCCGCTTGGCGCCGTCGAGCGCGAGCGCGTAGCTGGAGATCGACTCCGACCAGAACGCGCGGTCGAATCGGATCCGCAGCTGCTCGGCCTGATCGTCGAGCTCGGCGGCGCGATCCGGCCGCCCCAGCGCGGCGGCGAGCGCGGCCCCGGCGCGGCGCGCGGCGTAGGTGTAGCCCTGGACCTCGCACAGCGCGATCGGCCCGGCCGCCAGCTCGCCGCCGGCGTGCGAGATCGAGTCGACCGAGTCCTTCCAGCCCTGCGAGCTCAGGCCGCGGCTCGAGCGCCGCCGGTACTCGACGAAGCCGTCGCCGTCGAGGTCGCCGTGGTCATCGATCCAGCCCAGCGCGCGCTCGAGGTTGGGCCAGATCGCCTCGATCAGCGCGCGATCCGCGGTGCGGCGGTAGTAGGCCTCGGCGAGCACCACGAACAGCGGCGTCGCGTCGACCGAGCCGTAGTAGCGGCCGAACGGGACCTCGCCGAGCGCCGCCATCTCGCCGCCGCGGACCTCGTGGATGACCTTGCCCGGCTCGGCGTCGCGCTCGGGGTCGAGCGCGGTCGCCTGGGTCGCGGCGAGGAACCCGAGCACACCGCGCGCGACTGCCGGGTCGAGCCACAGCAGCTCGTGGGCGGTGATGATGCCGTCGCGGCCGAACGGCGTCGAGAACCACGGCACGCCGGCGTACGGGTACGGCCCGTGGGGGGTGTCGGTGATCATCATCTGGAGATCCGCCGCCGAGCGCTCGATCCACGCGGCGAACCCCGGATCCGACGCTTCGACGGCAGCGCAGCTGCCCCGCCGCGCCGCGAGCGCCGCGACCGCGCGGCGGTGCGCGCGATCGTACGGCGGTCGGGCCGGCTCCGCGCGCGCGGCCTGCAGCGGCGTCTCGCCGCGCTCGAAGCCGACCCACAGCTCGATCGCGGCGTGGCCCTGGGAGGCCAGCGCCAGCCGGTACGATGCGCGGCCGGCGGTGAGCGACGCCGGGGGCGGATCGAACGCCAGGCGGGTCGCGCGGACGACGCGGTCGAGGCCGGCGTAGGCCAGGATCACCTCGTCGCGGCCGATCACCGGCGGGCAAAGCGCACCGCGCCGCAGGCGCTGCACGCCGCGGACCTCGAACACGTCGGCGAAGTCGGACTCGAAGAGCAGCGAGAGCTCGAGTTCGACCCCGCGCAGCGCGTAGTTGTGGAGCTGGAGCCGCGCGTGCCAGCCGCGGTCCCACAGGAAGCTCTCGACGAACAGGTGGACCGAGTCGCGGACCAGCGGCTCGGTCCGGTCCACGAGGTCGGGGTTGGCGAGGTCGACGTGCAGCACGTTGTCGCGCAGCACCGTCGAGTTGAGCAACAGCGGGCGGTGGCGCTCCAG
>JBGQCL010000368.1:0-12166 GCA_041495365.1 Kofleriaceae bacterium | reverse complement strand
CTGGTCGGCACCATCGCCTACGAGATGCAGCGCCGCCAGCTGCGCTACGGCGTCGTCACCATGTGCGTCGGCGGCGGCCAGGGCGGCGCGGCGCTGTTCGAGCGCGCGTAGCTGATCTGCTGGCCTCGGCGCTGCCCTGATCGGTGCGCGGTACGGCACGATCGGGGCCGATCTCGTGCCAGCTTGACGTCGGCCCGTGATGACGGTGCTAGGATCTCCCGGTCGTATGTAAAGGAGCAGGTATGATCCGCGCCGTCCACATTGCGGGGTTCCGTGGCATCCGAGAATCAGTGGCAGCTGGTCTCGGCCGGGTGAATCTCGTCATCGGTCGGAACGACTGTGGCAAGACCGCGTTTCTGGAGGCAGTTCAGATCGCAGAGAACGCCCTCAACGCGGCTCACATTGTGCGTTACGTTCAGGAAAGGCGCCTCAGCGCCCCTTTCAAAGCCCATGATTTTGAACGGTTTTGGCGTCCGATATTTCTTGATTTCGATGCAAGGACTGGATTCTCGATCTCCGTGACGCGAGACGACGGATCACTGCAAACATTGAAGATGTGGCAAAGCGCGCGCAATGAGCAGCTTGTCCTGGAGGTGGATGACAATAGCGAGGGACGTGCGGATGGCATGACACGGGAGACTGCTACTCCACTCGCGCCGACGACTTGGAAACTCGACATCGACATTACTACATACCACCACAAGCAGACACGTCAGGAGATTGTCGGAAAATCGGCTCAGGTGACTCTTCCGCCTATCGCAGATAGGGTCGGAAGTGCGTGGATTTCTTCTAGTGCAGGTATCAGCGAGTCCGACATTAGATGCGTCTCCATGCTGAAGCAGCGCGGGCGGGATGGAGTCCTGGTGGAGCTGTTGCGTGAAGTCGACAATCGTCTGTCTGGCATCGAGTTGCTTTCTCCCGGTGGCGACGTCGCCGAACTCTTCGTTCGGTTGGACAACGGGACCCCCATGCTTCCCATGACCTTGATGGGGGAGGGGTTGCAGCGTTGTCTCGAAATCGGCGCTTGTGCTGCGGTGCACGACTGGCCCACCTTGTTCATCGACGAGGTCGAAAACGGCATGCACCACCTGGTTCTTGAGCCACTCTGGCGCTGGATCGCAACGATGTCTCGCCGCCGGGATCTGCAGGTATTCGCGACGACACACTCCGAGGAGTGTATTCATGCCGCCTGTCGCGCCTTTGGTGATCTTGACGACGACGGCCTGCGCGTCATCAGGCTGGATCGACTCGAGCGTGAGACGCGCGCTACGATCTACGATCGCGCGCTGATCGAAGTTGCCGAGCGGACTGGCACCGAGATCCGAGGATGAGCCGACGCCAGAACCTGCCCATGCCGGCCACCGCCTTCGGTCTCCTCCTCGTCGAAGGCGGAGACGAGTTCGCCGTCTGTCGGGTCCTGGCCGATCAGGCCTGGAGCGGCCTGTGCTGCTGGAAGGCCGACGGCCGGGACCTGCCGAACCTTGCTCGCCTCGCACAGAACGACCCGAACTTCCGCTTCGCGCGGTCGGTGGGCGTTGTCCTGGACATCGAGAACGACGTGGCGGCTGCCCAGAGGCTGGCGAACGACACTCTGGCGGCCGTGGGGGCCACTGGTCCGGCAGTGCACGGCGTCCTGCGTGGTTCTCCACCGCTCGGCGCATTCCTGACGCCCGATGGCGCGAGTCCTGGAGCGATCGAGACACTATGCCGGCAGGCTGTCCGCGATCCGCGACTCGCAGCCTGCGTCGACCAGTTGGTCGGCTGTGCGGGAACGCCGCATGCCGCTCACGGGAACCCTCGGGCCGCCGAGGACAAGGGCTGGCTTCGCGCCTATCTGGGGATGATCCTGGACCCCGATCTGCGGTTTCACCAGGCATTCGATCATCCGCAGGGGATCGATGCTCAGCACGCGGCGTTTGCCTCCCTGATGGCATTCGTCTTGGCCCTCTGAGTATCTCGGCCAGCGCACTGACCTTGCGAACTGTGCCGTCGGCGGCGGCCAGGGCGGCGCGACGCTGTTCGAGCGCGCGTAGTTACCAGATCCGGCGCAGGTCCGGGCGGCCGCGGTTGCGGACGCCCTTCGCGTCCCAGGTCATCTACTGCCGCGACAAGCTCGGCCTGCCGATGGACCGGCTCAACCCCAACGGCGGCTCGATCGCGATCGGCCACCCGTTCGGCATGACCGGCTCGCGCCTGGTCGGCACCATCGCCTACGAGATGCAGCGCCGCCAGCTGCGCTACGGCGTCGTCACGATGTGCGTCGGCGGCGGCCAGGGCGGCGCGGCGCTGTTCGAGCGCGCGTAGCGACCCCGCTCCAGCCCGCTCCGGCCCGCTCCGGCCCGCTCGGGCCCCACGTCGGGTTGCGACGACACGCGTGTCGACACGGCGGCGCAACGAGCCGACCGCTGCCATCTGCCGTCGCGGAGTTGTCGTCGCCGGCGAGCGGCGCGGCCGTTGCACGGACGGAGCTCGCTTCATCCAATGGGGCGGAAAAGGCAGGCTACATGCGAAGCTCAATGATTCCCGCAGCGATCGCCATGGCTCTCGTCGGAGTCGCAGTCCACAGCAACTCCGCGCACGCGAACGCGACGTGCGCGGCGCTGATCAGCAACGTCAAGAACCAGCTCATTGCACACGGTGGGGCCTACAACTTCGATCTCACGATCCATCGGACGGACATCGACGAGGTCGAGTACAGCCGCGGCGCCATGTCGCTGTACAGCTCGACTGGATACTGGGCGCTCACGGGAGGCAATACCTACCAGCTATTCCGCGATCGCTACAATGGCAACCAGCCGTTCAACCTCGGCGCGGCGGACACGATCACGCCGTACGTCAGCAGCACGGATGGTCAGCTCTACATCTGGTACAACACCTGGGGCTTCCAGACGCAGTGGGATCTGGGCTGCACCGGCAACACGATGACGGCGATCGTCCCCAGCCTCGGCGTGGTGACGCTGACGTTCCGCAACTGGTTCACCATCGGCTAGGTCGGCTCGCGAGCACAGCGGTGATCTGCGCGCGTCGGCGGGGTATGGTCTGGTGCATGGATGTGATCGACTGGCTGCTCGACTCGGATCCGGCCATCCGGTGGCAGGTCCTGCGCGATCTCGCGGACGCCGACCCTGCGGCGGTCGCGGGGGAGCGCTCGCGCGTCACCCGTGAGGGGCTGGGCGTCGAGATCCTGTCCCGGCAAGGTCCCGACGGCGCGTGGCACAGAGCCGACAAGCCGGTGTGGTTGCCAACGCTGTTCACCGCGCAGCTGCTGCGGTCGACCGGGGCCGACCCGGATGACCCGGCGGTGGATGCAGCGGTGACGCGGCTCGCGGCGGGGTTCCGGTGGGACGCGGAGTTCGGCGCCAGGCCATTCTTCGAGGGCGAGGTCGAGCCGTGCATCAACGGAGGCACGCTGGCGCTCGGTGGCTACCTGCGGCGACCGACGAGCAGCCTCGCGCAGCGGCTGGTCGGCGAGCAGCTCGACGACGGCGGCTGGAACTGCGAGGCGCCGCGCAGCACGCGCTCGTCGTTCCACACCACGATCTGCGTGCTCGAGGGGCTGCTCGAGTACGAGCGCGCCGCCGGGTCCACGCCGGAGATCGCAAGCGCTCGTCGCCGCGGCGAGGACTACCTGCTGTCGCGGCGCATGTTCCGGCGGCGCTCGACGGGAGACGTCGTGGATCCGTCGTTCGTGACGTTCTCGTTCCCCCCGCGCCATGGCTACGACGTGCTGCGCGGCCTCGACCACCTGCGGGACGCCGGGGTCGCGCCCGACGAGCGCGTCGACGAGGCGGTGGGCGTGGTCCGGGACCGCCGGCAGGCCGCCGGCAGGTGGCTGCTCGACGGCAGCCATCCCGATGCGATCGCCGTCGCGCTCGGCGAGTCCGTCGGTGAGCCGAGCCGCTGGAACACGCTGCGGGCGCTGCGCGTGCTGCGGTGGTACGACGCCGGCCGGTGAGCTGGGCGCCGCGCGTCGCTCGTCGCTGCAAGAGCAAACGCCAACGAGCTCGGGGCGTCACGCCACCGCCTCGAGCGGCAGCACGAGCTTGAACGTGGCGCCGCGATCGGTCCCTGCCGACTCCGCTGCCAGCTTGCCGTGCAGCTCGAGCGCGGCGCACGCGCTGTAGTGCAGGCCGAGGCCGTTGCCCTCTGGCTTGGTCGTGAAGCCGAGCTGGAAGATGTTCTCGACGTTGGCCGGGGCGATGCCGCAGCCGTTGTCCTCGACGAGGATCTCGAAGTGGCCGGGGGCGCCGCGGCGCGCGCGCACCGCGATCCGGCGCGGCCCGGGTCGGGTCATGACAGCGTCGCGCGCGTTGGCGAGCAGATTGACCAGGATCTGCAGCGCCTTGTGGCGATCGAGCCGCACCGGCGGCAGGTCGTCGAGCTCGCGCACGATCTCGATCGCGTCGGCCACCCGCGAGCCCGGCGCGAGCTTGATCGCGTCGTCGAGGAGCTGGCGAACCTCGAACACCTCGGGCGCGCCGCCGGTCTTGACGTGAGCCTGCTGCGAGCTGACGACGATCTTGATGTGATCGAGGTTGCGCATCAGCGCCTCGAGCTCGGCGAGCGCAGCCGCCTTGTCGCGCTCGAGCACCTCCTGGAGCTGGGCGAAGTACGCGGGTAGCTTCTGGCCGCGGCTGTCGTCGCGGAAGAACCGGGCGAGGTCGTCGCGGTGATCGGTGATCAGCGCCGCGACGCGGGACAGGTTGGCGGTCTTGAGCCGGCCGACGATGTCGTTGATCAGGCTCGCGGAGACGTTGACGCTGTTGAGCACGTTGCCGACGTTGTGGAGCACGGCGGTCGCGACGTCGGACCGCCCGGCCTGGCGCGACGCCTCGACCAGCTGGGCCTGCATGTCGCGCAGCTTCTGCTCGCGCTCGGCGAGCTCGCGGATCGCCTCGCGGATCCGCTCGGCGAGCTCGCGCTCCCGGACGCGCAGCTGGCGGATTCGCAACAGCGGCACCGCGACCACCGCGAGGACGCCGAGCGCGACCGCCAGCACGGTGAACCCGCGGGTCTGGTAGAACTGCGGTCGCAGCGTGATCGGCAGCTCGGTGACGCGACCCCATGCGCCATCGCGGCCGGCCTGGACGACGAAGCGGTACGTACCGGGCGCGAGGTTGGTGTACTGGGCGACCCGCTGGGCGCCGGCGTCGTTCCACGTCGCGTCGAACCCGACGAGCCGGTAGCGGAAGCGCAGGCGATCGGGGTTGCGCAGCGCCGGCGCGGTGTACACGATCTCGAGCCGGCTCACGCCGGGGGCGAGATCGAGCGCTCGCGCGCCGCGCTGCAGATGACCGTCGACCCGCACGATGTCGATCAGCGCGTCCGCCGGCGGTGTCCGGTGCAGGTGCGCCGGATCGATCACGACGACCCCCTGGACGGTCGGAAACCACAGCCGGCCGTCGGTGCTGCGCCAGCCCGCGGGGTCCATCGAACCATCGCACTCGCGCGACGGCATGCCGTCGCCCTCGCCGTAGAGCACGTAGTCCACGGTGGAGCGCTGCCCGGCCGCGCGGTCCTCGAGTTGCTTGCGGCTGATCATCGAGATCCCGCGGTTCGACGATAACCAGAAGTTACCGAGGCCATCGTCGAGCAGCCGCCACACCAGGTCGTCGAACAGGCCGTCCCTCGACGTGAAGCCGAACCACCGGCCGTTGCGCAGCCGCCACAGCCCAGCGCCCTCGGTGGTCACCCACATCGTGCCGTCGGGATCGAACTGGATCGTGGTCGCCGAGGTGTTGCTCGGCGGGCCGCCCGGCGGGATCGCGACGAACGCGCCGTCGCGCCAGCGCATCACGCCGCTCTCGGTGGCGAGCCACAGTCCGCTGGTCGCGTCGGGGGTGATCGCGCTGACCGCGATCCCCGCGAGCACCGACTCGGCGTCCTCGAGTCGGTCGCCCCGCATCCGGAACAGACCGTTGTCGGTGCCGAGCCACATGGTATCGCCGGTCTCGGCGAAACCTCGCACCCGCTCCCACGGCCGCCGGCCGAGCCACGCGAACTTGCCGTCGTGCCAGCGGCCGACGCTGCCGTCGCGTGCGCCGAACCAGACGTCGCCTCGGTGGTCCGGGTAGATCCCGAACATCGTGCCGTGGTCGCCGGCGACCTTGGTCGCGCTCGCCGCGCCTGGCGCGATCCGGAACAGGCCGGCATCACCTGCGATCCACATCGCGCCGCTCGGGTCGCCGCGGACGGTCATGACGACATCGCCGGTCGCGCCCTGCGGCGCGCCGACCGGGATCACGTCGCCGTCGCGCAGGCGGTCGAGCCCGCCCTCGCTGCCGATCCACACGTCGCCCTCGGAGTCCTCGAACAGCGCCAGCACCATGCCGACCGGCCGCGGCAGCAGGTCGATCTGCCGGTCCGGCGTCATGCGCGCGACGCCGCTGCCGGTGCCGATCCACAGGTTGCCGTCGCGATCGAACAGCAGCTGACGGACGCGCACCGTCGGCAGCCGGTCGCGGCCGACCCACTCCACGTCTTCGCCGCGCACGTGGGCGAGCCCGTTGGCGGTCGCGCACCACAGCTCGCCGCGCGCGTCCTGGACGACCTCGTCGATCGCGACGCCGTCGAGCGCCGCTGGCCCGCGCAGCACCCGTCCCGCGCTCCACCGGGCCAGGCCGCGAAACGTGGCGATCCACACCGAGCCGTCGCGCGCCACGAGGATCGAGCGGATGTCGTCGCTCGGCAGGCCGTCACGCGCCGTCACCGTCGCGACGACCGCGGTACCGTGCAGCCGCACCACGCCGCGGTCGTGCAGGCCGAGCCACACGTCGCCGTCGGGGGCCACGGTCAGCGCGCGGATCTGCGCGTTCTGCGCCCCGGGATCCCACAGCACCACGGTGAACTCGCCGTCGACAAGACGCATCACGCCATGATCGCGCGTCCCGGCCCACAGCGTGCCGCCGCGGTCGACCGCGAGCGCCGAGAACGTGTTGGTCGGGATCCCCTCGGTCTTGCGGTGATCGAAGGTCGTGAACGTCACGCCGTCGTAGCGGTTGAGACCTTCCTCGCTGCCCGCCCACAGATAGCCGTCCGGCGTCTGCGCGATCGAGTTCACGAGGTTGTGGGCCAGGCCGTGCTGCGCCTCGAACCGGGTCTGCGCGTACTGGGTGATTCCCCGGTGACCGTCGAGAGCGCTCGCTGTGGGTACCGCCGCGAGCTGGACGGCGATCCCGCTGCAGACCACGAACACGCGCATGTCGATCGATATCGACCAGCCGCCAGTGCGTGATAGTGGACGTCGGCTCACCTCGTGCGCGCTGCTGATGTACGGCGATGTACCGACGCCAGCCGGTGGCCGCTCGTCAGGTGCCGCGAGCCAGGCCGCGGAAGATCCGGATGACGCCGAAGATGATGGGGCCGTACGCGATGATGTACGTGCCGCCCGCGCGCGGCGCCGAGCCGTACGTCGCAGCGGTGATGACGATCCCGATCACGAGCAGCACGAGGCCGATCCCGATGTCGCTGCGGCCCTTGGCGCGCTCGGCATCGCGCGACAGCGCGAGCTCGAGCGCCGGATCGTAGGGCGGTTCCATGACCGCCGGCGCGGCCACGGGCGCCGGCTGCATGCAGCGCTGGCACCGCGTGCCGGAGGCCGGGCTCGCCGGCACGACGGCGCCGCATGTCGCGCACGGGATGCTCTGGACCTCGCCGGGGGCGCGGAACGGATCGGTCTCTCGCTTCTCGCCCTCCAGCGACGCACGCCCCAGGAGAATGTCGTTGAGCATGCGCCATTCTACGCAACTCACGGCGAGGATCTCCCTGGAGCAATCCGCGGCATCTTCGATGCAACGCGGATGGAACCGAGGATCGCCTCGAGTGCAGCGCGCGGCTGCCGCGGGGTCAATCCGCCCGGGCTGCTTTGTGCCGGCCGGCGGCCGCACTACGATGCGGTGTGCGCATCCTGCTGGTCCGCTACGGTGAGTCGCTCGGCAACGTCGACCCGCGCGTGCACGCGACGACGGCCGACCACGCGGTGCCGCTGTCCGACCGCGGGCACCAGCAAGCGCGCGAGGCGGGCGCGCGGATCGCTACGTGTTCCCCGGGTTCCCGCGCTCCGGGACGCCGGTCGAACCGGCGTCGCAGGTTGAACCGCCGTGAAACGGCGACGCGGCGTCAGTTGCCGACGCTGCTGGCCTGCGCGGCCTGGACGAAGCGGTCGACGTCCTCGGCGAGCAGGAAGCGCTCGGCCGCGAGCGCCCCGGCGGCGGCGCGGACCTGATCGACGTAGACCTGGTGGCCGGCGTAGCGCTCCTCGAGCGACGGCCGCGGATCGCCGGCCTGTGCCCGGTCGGCGCGGGTCGTGGCGAACGGGATCCTCTGGCCGAACGCGTCGCACAGGTCGGGGCTGCTCGGCCCGGCGCGGAAGCCGTAGCCGGTGTAGGTGGCGAGCGGGACCGCGACGTCCGGGAACCGGACACCGGCCGCGTCGTTGCCGTCGGCGTCGGTCGCCGGCACGAACACCGGGTACGGCGAGGCGACGACCGGCGAGACGATCGCGCCGCCCCGGGTGGCGAAGTCGAGCACGCCGTCGTCGAACCGCCGGCCGAAGTCGAACCGATCGCCGGTCGACATCAGGCCGGTGTAGCGCACGCCGGGGATCGCGGGGAACCCGACGCCGCTCTGCGGCTGGGACGGCACCAGCGTGTGGTTGAACCGGCGCGGCAGCCGGCTCGCCGGCGGCTCGGCGCGGTGGCTGATCCAGTCGTCGAGGTCGATCAGCAGCGCGCGCAGGCCGGGGCCGGCCGACAGCGGGTTGCGGCTCTGCTCGCAGATCCCGGGGCCGGCGGCCGGCGAGTGCGGAAAGCTGGAGAAGAAGTAGCTGCGCACGCCGGGCGGATCGAACAGCAGATCATGGCCGCGGGTGTCGGTGTGGAACAGCGATCCGCCCTTGACCCAGTACTCGTTGGCGGAGTTGGCCTCGAGGATCCTGGGGCAGGTGCCGGTCAGCGTGCAGCGGACCAGCCGGCCGCCGAGCTGCTCGGTGACCGGATCGAACACCAGCTGGTTGGCGAACGGAAACACCCGCTCGGGGGTCCATCGCCCGATGTGCTCGCGGTGGGTGCGGAACGGCTGGGCAAAGCGGTAGTTGAAGAATCCGCTGCTCGGGCCCGCGATGTAGTCGAGGATGCCGTCGAACACCCGGCGGCCATGCTCGTCGCGGTTGAACCCGAGCCGGACGAAGTCGTGGAGCACGCGCGCCGGCTGCGAGATGCCGTGGCCGATGATCCGCTCGATCCACCCGGCGAGCGGATTGGCGGCGCCGGTGTCGTCGGCGGTGGCGTGGTGGAGGAACGCCGGGATGTCGCGCACGGCGGCCAGCGCGAGGCCGGCGACCACCGGATCGCGGGCCTGGTACGCGAGCTCGTAGAGCGCGCCGGTGGCAAACCGCGTGCCCTCGGGCAACAGCTGGATCGTGCGCGCGTCGTTGAACCGCCAGCCGGTCGGCGGGATCGCGGTCTGGGGATCGCCGTAGTGGGCGCGCACGGTGAGCGTGGCCTGCGCCGGGTCGAGCGCCGCGGCCGGGTAGGTCAGCGTCGCGGTGGTCGGCTGGGTCGCCGGCGGGTTGTCGAAGATCAGCTCCTCGACGGCCGGCCCGACGATCGGCGTGCCGTCGCTCCGGATCGCGACCGGGTAGTGCGACGTGAACGTGCCCACCGCGGACAGGTCCCAGCCGGTGTACAGGAGCGTGAAGCCCGACCGCATCAGGAAGCCGTTGCCGGCGTCCGCCGGGGCCGGGTTGGTCGTCGACGGGTTCGGGCTGGCGTTGAACGCGGCCAGCGTCAGGATCACGCCGCGGTTGGTGAGCTCGTGGAACAGCCGGTGGTTGCCCCTGGTCGGGTCGATCGGCCGCAGGAGGATGATGCCGGTGTCGTACTCGACCATGCCGCGGGCGTTGCGCGGCGCGAGCTCGATGTCGGTGATCTCGCGGCTCTCGGGGGCGCGCGGATCGACCTCGCCGAACGCGCGCCCGACCAGCTTCTCGTAGGCGCCGGTGGCGCCGAACGTGGCGCCGCCGAACGCCGGCGACTCGATCTGCGTGATCTCGATCCGGGTGACGCGGGCCGAGGCGAGGCTCGGCGCGCACAGACAACCGATCGCAGCCGCGAGCCGGATGCTCGCCGCGGCGCGTGGGGAAACTTCCCGTACTTCCATGACAGCTCTCCTCGTTGGGGCGACAGGCGCGGATCGGATCCTCGTCTGTCGCGGCGCGGCATGTCGAGGGCCGTTCGCCACTCCCGCGGCGCGCGGCGCCGGTGGGCGATCGAGGAATCGCGTGGTTCCCCGATCGCCGTTCGCGATCTCGCGGAGATCTGACGGTGGGTCGTCGTCGGGTGCGGCGCCGCGCGGCGCCCCACTGGCGCTCCGGAAACGGAATGGGGGGATCGAACCAGGAACCGGCCGGATCAGCGCGCCGGTGCGCCGGCGGTCACGCGCCGTAGCGCCGCGGCTTCCAGCCCTCGATCATGCGGGTGTACTGCAGGCGCTCCCAGGCGTGGCGGTCGGGCGCCGAGCTGCGCGCCAGCACGCCGCGCGCCTCGTCGCTCGACGCGTACTCCTTGTCGCGCAGCCAGCGCACGAGCTGGTCGCGGATCACGGTGAGGTAGTCGGGGCCGCGCTCGAGCAGCGCCGAGGCGATCTGGACCACGTCGGCGCCGCACACGATCGCCTTGGCGACGTCCGTGCCGGTGTGCACGCCTCCGGTGCAGGCCAGCGACAGCGGGGTGTCGGGCGAGCAGATCGCGAGCGCGTGGAGCCGCAGCGGCAGCTCGCGCGGGGTCGAGAACACCAGCTTCTTGTCGACGTCGAGGGTCTCGAGGTCGATGTCGGGCTGGTAGAACCGGTTGAACAGCGCCGCGCCGCGCGCGCCGGCGGCCTCGAGCCGGCGCAGGAACGCCGGGATCGAGGTGTAGAACGGCGACAGCTTGACGGTGACCGGGACGCGGACCGTGTCGGTCACCGCGTGGACCACCGCGAGCTGGCGGTCCTCGATCTCGGCGCCGGGCTCGTCGGGCGAGGTCGCGATGTCGTAGAGGTTGAGCTCGATCGCGCTCGCGCCGCCGGCCTCGAGCTGGCGCGCGTGGTCGGTCCAGCCGCCCGGCGTCGTGCCGTTGAGCGACGCGATGATCGGCACGTCGACCCGCCGGCGCAGCCGGTCGAGCTGGGCGAGGTAGGGCTCGGCGCCGAGCGGGAACGCCTGGCGCTCGGGGAGGAAGCTCGAGGCCTCGGCGTCGTGGTCGATCCGCGCGTCGATGAAGCGGTGCGCGGCGAGCTGCTCGGCGATCAGCTGCTCCTCGAACAGCGAGTGCATGATCACCGCGCCGGCGCCGGCCGCGACCGCGGCGGCGATCGCCTCGACGTCGTGGGTCAGCGGGCTGGCGGCGATCACCAGCGGGCTCGGCAGCGCCAGCCCGAGCCAGGAGGTCGCGAGGGACGGAGCGAGCGACGGGGCCGAGGCCGGGGCCGGAGATGTGATCGGGTCAGTCATGGGTGTCCTCCGGCGCGGGCAGGTGGATCTTGGCGAGCTGCTCGTACATCGACCAGCGCTGGCGCACGGCGTCGCGCGCGGCGCGGACCAGCATCTGGTAGCGCTCCGGCGACCGCAGCTCGACCATGCGGAACCGGGTCTCGTTCTCCATGTAGCTGGCGACGTCGAGGTGGGGCGCCTTCGAGTCGAGCACGAGCGCCGGGTCACCGTGGGCGGCGCGCGCGGGGTCGAAGCGGTACAGCGGCCACATCCCGCTGTCGACCGCGCGCTTCTGCTGCGCCGGCGAGTGCACCAGGTCGTAGCCGTGGGCGATGCACGGGCTGTGTGCGATGACCAGCGACGGCCCGGGGTGCGCTTCCGCCTCGAGCAGCGCCTGGACGGTCTGCGAGCTCCTGGACTGCAGCGCGACGGTGGCGACGTAGACGTGGCCGTAGCTCATCGCGAGCAGGCCGAGGTCCTTCTTGCGCATCGCCTTGCCGGCGGCGGCGAACTTGGCGGCCGCGCCGAGCGGCGTCGCCTTGGACGCCTGGCCGCCGGTGTTGGAGTAGACCTCGGTGTCGAGCACGAGCACGTTGACCTTGCGGTTCGACGCCAGCACGTGGTCGAGCCCGCCGTAGCCGATGTCGTAGGCCCAGCCGTCGCCGCCCACGATCCACAGGCTGCGCGGTACGAGGT
>JBGQCL010000367.1:0-12177 GCA_041495365.1 Kofleriaceae bacterium | reverse complement strand
GTGCCGGGGGCAGGTAGCACCGTTCCCGGGGGAGCCCGGGGGCAGAGCCCCCGGGTGTGTGCCGGGGGCAGGTAGCACCGTTCCCGGGGGAGCCCGGGGGCAGAGCCCCCGGGTGTGCCTTGCCGCGGGCGGCGGACCGGCCTACGCCATTCGCTATGTCGATCCAGCGCTACGAGGTGGGTCCGCGAATGAGCCAGGCCGTCGTGTACGGCGGCCTGGCGCACCTGGCCGGGATCGTCGCCGACGATCTGGTGCCGTCGGTCGCCGACCAGACCCGGCAGATCCTCGCCAAGATCGATCGGCTGCTCGCCATGGCCGGCAGCGACAAGACCCGGATCCTCAAGGCCAACATCTGGCTGTCCGACATCCGCCGGTTCGACGAGATGAACGCGGTGTGGGATGGCTGGGTCGCCGCGGGCCACGCGCCGGCGCGTGCGACCGTCGAGGCGCGGCTCGCCGGCCCGGGCTACCTGGTCGAGATCATGGTCGAGGCTGCGGTCGACGGATGACCGCGGTGGACTAGTAGCGCGGCACGGTCGGGTCGACGTCGCGCGACCACGCCTCGATCCCGCCGGCCAGGTTGTAGACGCTCTTGAACCCGAGCTTGAGGAAGTGCTCGGCCGCGCCGCGGCTACGCCCGCCGTGGTGGCAGTGGAACGCCAGCGCCGTGTCCTTGGGCAGCGCCTCGATCGCGGCCATCGCGGCGTCGTCGAGCTGGTGCACCCCGGTGATCTTGGCGATGCTGCGCTCCTTGTCGGGGCGCACGTCGTAGAAGTGGGTGACCCGGCCGCTGTCGACCAGCGCCTTGAGCTCCTTGGGGGCGATCTCCTTGACCGTGGCGGGCCGGTTCGGATTGTCGATCTTGAAGCCGGCGCCGTCGGAGGCCTCGATGAAGTCGATCGTCACGCCCTGGGCCCGGCCGGCGCTCGCGCGATCGAGCTGCACGGTGACGCCGCCGGACGCGACGCTGACGTGGCTCGGCTCGGCGGGGCCGAGGTCGAGCTGGTGCTCCCAGGCCGGCGTGATCGTCAGGTGGATCACGTCGCCGGGGGTCCCCTCCTTGAGCGCCTCGGAGAGCTCGCGGGCGGCGCGCGGCGACACCGTCACCGACGGCACCTTCGCCGCGGCGACCAGGTCGCCGAGCTTCTTCTCGAGATCGCCGGACTCGTGCATCTGACGCACGATGTCGGCGCCGCCGACGAACTCGCCGCGGATGAACAGCTGCGGGAACGTCGGCCAGTCGGAGAAGTCCTTCATGCCCGTGCGGATGTTCGCGTCGGCCAGGATGTTGACCGTCGCGTACTTGGGGACCAAGGTATTGAGGATGTTCACGACGGACGCCGAGAAGCCGCACTGCGGGAAGCTTCGGTTGCCCTTCATGAACAGGACGACGGGTTCGCTCGCGACGAGGTCTTCGATCTTCTTGCGGGTCTCAGGGTCGAGCGTCATGGTGGCCTTTCGTGGCTTCTTCTAGCATGAAGATCGCCGTCCGCGCGGTGGCTTCGGTCGCCGACCTCGACGCCGCCGCATGGGACGCGCTCGACCACGGCGCGTCCCCGTTCCTGCGCCACGGCTTCCTGCGCGCGCTCGAGGAGTCGGGGTCGATCGATCCCGCGGGGGCGCGCCCCCGCCCCGTCGGCAAAGCCGCCGGGGTCCCCACCCCCCGCGATCGGGCTTCGCCGATCGATCCCGCGACCGCCAAGAAGCGGCGATCCGGATGGTCGAGCCTGTACCTGCTGGCCGAACAGGCGGGCCGGCTGGTCGGGGCCGTGCCGGCGTTCCTCAAGGAGCACAGCTACGGCGAGTACATCTTCGACTGGGGCTGGGCGAGCGCGGCGGAGCGCGCCGGCCTGCGCTACTACCCCAAGCTGGTGATCGCCGCGCCGGCGACCCCGGCGACCGGCCACCGCCTGCTGATCGCGCCGGGCACCGACGCCGGCGCGGTCCGCGGCGCGCTGATCGAGGCGGTCCGCGCGGTCGCCGACGACACCGAGTGCTCGTCGATCCACTGGCTGTTCTGCACCGCCGAGGAGCAGGCGCACCTCACCGAGCACGGCTTCTTCCCGCGCGCCAGCATGCAGTTCCACTGGCACAACCAGGGCTACGCGACATTCGACGACTTCCTCGCACAGCTCAAGTCGCGCAAGCGCAAGCAGCTGCGCAAGGAGCGGGCGCGGGCGCGCGCCGCGATCGAGCGCCTGGTGTGGGTGCCGGGCGCCGAGCTCGATCCGGCGCAGCTCGACGACCTCGATCGGTTCTACCGCAACACCACCGATCAGCACGGCGGCCGCGACTACCTGCGTCAGGGCTTCTTCCACGCGCTCGCCCGCTACCTGCCCGACGCGATGCGCATGGTCGAGGTGATCGCCGGCGGCAAGCGGGTCGCCGGCGCGCTGTTCCTCGAGACCGAGCGCGCGCTCTACGGCCGCTACTGGGGCGCCGACGTCCAGGTCGACCTGCTGCACTTCGAGACCGCGTACTACGCCGGCATCGAGCGCGCGATCGTGCGCCAGCTGCCGCTGTTCGAGGCCGGCGCGCAGGGCGAGCACAAGCTGCTGCGCGGCTTCGATCCGGCGCCGACCTACTCGGCGCACTGGATCCGCCACCCCGGCCTGGCCGCGGCGATCGAGGACTACACGCGGCGCGAGGCCGCGGCGGTCGCCGACCAGATCGCCGAGGCCGCGAAGTTCGGACCGTACCGCCGCGCGGACGGCGACGACGACGAGCCTGGCGCCGACGGTTAGGGCGGGTGCAGGGCGTGGCGCGCAGGAGAGCGCGTGCACGCGGGGCTCGCCGTGGGCTGCTGCGCGGATGGGGTCGGGGCCGCGCCCGCCGAATCACCACCAACCCATGCGCGGATGGCGCTAGGTATGTGCGGGGCAAAGCCCGGCCAATCCAAATCACGGTCGCGGGTGCGCCAGGACAAGCCACGGCCTCGCGGTGCAGATCGGACAGCGCCTGTCGGCCGAGTTCCTGTCACCGGCGGCGCTGGAGCGGCTGCGCCACGCGATCGGCGCGAGCCAGGCTGGCGTGCCGCCGCTCTTGCATGTGCGCGTGCATGCGACCGATGACGCAACGGCGCAGCACCTTGGCGACCAGATCCTGGCCCTGCCCTGGGAGCTCGTCGTCCTCGGGGGCCAGTTTCCCGTCGAGCGCGGCAAGCTCGACGTGGCGCGCGAGGTGGTCAAGCTGGGTGCCCAGGGCCTCGCGCCCCCGGAGCGGCCGCTGTGTTCCCGCCGCTCGTGGCTCGCATCGACGAGGACCTCGTAGAACGACCGCGTCCGGTCGATCGGGTCGTCGGCCGCGGCGACCAGCGCGTCGATGAGCGCGCCGGTGGTCGGGTACCCGGCGGCGATCGACAGCCCGGCGCCGACCCAGAGCACCGGACCCTTGCCGAGGATGCGCGCGATCGATGCATCGTCGGCGTGGATGGGGGCACCGGCGAGCGCCGGACCCGCTTCTACGATCTCACTCACCGTCATGGGGCACCTCCAGGCACACTCAGGGTGAGCAGAGAGTCCGCGGCGAGCGTCTCACGACGGGTGTGCTGGCACGCTTCACACGGTTCACGCACGTCGCAGGAGGCGACCCGAGGAGGGTGATCACGACAACCAAACGGCAGGTGAGCAGTGCCGCGACCGCTGTCACGGCGGGAGCGAGTCGATGTGCTCGGCAAGCCCGGCAGAGATCTGGTCTTTGCGGATCACCGAGGCCACGAAGTCGTGAGACGCCAACGCGAGGCAAGCCGTGGGCGACCGCGAGCGGATGGGGTCGGGCGCCGCGACCGTGATCTGGATAGGCCGTTCGTTGGCCCCGCACATACCTCGCGCCGCCCGCGCAGGCGCCGGTGGTGATTCGGCGGGCGCGGCCCCGACGCCCATCCGCGCAGCAGCCCACGGCGAGCCGAGCGTGTCCGCGCTCTCCCAGGCGCTACGCCCTACGGACCTGGGGCCGCGCGAAGCTCAGGCCGCGCTCAGCTCGGTCGGTTTCCACTTGTTCGCGATGGGCTTGAACGCGTACCGCGGTCGCTGGGTCGCTTTCGCCTTGACCTCGGCGAACGTCGCGATCGGGTATTCGTCGACCTTGCGATCGAGCGCGACCATCGCGCGCAGCAGCAGATCGGTGTGGTGCCCGATCGCCTGCTTGTCGCTCTCCCACCGGGACACGGTCGCCGGGTCGCTGCCGATCAGCTTCGCGAAATCCGCCGCCGAATAGCCGAGGTACGAGCGCAGGAAGCGGACCTCGCCCCCGGCGAGCCGAGCGCGCTTGCGGATGACCGCGCCCGCGAGCACGCGGTTCAGCTCGTCGATCGCCGGGATCGCGACCTCGTACTCGCCGCAATGGGTGCACCGGCTAACGGGCACGCCGATCAGCACGGCGCCCGGCAGCGCCGTGTACGGCACGTTCTCGCGCTTCGTGGTCATCGCATGACCGCAGTTGATGCACTTCATCTCGTTTGCTCCTCTGATCCTGTGCTCGTTCGTCTCTTGAAACCGTCTGCTCGTCCGTCTCTTGTCTCGATGTTCAGCCCATCGAGCAGGCTTGGCCTCTACGTCTTGAATCGCCAGGCCGTCACCGCGACCGCGTGGGTCGCTGACCTGAACGTGACGATCGCGGCCATGCGGCTGGTCTCCACGCGGTAACGCCACGTCCCGCTGACCAGCTCGCCAGGGCGGACCGTCCCACCCCCGAGCGTGTTCCGCACGTCGATCTCCGTCAGGTTGTCCTTGGCCATCTCCTCGTACGCGTGCCTGGTGAACGAGAGGGTGCCTGTCGCGAGGAGCGCGACGAGCAACCGCTTCACGGTGGCGGGTGGGAGCGGCTCGTTCACGGGTCCCACGTGAATATGACAATGGTTGACCAAATGTCAAGGCGTGTCATCGCATCCCTTGGGGCCAACCGTTCGGCTCGCGCGCATGGCTGGATCCCGCATCTGGCCGCCGCGCGCTGCTTCAGCTCCCGTGGCGAATGATCCGAGCTAGAGTCCGCGGACCATGGCCGACAACGCCACGCGCGCCGGCGAGCGCCCCGCGACCTCCGCGATCCTCGACTACGTCAACCGCGTCCATGCGCCCCACGACGCCGGCCTGGCGCGCGCGTTCGCGGTGCCCGACGGCATCCCGCAGATCCAGGTCAGCCCGAGCGACGGCAAGCTGCTCGAGCTGCTGCTCCGCCTCGTCCGCGCCGCCCGGGTGGTCGAGCTCGGCACGCTGGTCGGGTACTCGGCGATCCACATCGCGCGTGCGCTGGCCCCGGGCGGCCACCTGTGGTCGGTGGAGTACGACCCGCGCCACGCCGAGGTCGCGCGCGCCAACCTGGCCGCCGCCGGGGTGGCCGACCGGGTGACCGTGGTGGTCGGGGCCGGCCGCGACGTGCTGCCGACGCTGGTCGGCCACGCGCCGCTGGACGCGGTGTTCATCGACGCCGACAAGGTCAGCTACCCGCACTACGCCCGGTGGGCGATCGATCACCTGCGGCCGGGCGGGCTGGTGCTCGGCGACAACGCGTACCTGTTCGGCGAGCTACTCGACGACAGCGATCGCGGCCGCGCGATGCGCGCGTTCCACGAGCTGGTCGCGGCGCACTGCGACTCGGTGTGCGCGACCACGCCCGAGGGCCTGGTGATCGGCATCAAGCGCTGAGCAGCTGGATCAGGCTCGCGAGCACCAAGGCGACGCCGAGCGCGGCGCCGGCGACGCGCTGCGACCGGCCGGGCAGGGTGGCGAGGATCGGCCGGCCGATCACGTCGGCGGCGGGCCGGGCGGGGGGCGCGAGCCAGCGCCGCGACGGGCGGATCCGCCGGCGCACCGCGCGCAGCACGTCCGCGACCTCGGCGAGCGAGGGCCGCATCGCCGGCTGCTTGGCGAGCATCGCGAGCAGGATCGCCTCGAGCCGGCCGGGGATCGCCGGCCACTTGCTGCGCGGCGGCGGCGGGACGCCGCACAGGTGCTTGCGGATCAGGTCGAGGTCGCTGTCGGCGCGGAACGGCGGCTCGCCGAGCAGCAGCCGGTAGCCGAGCACGCCGAGCGCGTAGACGTCGGCCGCCGGCGTGAGCTCGTCGCACCGGATCTGCTCGGGCGCGACGTAGGTCAGCGTGCCGGCGATGATGCCGCGGAGCGGATCGTCCTCGCCGGCGATCCGCGCGATGCCCCAGTCGAGCAGCTTGGTGCGGCGGCCGAGGCCGGGGCCGGGGCCGGGGCCGAGGCCGGGGCCGGGGCCGGGGCCGGGATCGAGCACGAACACGTTGTCGACCTTGAGGTCGCCGTGGACCACGCCGGCGGCGTGGGCGGCCGCCAGCACGTCGCACAGCTCGAGCAGGATGTCGAGCGCGCCGTCGCGCGGCAGCGGGCCGTCCTCGAGCAGGTCGCCGAGCGAGCGGCCGCGCAGCCGCTCCATCGCGAGGTACGGCCGGCCGGCGAAGCTGCCGGTCGCGAACACCTCGGTGACGCCGGGGTGGTCGACCAGGTTGGCGATCCGGGCCTCGCGCAGGAAGGTCTCGCGGGTGAACTGCGGGCCGAGGATGCCGTCGTGCACGAGCTTGAGCGCGGCGCGCTTGCCGAACCGGGTATGGACGACCGCGTACACCGTGGCCATGCCACCGCGGCCGAGCTCCCGCTCGATGCGCCAGGCGCCGATCCGCGCTCCGGGTGCGAGGGTGGTGGGGCGCCGCCGCCGGGCCGGCAGGGCTACCGGCGGGATCGGCGGCGGCGCACAAGGGAGCGGGAGTTCGATCGTCGGCGTGGGTCCCCCAGGCATGCGAGCTTCTCGTGCAACCCCCAGACCACGAAGAACTCGCGCAGGTCGGCGGAACGGCGCGCGGCGGCGCGGACGGAGCGCGCGTGATCGCGCTGCGTGGCGCGGTGGCACGCGCGACTGCGCGGGAGTTCACAGCGCGCGATGCAGGTCGCTGTGGCCAAACCGCGCCGCGATCACCGTGGCGATCACCGGGGTGAACTGGCAGCGCGCGCCCTGGCCGGCGCAGGTGATCGAGCTCCACATCGCGAACACGTCGGTCGCGGTGATCGACATCGCCTGCGCGGCCAGCGGCGCACCGGCGACGACGTCGTACACGCAGTTGCCGCGGTCGGGATCCTGCGAGCTGCAAGCGCCGATGCCCTCGATGATCACGCTGCCCTTGCCCATGATCTGGATGGTGAGCCGGGCCGTCCGGGCGGCGTCCGGGAGCGCGGCGTCCGTCCGGGCCGGGGCGTCGAGGTGGCCGGCGTCGACCGCGGCTCCGCACCGCCCGGCGACCGCCGGTGACGCGCACATCCCGTCGGCGCCGCACACCTGGTCGGTCGCGCAGTCGCTCGCCGACCCGCAGCTGACCGTGCAGTCGCGCAGCGACGGTGAGTAGCAACCGGCGAGCGCGAGGCCGGCCGCCGCGGCGATCCCGGCTAGTAGGCCCATCGCACGCCGAGCTGGAGGCCGTTGCGCGCGGTCGCCACCGTCAGCGGGGGTCCCTCGTGGCCCCTGCCGATCAGGTAGGTCACGATACCCCCGGCGAGGCCGAGCGCGCCGCCGGCGCCGAACCACCGGGCCGTGGTCGCGGCCGACTTCCCGCGCGCGTCGAGGGGCGCGATGTCCGCCCACCGGCCGCCCCGGTCGAACGCCGCCGCGACGTGGCTCTCGGCCTCGTGGGCCTGGATCGCGTAGTACGCCGCGATCGCGAGCGACACCCCGCCGCCGATCGCAAGCCCGAGGCCGATGTCCTGCTCGATCCGGGCGCGGCGCGACACCGGCGCCGCGATGGCGGGCGCCGCCGGGGGCGCCGCCGGGGGCACGATCACCCGGCCCGACGCAGTCTCGACCGGGATGTGGAGCGCGAGCTTGTGGAGGCAGCGCTCGACGCTGGCGAGGTGGGTCTCGGCCAGCGCGCGCTGCTCGGGATCGGGGCTGGTCGCGAGGTAGCGCCGGTACATCAGCGCGGCGTCGTCGCAGTTGCCCTGGAGCCGGTAGGCCTGGGCGAGGTTGAACAGCAGCGCGGGGCTGGGCGCGATCACGTAGGCCTGGGTGAACGCGGCGATCGCCGCCGAGTAGTCGCCGGCGTCGTGGGCCGCGCGCCCGCGGCTGGCGAGCGAGCGCGCCTTGGCCGGGATCGTGCCCGCGATCGAGTCGTTCGGCGACGCGTCGCCGCGGGCGGGCAGCGGCGCGATCGCGAGCGCCGCCGCGGCGAGGATCGCGGCCCTCATCGGTTCCACTCCCCACGATTCGCTTCGCTCATCGGTAGACGTCGAGCGTGCCGTCGGGGTCGGCCTTGGCTCTCAGGCGCGGCATGGCCGAAGAGCTGGGCGACGCCGCCGGGGGCGTCGCAACGCGCGCGGAGGCCGGGGACGCGACCGGGGAACGCGCGGGGCGAGCGCGGTGGGTTGCGGTTGCGGATGGCGCGGCGGGCTCGACGGCGATCGCGGGGCGCAGCACCAGATCGCCGGGCCTCGCCTCGGCCGTGCGCAGCGGCGCCGCATCGGGCGCGGGGAGCTCGGCGGCGTCCAGCGCCGGCGGGGCCGCCGGGGCATCGAGCAGGTGGACCGCGGTATGCGCCGCGATCTGCGATCCGGTCACCCCGATCGGCTCGACGGGATGGGCCGCGCGGACCGGCGCGTGGCTCGCGCTGATGACCACATGCGGCGGCGCGGTGGCCGCGTTGGCGGCGCGGTCCCCGGTCCGGCTGATCCAGAACATCAGCCCCGACACCGCCAGCGCGAGCCCGCCGATCGCGTACTGCCAGCGCCGGGTCTCGGACCGCCAGGCGAACGGCTCGGTCGGCGCGAGCCCGGACGACTTCGCGCGGCCCGGCGACGACCGGGAGCGCGAGTCGCCCGGCGCGGTGGATGTCCGTCGCCCGGCGCGGTGCATCCGCTGCTCGATCTCGCCGCGCACCGCCTCGAGCCGGCGCGCGACCTCGGCCATCGCCGGCCGCTGATCGGGCTGCTTGGCGAGCATCGCGAGCAGCAGCTCCTCGAGCTCGGCCGGGATGTCGGGCCACAGCTCGCGCGGCGGCGGCGGCACGGCCCGCAGGTGCATCGCCATGACCTCGGCCGCGGTCTCGGCCTCGAACGGCAGCTGCTCGAGGAACAGCTCGTAGGCCATCACGCCGAGCGAGTACACGTCGGTCCGCGGCGACACCGCCAGGCCGCGCGCCTGCTCGGGGGAGAGGTACTGCGGCGTGCCCATCAGCTGGCCGTCGAGCGTGTGCCGGACCTGGTGGTGGATCACCTTGGCGATCCCCCAGTCGAGCAGCTTGACGCGGGGCTGCGCCGCGTCGTCGAAGGTGTCGACCAGGAACACGTTGTCGAGCTTGAGATCGCGGTGGACGATGCCGGCGGCGTGGGCGGCGGTCAGCGCGTCGCAGACCTGGAGCAGGATCGCGATCACGAGGTCGGGCAACAGCTTGCTCTCGTCGGCGCGCACCGCGAGCGACTGGCCGCACAGCCGCTCCATCACGATGTACGGCCGGCCGTCCTCCAGCCGCCCGGTCTCGAAGATGTCGACGATGCCGGGGTGGCCGACCTGGTTGACCACCTGGGCCTCCAGCAGCATGCGCTCGCAGTGGAGGCCCGGCATCAACCGGCGATGTACGACCTTGAGCGCGGCGCGCTTACCGATCTCCTCGTGCACCACGGCGTACACGGCGCCCATGCCGCCGCGCCCGATCTCGCGCTCGACGAGCCATGGTCCGGCCTTCGAGCCCGGGCGCAGCACGTCGTCCCCCTGGGGGGCGGGGGGCAACCCGGCGCCGGCGGTGCTGACCATGGTCCGCATAGATCCGCATTGCCGTCGTGCAGCCGTTGTGCCGCGCGCCGGCCGGGCCGAACTGCATACTTCGGAACAGCCGACGTGGCGGGCTCGCGCGCTGTGGCCGCTCCGCACGCTGGGCTTGACCCGCGGCCGCAACGACGGTGACCATGATCCATGGTCGTCACGCGGGCGGATCTGGAGGCCTCGCTCGCCGCGCTGCGCCGCCAGATCTCCGATCCGCGCGCCGGCATCCTCGGCCCGCGCTCGATCGCGTGGCAGATCGGCGGCGACCTCGCCGTGTTCCTCGGCGGTGGGCGTGCGGCGCTGCTCCAGCTCGCGCACCCGGCGGTCGCGTACGCGATCGCGGAGCATTCGCGCACGCGCGCGGACGTCGCAGGGCGGTTCCGGCGCACGTTTCGAAGCGTGTTCGCCATGGTGTTCGGCGATCTCGACGAGGCGTTCCGCGCCGCGCGCTGCGTCCACGCGATGCATGCCGCGGTCCACGGCACGATCCGCGAGGCGATCGGCGGCTGGGCGGCGGGAACGCCGTATCGCGCCAACGACGCCGAGGCGCTGCGCTGGGTGCACGCGACGCTGGTCGACACCACGCTGGCCGTGCGCGAGCGGCTCGACGGTGCGCTGCCCGACGCGATCAAGGACGGCTACGTGATCGAGATGAACCGGTTCGCGGCGCTGCTCGGCGTCCCCGAGGCCATGCTCCCGCGGTCGCACGCTGCGCACGCGTCGTACATGCGCCAGATGCTGGGCTCGGACCGGATCGCCGTCGCGCCGTGCGCGCGCGAGATGGCGCGCTTCCTGGTCGGCCGCGGGGGCGATCGCCAGCCGTGGCTCGGCCGGATCACCGAGGCGGTCACCGCGCAGCTGCTGCCGCCGCCGCTCGCCGCCGCGTTCGCGCTGCGGGCGTCGCCGCGGCTGGCCCGGGTCGGCCTCGCCGCGTTCGGCCGCGTCCATCGCCGCGTACCCTCGCGCGTCCGGCGGATCCCGGCGCGCAGCGAGGCCGAGCGCCGGGTCGCCGGCCGGCCGCCGAGCCGGGTCGGCGCGTGGGCCGAGCGCCGGCTGTACGGCCTCGCGCAGCGCACGATCGGCCGCGTGTGACATCGCGGCGCCGGGGAAGTGCGATCGCGCGGCCGGCCCTCGGGTCTGTTGCGACAGGGAGGCTCGGGAACCGACCGCGCGCGCGAGCTCGGGTCGAGCAAGAGCCGAGCCGGTCGCCGCGCGCGGCATCAGCCGGACATCGCTGCGCGTGGCGGTGCGTGGCGACGTCCCATCACCGGTCGCTGGGACGGACGCACGAAACCGGCTGAGCCGCGCGGCGCGGGTCGCCGGCGGCGATCAACGATAGCTGCCGGGGTCGAGGCCGAATCGCTTGATCCAGCGCTGGATCTGCTTGCGGTCCTTGTCGAGCGCGCGCGCCACCGCCGACACGTTGCCCTGGTGCTCGCGCAGCGCCGCGACGACCTGATCGCGGACCTTCTGATCGTTCTCGCTGAGCACGACCGGACGCGGCGCTCCGGGCGGCCGACCGGTCCGGACCGAGTCGGGCAGGTGCTCGGCGCGCACCGGCTCGGCGCCCGCGAGCACCTGCGCGGTCGCGAGCGCCTGCTCGAGCTCGCGGACGTTGAGCGGCCACGGGTAGCGCAGCAGCAGGCGGGCGGCGTCGATGTCGAACCCGGGGTGCTCGGCGGGGAAGATCCGCGCGTGGAGCACGCCGATCAGCACGCCGAGATCGGTGCGGCGCTCGGCGAGCGGCGGCACCGCGACGCGGAACCCGGCGAGCCGCGCGAACAGGTCGTGGCGGAAGCTGCCCTCGGCCACCATGTCGTCGAGGTCGCGGTGCGTCGCGGCGACGACCCGGAGGTCGATCTCGACCGCCCGCGTGCCGCCGACCGGCATCACCTCGCGCTCCTGCAAAACCCGCAGCAGCGCGGCCTGCGAGCTCGCCGGCAGGTCGCCGATCTCGTCGAGGAACAGCGTGCCGGCGTCGGCCGAGCGGACCAGCCCCGGGTGATCGCTCTGGGCGCCGCTGAACGCGCCCTTCTTGTAGCCGAACAGCTCGCTCTCGACGAGGTTCTCGGGCAGCGCGCCGCAGTTGACCGGCACGAACGCGCCGCGGCGGCCCGACTGGTCGTGGATCGCGCGCGCGATCACCTCCTTGCCGGTGCCGCTCTCGCCCTCGATCAGCATCGGGATCTCCGACGACGCGATCTGGCGCAGCCGGGTCAGCTCCTGGTTCCACACCGGCATCAGCGTGGCGAACCCGGGCGGGCCGTCGGTCGGCATCAGCTCGAGCAGCGGCGCCGCCTCGGCCTCGACCGGCAGCCGCTCGAAGAACAGGAACAGCGTGTGGCCGAGCTCGATCAGCGAGCCGTCGGTCAGCACCGCGCGCTTGGTGGTGTGGCCGTCGACGATCGAGCCGTT
>JBGQCL010000366.1:0-12222 GCA_041495365.1 Kofleriaceae bacterium | reverse complement strand
GCTATCGTCAACTACCGATGCGCACGCCACCGGCGCTCCACAGCATCCTCGGTGATCCGCTCACCGCGTGCGTCGTCGAAAATGCGGTCAAGGCGGCGAGCGACGACTCAGTGTTCGATTGCGCGCTCACCGTCACTGCGAACACCGACGTCGCCGCGGAGTTCGGCCACCAGCCCAAGGAGGTCGACGTCGCGCTGGACACCCCGCCGATCGATCAGCTGGTCAAGCCGCTGACCCCCAAGCCGCCGGTTCCGATCGACGCCGAGAAGCTCGAGGATCCGGCGCTCCAGGTCGCGCTCAAGCCGCCGCCCAAGCCCGCCCAGAAGCCGCTGACGGTGCCGCCGCCTCCTCCGCCTCCGCCGCAGCAGGACCAGAAGAAGACGCCGCCGCCGCCACCGCCGCCGAACATGGTGATGGTCGAGGTCAAGGACGACAAGCACGTCGTCGACAAGGCCCCCGACGACGCCAAGCAGCTGTCCGACAAGAACCGCGACGTCGCCGAGGAGACCCGCGCCAAGCAGACCAACCTCGACAAGGATTCCGAGGGCAGGGAGGTCGCGTCGCGCGAGAGCGATGACCACACCAGCCCGGACATCGGCGGGCCCGACGACCGGATCCGCCAGCTCGAGGACAGCCAGGCGACCACCGACAGGCACATCCGCGAGACCGATCACTCGGGCAAGGCCGAGGTCGCCAAGGGCGCGATCAAGGGCGAGGGCGGCCAGAACGGCGATGACGGCACCGGCGAGAACCCGAGCGTGCTCGCGATGCGCGGCATCGGCGGCCGGGGCTCGATCGTCGACCACGGCAAGGACGGCAAGAAGATCGGCAAGCGCGGTACGCCCGGCATCAACACGCCGCTGACGTTCAAGGACTACGAGCGGATGATGGGCAAGGACAGGGTCGACGAGGAGCGCCAGGTCGCCGCGCGCAGGATGACGAGCAAGAAGGGCCGGTGGGAGCGCAAGCTCGACGCGATCAAGAGCTCGCTCGAGAACTTCATCCCCGACGTCCGCGTCGGCAACCAGACCGCGCTCAAGACCCGCGCGCATCCGTACGCGCTCTACGTCGCGCGCATGCACCGCCGGATCCACGAGCTGTGGGGCTTCGGGTTCCTGGAGAACCTCGATGGCAAGGGCGCCGACTACCCGCTCAACGACCAGAACCTGTGGGTCAACCTCGAGCTCTCGGTCAACCCCGACGGCACGGTCCACAAGGTGACGATCGCCAAGACCTCGGGCAAGACCGAGTTCGACGTCGCCGCGGTCGACACCGTGATCTCGGCCGGCCCCTACGAGACGACCCCCGAGGCGATCCGCTCGGTCGACGGTCGGATCTACCTGCGCTGGGGCTTCTATCGCAACTGGCGGCAGTGCGGCACGTTCAACGTCGAGCCCTACATCCTCACCGAGGTGCCGGACGACGGCGGCCAGGGCGTGCTCGACGACGGCGCGATGGTCAGGAACACCGCCAAGCTGCCCGGCAAGCGCAAGCCCGACCGGCCGGCGATCGGCACCAAGACGGTCACGCCCGACGACGGTCTCGCCCAGCAGAAGGTGTCGCCGGACTCGTCGGTGACCGACAAGCAGGCGCTGTTCGCCGCCAACCTGTGGGTCTCGGCGTTCGCGACCGCCCAGATCGACAAGCTCGCCGGGTACTCGACGACGCCGTTCTACGCCGCGGGCAAGGTCGTCGCGCAGACCACCGCCGAGCTGCGCGAGATGCTTGGCGCGCTTGTCGTCGAGTCCGGTCCGATGAAGGACTGGAAACTGCTCACGCCTGCCGAGGCCGGCGTGCAAGGCGCACCCGAGGGCACCTTCGTGCTGCAGGTCCGCACGGCGAAAGAGGCGTTCTCCGTGGTCCTGGCTCGCACGCCGTCCGGCGAGTATCGCGCGACCCAGCTGGCCCGCTAGCGCTCGCTCACGCTCGAATCGAGGCAGCCGGAGGCCGTGGGCGGGCTTCAGGACGACCGACGCCGCGGTCTTCCCCTGGACCGGGCGACATCGGCCGGACTGGGCCGGACTCAAATCGACGCCCAAGCCCCATCGAGGCTGAATCGAGGCTGAATCGACGCAGGCGAGCGGGCGGGCGACGCCCTAGCTCGACAGCACCTTGAGGACCTTCGCGGCAAACAGCCCCTTGGGCCCCTGCTGCTCGTCGTACTCGACGGTCTGCCCCTGGTTCAGGGTGCGGAAGCCATCCCCCGAAATCGACGAGTAATGGACGAACACGTCCTTGCCGTCATCAGCCCGGCTGATAAAGCCGTAGCCCTTGGCATCGTTGAACCACTTCACGGTACCGAGCGCCATGTGTACTGCCTCCTACACAACGTTGAAGTCCACCTTGGACTCCACGTAATCCTGTTCAAACATCTCGCGCCTCGATCGCTCAACCAAATTCTCGAGGAAAGCGCCCGGACTCTGCAAACTTTCATCGTTACGGAAACGTCGAGCACCGTCGGGTGGCCCGGCTCACTCTCGTCGTCGTCGGTCCAAGACTTTTTGCACCGCACCGGGCGTTGATTCCACGACATGCGCCTCTGGCTCTGCCTGGTCCTTGCCGCGTGTGGGGCTGACTCGGCGCCTGCGCCGGTCTCCGCACCGCCGGCCGCCCCCGCGACGCCCGCAGCGCCGCCGCCGCCGCCACCGCCACCGCCACCGCCACCGCCGCTGAGCGCGGCACACGGCGCGGACATCACGGTGCTCGGGATCACCGTCGACGGGCTGGCGGCCGCGACCGCCGACCGGCTGGGCGGCATCCGGCTGTGGCCTGTGCTCGACGGCACGCGCGAGCCGGTGGTGATCCAGGGCACGTCGCCGCGCGCGATCGCGCTGCTGCGCGACGGCGACGGCTTCGCGATCGGAATGCTCGACGCGGCGGGCGGCGTTCGCGTGGTCCGGACCACGGCGGCCGGTGCGGTGGTCGACCGCGCCACCGCGCGCGGCGAGGTGGCGGCGACCGCCCTCGTCGCCACCTCGGAGGGGCTGCTGATCCTGCGCGCCGATCAGACGGTCGAGCTGGTCGACGCCGGCGGCGCGCTGCGGTCGCGGCTGGTGCCCGAGCCCGGGACGCACATCGCGCAGCTGATCGCGCGCGGCAGCCGCGTGCTCGCGCTGGTCGCCGCGGACAAGCAGCTGCACGGGCGGTGGGTCGTCGTCGACCACGGCGCGCGCTGGGGCGGCGGCACGCCCAACCTGCCGTTTCCGATCCGACACGCCGTGCTGTCGCCGAGCGGCGAGCTGCTCGCCGTGACCCGGCCGCGCAGCCTCCACCCGGCGCTGATCGAGCTCGCACACGGAACGGTGCGCAAGGTCCCGCTGTGTGTCGCTCGGCGCTGGCCGCACGAGAACGACGAGTCGGCCGACGAGGACGACGTCGTCAACAGCGACAACGCGCCGCTGCCGCTCGGGTTCCTGACCGACGACGTCGTCGCCTGCGCGGTGATGACCCAGCTGATCTGGTGGAACACCGACGGCACCCCGCGCCCGGTCGCGACCGGTGGCTTCCCGGTCGTGGCCCTGCCGGTGGCGATGACCGACGACGCCCTCGTGGTCGGCGCCGGCGCCAGCCTCGGCTTCGCGACCCCGGACGCCCACCGGTTCCTGGGCTACAGCGTGCACGACCTCACCGGATTGCGGGTCACACCGATCGGCGTGCTGGTCAGCGGCTCGGACCAGCAGTCGGTCCTGCTCGATTCAACCCCCGGCCCCGGCGCCGGCCTCGGCCCCGGCGCCGGCCTCGGCCCCGGCCTCGGCCCCGGCCAGGGGCTGCGCGAGCGCGCGCGGTTCGAGCTCAGCCGCAACCGATCCGACTGGCTCGACGTCGTCCCGATCGACGAGCGCTACGCGATCGTCACGCTGCAGCGCAGGCTGCTCGATCGGCGGGACACCGCGTTCCAGGTCGCGGTGTTCGACGGGCTGACCACGACGGTGCACCAGCTCTTGCCGTACAGCGCGCGCGACCGCGAGGTGTCCTACGACCCGGCGAGCCGACTGCTGACGACCAGCGACGGCGGGATGGCGATGCTGCTGCGCTACGATCCCGCCGCGCACGTGTTCGGCGAGCCGGTGCGGGTCGGCAGCGCGATCTCGCCGGGCAAGCTCGTCGTGCTCGATCCGCGGCTGTCCGGCGGGGTGGTCGCGCTCGAGATCGCCGAGACCCCCGACGGCCTGCTGGTCGGCGAGCTCACGGGCGGCGATCTGCGGCCGGACGCCACGGTCCAGCCGCGCACGACCTACCGCGTGCCGGGCGAGCTGCGCGCCGTCGACCGCGCGGGCCACCTGTACACCCACCGGCCGTTCGACCACGACGACGTGGTGGTCTACGCCCGCGACCTGGCGATCGCGCGGCTGCCGGGCGTCGGCGAGCTCGCACTCCGGCCCAGCGCCGATGGCTCGCGGGTCGCCGCGTTCCACAGCCCGCGGCTCGCGCTGCTATCGGGCGCCGGCGAGATCCTCTGGGACAGCGCGCAGTGGAGCGGCGCCGAGGTCGACTGGACGGCGTCCGGCGACCTGATTGTGCAGTTCCCGACCGGGGTCGCCCGGGTCGATGTCGAGACCGGCGAGGTCGCCGACCGGCGATGCGGCTGGGGTTTCGGGCTGTCCGATCACATGTTCGACGTCCGCCACACCGGGCCGTCGATCTGCGACGTCGTGCGCTGAGCGCGGTCGCCCAGCGGGCTAGCGATCCACTTCCTCGAGCTCGCTCGGATCGAGCTCGATCGCGTCGTCGGCGACGCTGTCGCTCGGCCCGCCGAGGTGGCGGACCAGCGAGAGGTGGATCTGGCTGCGGATCATCCGCAGCACGCTGTCGAGCTCGTTCGCCGGCAGCCGGAGCCGGCCGCGCAGGATCTCGAGCGTCGAGCGCGCCAGGAGCTCCTTGGCCTTCTCGATCCAGCGGAACGCGGTGACCCGGTGGATCCGGTAGATCGCGCCGATCTCGTCGATGTTGAGGCCGTCGACGTGGTGGTAGCGCAGCAGGGTCTGGTCGCGTGCGCCGAGCCGGGCGAGCGCCTCGCCGAACGCGGTCCGGAACTCGTGGGCGTAGGTCCGCTTCATGTACTCGATCTCGGGGTCGTCGGCGGCGATCGCGTGCTGCGCGATCAGCTGCTCGTCGTCGACCAGGACCTCGCGCCGGCCCTTGCGCAGCTCGTTGAGGCAGGTCCGCACCGCGACCGAGCGCACCCAGCGCCTGAGGTCGCCGCGGCCGCCGTACTCGGCGATCTTGCCCGGCGCCGCCGGCTGGGCCGCGGTGCCGCCGCCGACGAACAGGCGCTGGCGGACCAGCTGCTTGACGTCGTGCAGCCGGGGCGGCCCGATCCGCATCCGGGCGAGCGCGACGTCGACCTCACGCATGTAGTCGCGGTCGAACGCGGCGACCGCGCCCGGCACGTGGCGGGCACAGGCGCACGCCAGGTAGAGATCGGCCGGGCGCAGCCCGTCGAGCGCCGCGTCGGCGAGCTCGGCGGTCGCCTGACGCGCGATGAACTCGACCACGTCCCGGGCCTCGAGCGCGAAGGCCGGCCACGCGGCGCGGCCCTCGGCGACGATCGCCCACAGCCGGCGGTCGAGGTCGGCGATGGCCTCCAGCACCGGCCGCACGGCGGCGGGCGCGGCATCGAGGAACGGGCGCACCAGGCTCGGCGTGGTCACCGTCACGATTAGGCCACTGCCGGCAACGAATGGTCAAACGATCTGCCTTGGGCTACGATTTGCGGCAGGACTCGTCGGATGGAGCCTCACCGCAAGGTCCGCAAACAGGGCCTAGAGCACTTCATCAAGTTCGTGCGCGAGCTGCCGTCGCCGTCCCCCCAGGCGATGTTCCAGGCGCTGTCCGACCACGGCTACCGCGGCCAGGACGCGGCGCGCCGCGCGCTGTGCCTGATGGCCTACCGCCACATCAAGCGGATCAAGCGGATCTACATCGACGGGGTCGACCGCGCCGAGCTGCCGCGCAAGTCCAACTTCCTGTGCGTCGGTCCGACCGGGTCGGGCAAGACCTTCCTGGTCGAGACCCTGTTCGGCAAGATCCTGAAGCTGCCGACCGCGCTGGTCGACATCACCACGTACTCCGAGACCGGCTACGTCGGCCAGGACCCGTCGACCATCCTCACCCGCCTGCTCCACACCGCGGACGAGAACCCGATGCTGGCGTCGATCGGCATCGTCTGTCTCGACGAGTTCGACAAGATCGCGTCGGGCCAGAACAACGCGATCTTCGCCGGCGCGGGCACCACCAAGGACGTCACGGGGATGGGCGTGCAGCGCGAGCTGCTCAAGATGCTAGAGGCCAGCGAGGTCGTGGTCCCGCTCGATCTGACCCACAGCTCGTACGCCGACCACGTCGTGATGTCGACCGCCGACATCGCGTTCATCGCCGCCGGCGCGTTCTCCGGGTTCCAGCAGATCGCCCACCGCCGGGCGATGCGCGACCAGATCGGGTTCGGCCGCGACCAGGCTGCCGGCGGGGTCGATCCCGACGCGATCGCGGTCGACCTGTCCGCGGAGCAGGTCGAGAACGTCGCCAACTTCCAGGCCTACGGGTTCCTGCCCGAGCTGGTCGCGCGGTTCACCCGGGTCGTGCCGTTCCGCGCGCTCGACGCCGCGACGCTCAAGGACATCCTGCGCAGCGATGTCGTGCTGCGCATGACCCGCGAGTTCCGGCTCGAGGGCTTCGAGCTGACGATCGACGAGGCCGTGCTCGATCACATCGTCGGCGATGCGCTGCGCCGCGAGACCGGCGCGCGCGGCCTGGCGTCGACCCTGACCCGCCAGCTCGAGGACGTCGCGTTCGGCGCGTTCGGCGTCGAGCAGGGCGGTGCGGTGTCGGTCCAGCTGGTCAACGGCAGCATCTCGGTCGAGATCAGCTGATCGCAGCCCCGGCGCGCCCGCCGCGCCGGCCGCAATAAACGGCCCGCCGCACGGCGTTCACCCGGGGGACATGCTACGTCCGTCGGTGGCGTATGGACAAGATCGTCGTCGAGGGTGGCGCTCGCCTGACCGGCCGGATCCCGATCAGCGGCGCCAAGAACGCCGCGCTGCCCCTGCTCGCCGCCGCCCTGCTGCCGGGCGGGGCGTCGACCTACAAGAACGTCCCCCGGCTCGCCGACGTCGCGACCATGGCCAAGCTGCTCCGCGTGCTCGGCTGGCAGGTCGACGGGAACGGGGACAGCACGGAGCTGACGATCGCGCCGCCGACCGCGAAGTCCAGGCTCAAGCTCGAGGCCCCCTACGAGCTGGTCAAGACCATGCGGGCCAGCGTGCTGGTGCTCGGCCCGCTGGTCGCACGCTACGGCCGCGGCCGGGTATCGCTGCCCGGCGGCTGCGCGATCGGCGCCCGGCCGATCGACCAGCACCTCAAGGGCCTGCAGGCGATGGGGGCCAAGGTCACCCTCGATCACGGCTACGTCGACGTCGAGGCCAGGCGGCTCAAGGGCGCGACGATCGTGCTCGACGTCCCGACCGTGACCGGCTGCGAGAATCTGATGATGGCCGCCGCGCTCGCCCGGGGCCGCACCGTGCTCGAGAACGCGGCCCGCGAGCCCGAGGTCGAGGAGCTCGCGCTCGTGCTCAACAAGATGGGCGCACGGATCCAGGGCGCCGGCACCTCGATCATCACGATCGAGGGCGTCGACGAGCTCCACCCGATCGAGCACGCGATCATCCCCGACCGGATCGAGGCCGGCACGTTCGCGGTCGCGGCCGCGATCACCCGCGGTGACGTCCTGCTCGACGGCGCCCGCCCCGAGCACCTCGAGGCGGTGGTCGCCAAGCTGCGCGCCGCCGGGGTCCAGGTCGCGGCCGAGGCCGGCGGCCTGCGGGTGCGCGGCACCGGCGAGATCCGCCCGGTCGACATCGTCACCCAGCCGCACCCCGGGTTCCCGACCGACATGCAGGCCCAGTTCATGGTGCTCGCCTGCCTGGCGAAGGGTCAGTCGGTGATCAAGGAGATGATCTTCGAGAACCGCTTCATGCACGTCCCCGAGCTCGGCCGGATGGGCGCCGACATCCAGATCGCCGGGCGGGTCGCGATGGTCCGCGGCGGCCCCCGGCTGACCGCGGCGCAGGTCATGGCGACCGACCTGCGGGCCTCGGCGAGCCTGATCCTCGCCGGCCTGGTCGCGGCCGGCAAGACCGAGGTCCTGCGGGTCTACCACCTCGATCGCGGTTACGAGGCGATCGAGAAGAAGCTGCGCGCGGTTGGTGCGAAGATCCGGCGCGCCCGGCAGTAAGGCCGTGCCAGAGCCATGGACCGACCGATCATCCTCGCCCTGCCCAAGGGCCGCATCCTCGAGGAGGCCGCCGCGGTGTTTCGCCGCGCCGGCTTCGACCTGTCCCCGGTGCTCGGCGACTCGCGCCGGCTGGTCCACGACTGCGGCCCGCTGCGCGTCCTGGTGCTGCGGTCGTCCGACATCGCGACCTACGTCGCGCACGGCGCGGCCGATGCCGGCGTCGCGGGCAGCGACGTTCTCGACGAGGAAGGCCGTGACCTGTTCGAGCCGCTCGACCTCGCGATCGGCCGGTGCCGGATGATCGTCGCCGAGCGCGCCGAGCCGGGGCCGCCGGGCTCCGGCGGCCCCGGCGGCCCCACCTCCATCTCCTGGCATGCCGGCCATGCCGCCTCGGCGTGGGACGATGCGGCCGACCGCGCCCAGGCCCACCTGCGGGTCGCCACCAAGTACCCTCGGACCACGCGTGCGTATCTCCAGCGCCGGGGCATCACCGCCGAGGTGATCAAGCTGTCCGGAGCGATCGAGCTCGGGCCGCTGACCGGGCTGTGCGATCGGATCGTCGACATCACCCAGACCGGGGAGACCCTGCGCCAGAATGGCCTGGTCGAGATCGACACCGTGGCGCAGGTCTCATCGCGCCTGGTGGTCAACCCCGCGCGGCTCAAGCTCGACGGCGACCGGCTGGCTGCGCTGATCGACGCCCTCGAACACGCTGTTTCCTGACCCGCGAGACCCCGAGCGTCCCTGCGGAGACGCGTGTACAATCGGCCCGAGGTGTCGTCCGACCTACGAGCCTTCGTCGCCGAAGAGATCCGCCTGCACCCCCGGGTCGCATACCAGGGCCTGCTGGCCGAGGAGGGCGCTGCGACCCGCGTGGCGGCCGCCTTGCCGGCGCTGCAGCGGTTCCGTCACGACTACGCCGGCGCGATCTCGGTGGTCGACTGGGACCACCGGCTGCCGTCGCAGAACCTCGTGCTCCGGATCTACGGCTACTACGGCGAGGACACGCTCGACGCCGGCTACGAGGCGTTCGACGACCGGCTCGACCAGATCGCCGAGCGCGACAAGTACCCGGAGTTCGACGTCCCCGACTTCGACGGGCTGGCCGCCGACGAGGCCTACGAGATCGAGCTGTCGCCGACCGGTCAGATCGGGCGCTGCCGGCTGACCTCGGCGTGGCGCCGCACCGTCGCGTCGCACGACGCCGCCCAGGCGGTCGCCCTGGTCCAGGCCTGCGAGGAGTACGGCAAGCTGGTCGCCTCCTCGCCGTCGCGCCCGGCCTACCTCGGCGACCTCGAGGCCGTGTCGTGGACCCCGCCGTGCGAGACCGACCACGAGCGCTGGACGCTCGACGTCTGGTACCTGCTCGCGTTCGACGGCCGGCTCGGCTCGGGCCGCAGCTTCCTCGCCGACCTCGAGGCCCGCGAGATCGTCTCGGTGCGCGACTTCTCGGTCCGCACCGGCTAGTTCGCGCCCCGAAGGGGATCCACGCTAGTCGGCGCGGGTTCTGCCGAGCGCCCGGCCGAGCTCCTCGGCGAGCGCGCGGTGCACCGCGGCCAGGTCCACCTCGCCGAGCTGCTCGGCGATCGACGTCATCACCGACGCCTCGAACCCGCACGGGTTGATCCGCCGGAAGTAGCCGAGGTCCGACGTGACGTTGAGCGCCAGGCCGTGGAACGTGACCCACTTGCGGCACGCGATGCCCATCGAGCAGATCTTGCGCCGCATTCCCGCAGAGGGGCCGCCCGGCGTCGTGAGCCACACTCCGGTCTTGCCGGGCTCGCGATCGCAGGCCAGGCCGGACCGCGCGCAGGTGGCGATCACCGCCTCCTCGAGGTTGCGCAGGTAGCGGTGCAGGTCGCGCTCGCCGTCGCCGAGCAGCACGATCGGGTACGCGACGATCTGCCCGGGGCCGTGGTAGGTCACGTCGCCGCCGCGCTCGATGCCGATCACCTCGACGTCGCCCGGCATCAGCACGTTGGCCTCGGCCTCGCGCCGCCGCCCGAGCGTGAACACGTGGGGATGCTCGACCAGCAGCAGCGTGTCCGGCGCCTCGCCGCGCTGGCGCTGCTCGACCAGCGCGAGCTGGCGGGCCCAGGTCTCGCGGAACGCCTCGGTGCCGAGATCGACCACGCTCCAGTCCGGCATCCTCTGGCGCTTACCACGGATCGGCCGCTCCGCCGATGTAGACTGCGCGCCGGAGGCAAGCATGACGCTGTCCGCGATTCGCACGGTTCGCTGCCTGGTTGGCCTGATCGGCGCCCTGACCCCCGCACTCGCCGGGGCCGCGCCCGCCGAGAAGGGGGCGACCTTCCAGGCGCCCGGGGCCACGCTGTACGTCGAGGTGCTGGGCGCCGGCCCGGGCGTGCCGCTGGTCGTCGTCAACGGCGGGCCCGGGTTCGACCACACCTACGAGCACGCGGCGGTCCCGGGGACCACGTCTGCGTGGGACACCCTGGCCAGGAAGCGGCGCGTCGTGTTCTACGACCAGCGCGGCAACGGCCGGTCCGCCGCGCTCAAGGCCGGCCAGCCGTGCGGGCTGGCCGAGCAGATCGAGGACCTCGAGGCCGTGCGCGCCCACCTCGGCGCCGACCACATCGACCTGCTCGGCCACTCGTGGGGCGGCTTCCTCGTGATGGCGTACGCCGCGCGCCACCCCGAGCACATCCGCCACCTGATCACCGTCGACTCGGCGGCGCCCAAGTGGGCCGACACGGTGTTCCTGTTCAAGGACATCTTCCCCGAGGGCCAGGAGCGCGCCGACGGGTTCGCGTTCGGCGATGCGCTCGGCGACAAGGCCGCCAGCGACGCCGGGATCCGCGAGTACCTGACCTGGCTGTTCTACGCGCCCGAGAAGCGCGACGCGTTCATCGCCCAGATCCAGCCGGGCGTGTTCACCAAGGCGGTCAACGAGGCGGTCGAGCACGACGTCCAGCGCTTCGACCTCAACCCCGAGCTCCGCAAGTTCAAGTTCCCGGCCCTGGTGATCACCGGCCGCTACGACATCAACGTGGCGCCGTCGGTCGCCTACAAGATCCACAACGCGATCCCCGGCTCGCAGTTCGTGGTGCTCGAGAAGAGCGGGCATTTGCCGTTCTACGAGGAGCCCGAGGCGTTCGTGCGCGCGGTCGAGGCGTTCCTCGCCGCCGGCCGCTGACCGGGGCTGTCCCGAGTTGCATCGCCGGCTGCGACCGTCAGGCATCGTCGGCTCGGCCCTCGCGATGCCCAGGCAAGGTTGGGCGCAAGACTGGCACCCATGTCAACCGAGCGAGGACGGTGCTCGGGTGGCGCTACCTCAGCGGAGACGCCGGCGGCTGTGTCACCCTCGAGGAGGCGGGTTCCGCAGGTAGCTCGGATCGACGCATGAGCACACCTTGTTCGTCGAGCGCAAACGGACTGCGCTCGGCGATCGCCAGCCATTGGGGGAGCGTTCCCATATCGAGTGGGACGTCCCACACCTGCGCGGTCTTGTCATCGCTCGCGGTGACCACGCGCGTGCCGTCGGGGCTGAACGCGGCGCTCCACACCTGGTCCTGATGCTCGAGGGGGCTGGTGAGCGGCTTGCCGGTCGCCGCGTCCCACACCCGCGCGGTCTTGTCCCCGCTCGCGGTGACCACGCGGGTGCCGTCGGGGCTGAACGGGCGCTCACCACCATGTTCTGGTGCTCGAGGGGGCTGGTGAGCGGCTTGCCGGTCGCCGCGTCCCACACCCGCGCGGTCTTGTCATCGTTCGGCTCCCGGCTCTCCGGCTCCCGGCTCTCGGCGTTCGGCTCCCGGCGTTCGGCTCCCGGCGTCCGGTGTTCGGCTCCCGGTGTTCGGCTCCCGGCGTCCGGCGTTCGGCTCCCGGTGTTCGGCTCTTGGCTCTCGGTGGTCGGCGTTCGGCGGTTCGGTGGGCCTGCGCGTCAAGCGCCCGATTCGAGATCATGCCACCGCGATGATCGCGGACGCGGCGCCGGTGGGCCGCGCCGACCGCGCTGTTCCCTGAGCTCGTTG
>JBGQCL010000365.1:0-12232 GCA_041495365.1 Kofleriaceae bacterium | reverse complement strand
CTCGTCCGCGGCGGCGACGCCCGCGACGCACACCCCCACCACCGCCAGAGCCCCGAGTCGCCGGATCATGCGATCGTCGGATCTCCGCCCGGCAGCCGGCGGCTGTCCAGTCCTCCGCGACCGGCGCGCCGCCGCATTTTGCGGCAGCGCCGCCCCGGCGCTATTGCAGGCCGCCGCCGAGCACGCGGTACAGGGTGACGCGGTTGCCGAGCGCGGCGAGCTGGGTCGCGACCAGCGAGTTCTGGGCGGCGTACAGGGCGCGCTGCGAGATCAGCGTGGTCAGGAAGGTGTCGACGCCGGCCTTGTAGCGGGCCTGGGCGACCTCGTAGCCCTTGGTGGCGGCGTCGACGAGGGCGACCTGCGCGGCGAGCTGCTCGTCGATCGTGCCGCGGGTGGACAGGGCGTCGGCGACCTCGCGGAACGCGGTCTGGATCGCGAGCTCGTAGGACGCGATCAGCTGCTTGTTCTGGGCCTCGGCGAGCTCGAGGGTGGCGCGGGTCGCACCGCCGCGGAACAGCGGCAGCGCCAGGGTCGGGGCGAGCGTCCACACCGCGGCCGGGCCGGTGAACAGCGCGGTGAGCGCGGCGCTGGCGAGCCCGCCGCCCGCGGTCAGGGTGAGCGACGGGAAGAACTGGGCGCGGGCGGCGCCGATGTTGGCGTTGGCCGCGATCAGGTCGTGCTCGGCCGCGAGCACGTCGGGGCGGTCGAGCAGCACCGCGGACGACAGGCCGACCGGGACGTCGGCGAACCAGTCGAGCTGCACCGGCAGCGCGTCGGGCAGCAGCGCGTCGTCGACGTGGCCGCCGGCGAGCAGGTCCAGCGCGTTGCGGTCCTGGCCGATCGCCGCGCCGAGCAGTGCGACGTCCGCGCGCGCCTGCTGGTAGACGGTGGCGGCCTGCCAGTAGTCGCCACGACCCGCCGCACCGCCGGTGACCAGCTGCTCGGTGAGGTCCATGGTCTGCTGGGTGATCTCCATCGTGCGCTGGGCGATCGCGAGCCGGCTGCGATCGGCGGCGAGCGTGAGGTAGGCGCTCGCGGTCTCGGCGATCAGGCTGATCCGCGTGGCGCGCGCGGCCTGGACGGTCGACAGGTAGGCCTGCAGCCTGGCGTCGGACAGGCTGCGCAGCCGGCCGAACACGTCGATCTCCCACGCCGCGAGGCCGACCTGGGCGGAGTACAGCGCGCCGGTCGCCGTGGTGTTGCCGGGGCCGACGATCAAGCGCGAGCCGGCGACCTGGGCGACCGCGTCGACCGACGGCAGCGCCTGGGCGCGCTGGATCCGGTACTGGGCGCGCGCGGTCTCGATCTGGAGCACGGCCTTGAGCAGGTCGCGGCTCTGCGCGAGCGCCTGATCGAGGATGCGCTGCAGGCGCGGCTCGCGCACGAACGCGCGCCACGGCAGGGCGGCCGCGCTGGCGGTGCCCCCAGAGGCTGTACCGCCGGGCAGGCTCGCCGGCACCGGCGCGGCGGGGCGCTGGTAGGCGGGCGCCATCGAGGTGCAGCCCGCGGCCCCGAGGACGAGCCCCCAGAACATGACGGTGCCGATGGCGATCGCGATCGTGGTGCGCATCATCCCGGCACCCGCTTGCCGCGTGCCAGCCTGCGCACGATGACGAAGAACACCGGGACGAAGAACACCGCGATCACGGTGCCGGTGAGCGTGCCGCCGACGATGCCGGTGCCGATCGAGACCCGGCTGTTGGCGCCGGCGCCGGTCGACACCGCGAGCGGGGTCACGCCGGCGACGAACGCCAGCGACGTCATCAGGATCGGGCGCAGCCGGAGCCGCGCGCCGGTGACCGCGGCGTCGACCAGGCTCGCGCCGCGGTGGTACGCCGCCTCGGCGAACTCGACGATCAGGATCGCGTTCTTCGACGACAGGCCGATCGTGGTGAGCAGCGCGACCCGGAAGTACACGTCGTTCTCCAGGCCGCGCAGCGTCGCGGCGAGCACCGCGCCGACGATGCCGAGCGGGATCACGAGCAGCACCGAGAACGGCACCGACCAGCTCTCGTAGAGCGCGGCGAGGCACAGGAAGATCACGAGGATCGAGATCGTGTACAGCGCGAGGGTCTGGCCGCTCGCGAGCTGCTCCTGGTAGGACAGCCCGCTCCACGACGACGTCGTGCCGGGGACCGTGCGGGCGAGGCTCGCGATCTCGTCCATCGCCTCGCCGGAGCTGACGCCGGGTGCGCCCATGCCCTGGATGTCGTACGACGCCAGGCCGTTGTAGCGCGACAGCGACTCGGCGCCGAACGTCCACTGCGTGGTCGCGAACGCGCTGAACGGGGTCATCGCGCCCGACCCGCCGCGCACGTACCAGGCGTCGAGGTCCTCGGGCTTGCTGCGGAACTGCGCGTCGCCCTGGACGAACACGCGCTTGACCCGGCCGCGATCGATGAAGTCGTTGACGTACACCCCGCCCCACGCCGCCGCCAGCGTGCTGGCGATGTCGGGCGGCGCGACGCCGTGCGCGACGGCCTTGGCCTGATCGATGTCGATGTGGAGCTGCGGGGTCTCGGGCAGATCGCCGCGCCGGACCGCGATCAGCTTGGGGTCCTTGGCCGCGGCCGCGAGCAGCTGGTCCCGGGCCTGCGCGAGCGCGGCGCGGTCGATGCCGGCGGCCTGGAGCTGGAAGTCGAAGCCCTGGGAGTTGCCCAGCCCCTGGATCGCGGGCGGGGTCAGCGCGAAGATCTGGGCGTCGCGAACCGCCGACAGCATGCCGATCGCGCGGCCGGTGACCGCCTCGGTGGTCCTGGCCTTGCCCGGGCGCTGGTCCCAGTCCTTGAACTCGATGAACGCGATGCCGGTGTTCTGGCCGACGCCGACGAAGCTGAACCCCGAGACCGTCGCGATCGACTCGACATTGGCCTGCTCGACGTCGAGGAAGTGGTGCTCGACCGCCTTGCCGACCTCGACGGTGCGCGGCAGCACCGCGCCCGACGGCAGGGTCCAGATCGCGAACCCGATGCCCTGGTCCTCGGTCGGCAGGAACCCGGTCGGCAGCCGGAACACCAGCCACACCATCGCGCCGACGATCGCGAGGTAGGGCACCAGCCAGCGGAACGGACCGCGCAGCATCCGCGCGACGCCGCCCTGGTAGCCGCGCGCCACGCGATCGAGGCCGCGGTTGAACCAGCCGAATGGCCCGCGGCGGGCCACACCATGATCGCCCCTGGTGCGCAGCAGCGACGCGCACATCGCCGGCGAGATCGTGAGCGCGACCAGCACCGACAGCAGCATCGACGCGACGACCGTGACCGAGAACTGGCGGTAGATCACGCCGGTCGAGCCGCTGAAGAACGCCATCGGCAGGAACACCGCCGACAGCACGGTCGCGATGCCGATCAGCGCGCCGGTGATCTCCTTCATCGATCGCACGGTGGCGTCGAGCGGCGACAGGTGCTCGTCGCGCATCAGCCGCTCGGTATTCTCGACCACGACGATCGCGTCGTCGACCAGCAGGCCGATCGACAGCACCATCGCGAACATGGTCAGCGTGTTGATCGTGTAGCCGAGCAGCTGGAGGATCGAGAACGTGCCGAGCAGCACGACCGGCACCGCGATCACCGGGATCAGGGTCGCCCGCCAGCTCTGCAGGAACACGAACATCACGAGCACGACCAGGGCGATCGCCTCGATCAGCGTCTTGACCACCTCGAGGATCGACAGCCGGATGAACTTGGTGGTGTCAAACGGGTACGCGACCTTCCAGCCCGCCGGCATCGTGGCCGCGAGCCGGTCCACCGTGTCGCGGACCGCGCTCGCCACCGCCATCGCGTTGGCGTTGGGCGCGAGGCTGACCGCGAAGCCCGACGCGGGGTGGCGGTTGAGCCGCACCGCGAAGTCGTAGGCCTCGGTGCCGAGCTCGACGCGCGCGACGTCGCCGAGCCGCACCGTCGCGCCGCTCGGGTCGTACTTGAGGATGATGTCGCGGAACTGCTGCGGCGTGCGCAGCTTGGACTGCGCGGTCACCGTGGCGTTGAGCTGCTGGCCGGGCGGCGATGGCTGCTGGCCGATCTTGCCGGCCGAGACCTGGACGTTCTGGGTCGCGATCGCGCCCTCGACGTCCGACGGCATCAGGCTGAACCCCTGCAGCCTGGTCGGGTCGAGCCAGATCCGCATCGCGTAGCTGCCGCCGAAGATCTGGATGTTGCCGACGCCATCGACCCGCGCGATCGGATCCTGGATCGTGCTCGCGACGTAGTCCGAGATGTCGGCCTCGGTCGCCTTGTCGTCGAGGTCGTAGACGATCACGACCATCAGGAAGTTGCTCTGCGCCTTGGACACCACGATGCCCTGCTGCTGCACGGCGGGCGGCAGGCGCGGGATCGCCTGCTGGACCTTGTTCTGGACCTGGACCTGCGCGGTGTCGGGGTTGGTGCCCTGCTTGAACGTGACGTTGATGCCGGCCTGGCCGGCGGAGCTCGACGAGCTGGAGAAGTACACCAGGCCGTCGATCCCGGTCAGCTGCTGCTCCAGCACCTGGGTCACGCTGTTCTCGACGGTCTCGGCCGATGCGCCGGGGTAGCCGGCGGAGATGTTCACGCTCGGCAGCGCGACGTCGGGGTACGCGGCGATCGGCAGCGCGCGGATCGAGGCGATGCCGGCGAGGATCACGGAGATCGTGATCACCCACGCGAACACCGGCCGGTTGGCGAAGAACCGGGCGAGCACGTCAGCGCTCCTTTGCCTGCGCCTTGGCCGGCGCCGGCTCGGGCCTGGCCGGCGCACCGTCGGTCGGCTTGCCCGCCGAGCCGGTGGGCCTGGCCGGCGCGACCTCGACCGGGTGCACCGGCATCCCGGGGCCGACCTTGTTGAGCCCCTCGACGATCAGCCGATCGCCTGCGGCCAGGCCGCTGGTCACCAGCCAGCGATCGCCGATCGCGCGGTCGGCGACCAGCGTCCGGGGCTCGACCTTGTCGCCCGCGCCGACCACCAGCGCGGTCGCGTTGCCCCTGGGGTCGTGCGAGACGCCCTGCTGCGGCGCGAGGATCGCCGTGGTGGCGACCGCCTGGTCGAGCACGGCGCGGACGTACATGCCGGGGAGCAGCATGCCGTCGGGGTTGGGGAACGTGGCGCGCAGCGTGACGCTGCCGGTGGCCTCGTCGACCGCGACCTCGGCGAACTCCAGCGTGCCGTCGTGGTCGTACAGCGCGCCGTCGCCGAGCTTGAGCTTGACGTTCGTGCTGCCGGCCTGCACCGCGCCGGTGCCGAGCTGGGCGCGCAGCCGGAGCCGGGCCTCGCTCGACTGGGTGAGGTCGACGTAGATCGGGTCGAGCGCGCGGATCGTCGCGAGCGCCTGGGGCTGGTTCGCGGTGACCAGCGCGCCGGCGGTGACCGCCGACTTGCCGATCCGGCCGCTGATCGGCGCCTTGATCGCGGTGTAATCGAGGTTGATCCGCGCAGCCTCGAGCGCCGCCTGCCTCTGCGCGATCCCGGTCTTGGCCAGCTCGTGGGCGGCGCGCGCGTCGTCGGCCTCCTGCTTGGAGATGCCCTCGATCTTGGCGAGCCCGGCGAACCGCTCGTCCTTGAGCCGCGCCGCCTCCAGCGTCGCCTTCGCGCTCGCGAGGTCGGCCGAGGCCCCGGCGTACGCCGCGCGGTACATCGCCGGATCGATCTCGTAGAGCACCTGCCCCGCCTTGACCAGCGCGCCTTCCTCGAACCGGCGGGCCTTGATGATCCCGGAGATCTGCGGCCGGACGTCCGACGCCAGCGACGCCACGGTTCGCCCGGCGAGCTCGGTCTGCAGCGTGACCGCCTCGGGCTTGAGCGTGACAATACCGACCTCGGGCGGCGGACGGCTCGGAGGCTGCTGAGCAGCGGGCGAGCTGTTGCATCCGAGCAGGACAACGAACAGCGTGCGGAGTCGCATGGCGCGGTCGCTCCTGATTACCACCATTGTGCCCCGCCGGCTCGATTGCCTGTCGATCTTCGTGGTCACCCGGCTTCGTTGTCGCCCGGCCGTCGCGGTGTCCCGCGGCTGTCGCATCCCTCAGCGGCGGCGCGCCAGCGCGAGTGCCGGCGTCAGGCGGCCCGGCTGGACCGGCGGCGGCGCGCCGCGCTGGACCCCCGGGGTTCGAGCGCCTCGCGCAGCGGCTCGCCGAGCGCCGCGAGCGCGTCGAGCCGCGACGGCGCGTCGAGCGTGCCGTCCGGCACATCGATCACGCGGACCTGCCCGGCGCCGAGCCGTGCGCGCACGCGGTCCTGGGTGCGCAGGTAGCTGCGGACGTAGCGCGCGAACGCGTGGCCGGGTGCGGGCGCGTCGCCGGCGATCAGCGGCGTCCAGCCCGGCGGCGCGGCGAGCGCGCGGTTGAGCACGAACAGCGACGGCGCGAATCCGAGGTCGCGCACCGCGCGGTCGAGCGACGCGGCGACCTCCGCCGCATCGTCGCTGACCCCGCACACCACGACCAGCGAGGTCGCGGCGTCCCTGAGCCAGCGGCGGGCGCGCTCCAGCCGCGCGACCATGTCGCCGGCGGCGGCCTCGATCGCCGACAGCAGCTCACCGACATCGCGCAGCGTCCGGGTTCCGGACACGTCGCCCAGGCCGGCGAGCAGGCGGCCGCCGCGGCGCGCCGGCCCCAGCCGCGCGAGGCGGACCAGCCAGCGCATCAGCCGGCCGTCGAAGAACGCCATCAGCTTGTCCGGCCGGGCGAGCAGCTCGACCGCGGACCGCCCCGGGGCGGTGTCGAGCACCAGCTCGGCTAGCGACGGATCGCGCTCGGCCCACTCGACCGCGCGCACGCAGCCGATCGCGTCGGCGAGCCCGGCGAGCCGGTCGGCGAGCGCGACGAAGTACGGGTTGGCCGCGAGATCGCCGCGCGCGGCGTCCGGGCTGGCCTCCGCGACCCAGCGCCGCAGGCTGGCGCTCGGATCGAGCAGCGCGGCGTCGAGCGTCCCGGCCGCGCCGGAGAGCGCGACCCGGGCGCCGTGCTCGGGCACCTCGGCGAGGCCCAGCGCGGTGCGTAGCCGGCGGGCGGGATCGACGCTGAGCAGCGCGGCGCGGCGGCCGGCGCGCGCGTGAGCGAGCCCGAGCGCGGCCGACAGCGTGGTCTTGCCGACCCCGCCGGCGCCGAGCAGGAGGGTCAACCGCGGCAGATCTCGCGCGGCGATCTCGGTCACGACGCCCGCCACAGCGGCTGCAGCGCGGCGGTCGCGCGGGTCACGACCTGGCGCGGCGACGGCGCGTCGTCGACCAGCAGCGCGTCGTCGACCGCGATCGCGCCGAGCGGGGCGCGGCCGGCGAACTCGTCGACCAGCGCGCGCTCGCGGCGGCGCCGGCGCACGAAGTGGGCATACAGCCGATCGATGCCCGCGCGCGCGTCGCCGGCCGCGATCGCCGCCAGCCAGCCGCACGCCCGGGGACCGTCGGGCAGCTCGCCGAGCGCGCCGACGCTGCGGTTGAGGATCGCGGCCACCGGCGGGCGGTCGAGCTCGCGCGCGATCCGCGGCCAGAACTCGCGGGTCTCCTCGACCGCGAGCTCCTCCGGCGTCGACACCACCAGCACGGCGGAGCGCGCCGGATCGGCGAGCATCGCGGCGACCCGCGCGCACTCGGTGGCGAGCAGGCCGCCGAGCCCGAGCGTCGCGGTCACGTGCGGCACGGCCAGCAGCGACGCGCCGTGACCCATCGCCGGTGCATCGACGATCACGTGGTCGTAGCTCCAGCCCAGCTCGCCGCGCGCCAGCGTGGTGAGCCACATCAGCGTGCCGAGGAACATCAGCTCCTCGAACCCGGGCGCGGCGCGAGTCGCCGCCCGCACGTGGCGGTTGGCGACCACCATGCGGTAGAACGCGCGCAGCCCCAGGTGCTCGACGAAGTACTGCTCCAGCGCGGCCTCGGCGGTGAAGTTCATCGTCGCCAGCCCGGGCGCGATCGGCCGCGCGGCGTAGCCGGCGGGTGGACAGCCGAACCACGGCGAGATCGGATCGGCCACGGTCCACTGCGCGATCAGCACCCGCTCGCCGCGGGCCGCAAATCCTGCGCCCAGCGCCGCGGCGATCGTGCTGCGACCCACACCGCCCTTGCCGAGCACGAACACGACCGGGGGAAGCATGCCCGGTGTCATGCAGGACCGCGACCAGCGCGGTCGGTGCAGCGTCCAGGGAGGCGTCCGTGGTTTCCCGCGGGGCGCCGAAATGCGTGCACCGCGCGAGGGGATCCCACGCAAGCGTTGCGCGCGATCGCCGTCGCGGCTCTATTCCGGCGACGGACATCACGATATCGTGCGCCGCGATGCATGTGGACATCTGGCCCGGGTACGCGCCATGGGCCGACACGGTGGTCGCATGCCGCCGCGAGTTCGTCCGCGTGGCACGCAGCTTCTGGCTCATCCCCGAGCTGATCCCGCAACCGGCGCGCGACGACGTCTCGGTCCTGTACTGCGTGTGCCGCCGGCTCGACGATGCGGTGGACGAGGCGCCCGACGCCGACCGCGCCCGCGCCCGGCTCGCGGCGTGGCGCGACGAGCTGACCGGACGCGCACCGCCCCGCCCGCTGATCGCGGCGTTCCTGGCCGGCGCGCCGCGCGCCGGGCTGCCGCTCGCGTGCGCCGGGCACCTGCTCGACGGCATGGCGCTCGACCTCGAGCCGGTGCGGATCGCCGACGACGACGCCCTGCTGCGCTACGCCTACCGGGTCAGCGCCGCGGTCGGGCTCATGCTCGCGCCGCTGCTCGGCGTCCGCGGCGAGGCCGCCGAGCAGCGCGTCGTCGATCTCGGCCTCGCGCTCCAGCTCAGCAACATCCTGCTCGGCGTCGCCGGCGACGCGCGCCGCCGCCGGGTCTACCTGCCGGCGACCCGGCTGGCCGCCGCCGGGCTGTCCGCCGACGACGTGCTTGCCGCGCCCGGCGATCCCCGGCTCCGCCCGGTGATGCAGGGCCTCGCGGCGCTCGCCGACGGCTACTATCGCAGCGCCGCGCTCGGCGCCGCGGTCGTTCCGCTGCGCTACCGCCACGGCGTGATCCTGCTCGGCCGGGTCTACGGCGAGCTCGGACGGCGCGCGGCCCGCGGCGAGGCGGCGCCCGACGCCCCGGCCGAGCTGCCGCGCGCGGTCAAGGCGCTGCGGCTGGTCGAGCTGTTCGCCACCGCCTGGCACCCGCGCACGCTCGGCCTCGTTCCCGGTCCGCCGCACGATCCGGCGCTCCACCGCGCGCTCGACGGCTGGCGCGGCGCGCACCGCACCGGGAGCGCGCAATGACCGACTCCGCGCTGACCGACCGCGCGAGCGCGCAGGCGCTGATCGAGAGCGACGCGAGCACGGTGGCGACCCGCCGGGTCGTCGCGGCGTCCCCCGCCCGCGCCTGGGACGGCCTGATGTTCTACGAGCAGATCGCCGAGCGCCCGCCGCTCCACCTCCGGCTGCTCCTGCCGGTGCCGATCGAGACCGTCGGTGACAAGTCGCAGGTCGGCGACGAGGCGCGCTGCCTGTACGACCGCGGCTACCTGATCAAGCGGGTCAGCCAGGTCGACATCGGCCAGCGCTATGCGTTCGACGTCGTCGAGCAGGCCCTCGTGATCGGCGGCGGCATGGTGCTGTCCAGCGGCGAGTACGCGCTGCGCGAGGTCGCGCCCGGCCGGGTCGAGATCCGGGTCACCACGCGCTACGCCAGCCCGCGGCGGCCGCGCTGGCTGTGGCGGCCGATCGAGCACGCGGTCTGCCACTCGTTCCACCGCCACATCCTGCGCGCGATGCAGCGCGCGATCGAGGGCCGGCGATGACCGCGCTGCTCGTGCCGCTGTGGCTGGTCCGCGCCGCGGTCGCCGCCGTGTGGCTCTACGAGGGCCTGTGGTGCAAGCTGCTCGGCGGCGATCCCAACCAGCGGACCGTGGTCGAGTCGGTGCCGCGGCTCGGCCCCAGGATCGGCGCGCTGGTCCTGCGCGCGCTCGGCGTCGTCGAGGTCGCGCTCGGCGCGTGGGCGCTGAGCGGCCGCCTGCCGGTGCACTGCGCGATCGCCCAGACCGCGCTGCTCGTCACCCTCAACGCCAACGGCATCCTGTGGGCCCGCCGCCACATCCACGATCCAGCCGGCATGGTGGTCAAGAACTTCGCGTTCCTCGTGCTGGCATGGGTCTCGGCGAGCCTGTGACCGAGCCGATGAACAAGCCGGTGACCGGGCCGGCGACCGGGCCGGTGAACAAGCCGGTGTTCGAACCGCGCGCCGCGCTCACGCTCACCCCGTGGGAGCACGGCCGGTTCGACGCGCGCAGCGGACCGAGCAAGGTCCTGTTCGGCCGGATGTACGAGGACCCCGAGATCGAGCTCGCCGCGTTCCGCCCGGCGAGCCGCGTGCTCTCGATCGCCTCCGCCGGCTGCACCGCGATGCGGCTCGCCGCCGCCGGCCATCGCGTCGTCGCGATCGACATCAACCGCGATCAGCTCGCCTACGCCGCGGCCCGGCTCGCCGGCCGCCCCGCGGTGCGCGGCACCGCCGAGCGCGTCATGGACCTCGCGCGCACGTTCGCGCCGCTGGTCGGCTGGTCGCGCCCGCGGATCGCCGCGTTCCTCGAGCTCGACGACCCCGCCGCCCAGGCCGAGGTCTGGCGGACCCAGCTCGACACCCGGCGGCTGCGCGCCGCGTTCGTCGCGCTGTTCTCGGTCACCGCGCTGCGCGCCGTCTACGCCTCGCCGTTCCTCGCGTTCCTGCCGCGCCGGCTCGGCGCGGTGCTGCGCGCGCGCCTGGCGCGGTGCTTCGCGCGCCACCCCAACCGCACCAACCCGTACGCCCGCGCGCTGCTCGCCGGCGAGCTGCCCGATCCGCCGGCGGCGAACCCCGCGGCGAGCGCCGCGATCGAGCTGGTCCACAGCGACGCCGCCGCTCACCTCGAAGCCGCACCCGCCGGCAGCTTCGACGCCTTCACGCTGTCCAACATCCTCGACGGCGCCAGCTCTCGCTACCGCGCGCGGCTGTTCGCCGCGATCCGCCGCGCCGCCGCGCCCGGCGCGATCACCGTGCTGCGCAGCTTCGCCGAGCCCACCGGCCCGTCGCCGACCAACCGCGCCGCCGACGACCGCGCGATGCTGTGGGGCATCGTCGACGTCCGCCCGGCCGACGCGCTCGACTGAAGCACCGCATCCACGTTCGGCTTCCGGTCTGGCTTCCGGCATCGACTTCCGGCATCGACTTCGGGTGTACAGTCGGGTGCGGATGGATGAGGCCACCCTGCGGTCGTTGCTGGAGGCGCTGAGGGCGACGCCCGACAACGCCGCGCTGCGGATCGCGGTGATCCGCGGGCTGCACGGCGCCGGCGACGCGCGCGCCGCCGAGCACGTCGGGCCGCTCGCGCCGGCGGCGGTGTCGGCGGCGGACCGCGCGTTCGTGTCCGGGGTGCTGCTGCGCGCCGGCGCGGTCGCCCGGGCGCTGGCGTTCGCCGTGGGCCAGGAGCCCGAGGTCCAGCTGGCGCGGGCCCGGGCGCTGCATGCGCAGGGCGACCAGGCGGGCGCGCTGGCGGCCTACGAGGCGGCGGTGCGCGACAACCCGACGCTGGAGGACCGCGACCTGCGCGCGCTGCTCGCGGCGTCGATCCGGGTGCACGGCGGCGACGGGGAAGGGCCGCGGCTGCGCCTGGTGTCGAACGACGACACCGATCACAGCGAGATCGACCGGCTGCTGCACCCGTCCGTCCCGCCGGTTGCGTTCGCGGCGGTCGGCGGGCTCGACGAGATCAAGGCGCAGATCGAGAAGCGGATCATCCTGCCGTTCCAGAAGCCGGCGCTGTTCGCGAAGTTCAAGCGCAAGCCGGGCGGCGGGATCCTGCTGTACGGCCCGCCGGGCTGCGGCAAGACGCTGCTGGCGCGCGCGACCGCGGGTCAGTGCAAGGCGCGGTTCTTCCACGTCGCGATCGAGGACGTGCTCGACATGTGGGTCGGCGAGAGCGAGCGCAAGCTGCACACGCTGTTCGAGCAGGCGCGCGCCGCGACGCCGGCGGTGATGTTCTTCGACGAGCTGGAGGCGCTCGCCGGCAAGCGCGAGTACACGCGCGAGGCGACCTCGTCCAAGCTGGTCAGCCAGTTCCTGTCCGAGATGGACGGCTTCGTCAAGAACAACGCCGGCGTCTTGATCCTCGCCGCGTCCAACGTCCCGTGGGCGATCGATCCCGCGTTCCGCCGGCCCGGGCGCTTCGATCGGGTGCTGTTCGTGCCGCCGCCCGATCGCGCGGCGCGCGCGGCGATCCTCGCGATCGTTCTGGCCGGCCGGCCCGCCGCCGGCGACCTCGACACCGCCGCGCT
>JBGQCL010000364.1:0-12260 GCA_041495365.1 Kofleriaceae bacterium | reverse complement strand
TCTATGCGGGCGAGGCGCTCGTTCGCGACATGGACGACAAGGTCCGCGAGCAAGCGTGCAATGTGGCGATGCTGCCGGGCATCGTCGATGCGGTGTACGTGATGCCGGATGCGCACTGGGGCTACGGGTTTCCGATCGGCGGGGTTGCCGCCTTCGATGCGGCTGCGGGTGGGGTCGTGTCGGCAGGCGGCGTCGGCTTCGACATCTCATGTGGTGTGCGGTGCCTGCTCACCGGGATTTCCGCCGGACAGCTCGCGGGCGTCGCGATCCGGCTCGCCGACGCGCTGTTCGCGACGATTCCGGCCGGCGTTGGTTCGACCGGACAGGTGCGGCTCGGCACCGCCGAGCTCGACGACATGCTGACCGGCGGCGCGCGATGGGCGGTCAGCCGCGGGTTCGGGTCCACCGCCGACCTCGAGCGGATCGAGGAGCACGGGCAGATGTTGCATGCCAAACCGGCCGCGGTGTCGGACCACGCGAAGCAGCGCCAGCGCGACGAGATGGGCACGCTCGGCAGCGGCAACCACTACCTCGAAGTCGATCGCGTTGCCGAGATCTTCGCTGAGGAAGCCGCCGCGGCGTTCGGGCTGCGCCGAGGCGATGCGGTCGTGCTGATCCATTGCGGCTCGCGCGGGCTCGGTCACCAGATCGGCACGGACTACCTGCGCGACATGGTCGTCGCGGCGGCGGGATTCGGTCTTCACCTGCCGGATCGCGAGCTCGCGTGTGCCCCGATCGAGAGCGATCTCGGCCGCGCATACCTCGGCGCGATGCGCGCCGCGACCAACTGCGCGCTCGCGAATCGCCAGATCCTGACGCACCTTGCGCGTCGCGTGTTCGCCGAGATCGTGCCGACCGCACGCCTCGATCTGTTGTTCGACGTGTCGCACAACACTTGCAAGGTCGAGGAGCACGATACGCGCCGCTTGTTCGTGCACCGCAAGGGCGCGACTCGCGCATTCGGGCCCGGTCATCCCGACGTGCCCGAGTCGTTGCGCGCGGTCGGCCAGCCGGTGATCATCGGTGGCTCGATGGGGACCGCGTCGTACGTGCTCGCCGGGACGTCGCCCGAGCGCGCGTGGAGCTCGGCCTGCCATGGCGCGGGCCGCGCGATGAGCCGGCACGCGGCGCTGAGGCGCTGGCGCGGCCGCGAGCTGGTCGATGCACTCGGACAACGCGGAATCCTGATCCGCAGTCCGAGCCTCCGCGGCGTCGCGGAGGAGGCACCCGAGGCATACAAGGACGTCGGGGCCGTGGTCGACGCGGCGCAGGCCGCCGGGCTCGCCCGCAAGGTCGTTCGCCTCGAGCCGCTGATCGTGGTGAAAGGATGAAGCACGAGCTCGCCGCAAGCGGCCTTGGCTCAGCGTGGCGGGAAGCCGGAGACCGCTGTGGGCTGATCCGTTCCGGTCTGTCACGTCCTCATGATCTCTCGCTCGGATTCACGCTCTTCGAAGTCCTCGAATACCAGCTCCTGGAGGATGGCGCGAACCTCGGCCTCTCGCGGCGTGGACGGGGCATGATGGATCTCGTCGAACGCGCCTTCGTCTTCGATCGCGCTCACGGCCTCGGCGATCTCGCCGAGCGTCGCGCCCGTCGCGAGCAACTTGTCGAGCGTCAACGGTTCGAGCTCGCCGAGCAGAGCGACGATCTCGGACGCCGTCGCCCGTTCATCGGTCCGCAGGCGCGCAGCGAGCTCACGGGCTGCTGCGATCCTCGCACGCGAAGGCGCAGACTCGGGCGGCGCCGGTGACGTATGACGGCTCGCACCGCGTTCGATCGAGGCTCGCAAGAACGGATATTGCTCGAGGTCGGCGTGCATCCACAGCGCGAGCCCGGCCTCGTCGCGGATCGTCTCGATCGCGATGACCGCATCGGGATCATCGAGCGCGAAGCGACCGGGCGTGCCGCGGCGCGCGAGCTCCTCAAGCAACGCGTGGCCGATCCGTCGCTCGAGCTCGAGGCCGTGGAACTCACCCTTGTGGCCGCGGCGGCGCATGCGCACGTGCACGCTCTTGCCGGCGAGCTGCGGGGCCCAAGCAAGCACGATGTTCCGTGCCTGGTGCTCGAAGTCATCTGCCGTCACGAATGACAGCTTGTGCGTGATCGGCACGACGTGGCTGATGGTCTCGAAGAAGCGCCGATCCGCGGGGAGCTGCGCGATCTGTTCGAGCAGCGCGTGCACGTCGGGCACGCGCATCACGACGACGTTATAGAGACCGGTGCGTTCGACCGCGCCGAGCTTGCGCAGGAGGCCGACGGCTCGGTCGAAGTCGCAGCGCACGGTGGCGATGACGTTCCAGTCCATCACAATGACGAATTGCAGGGCTCGTGCCGCAGATCAGCGCCGGAGTCTCGCACGCAACGTGCGCAGCGGGAGCGTGTTCGCGACGTGCTTCGGTTCGCACCAGGCGCGGCGCGCCACGTCGACGCCGTAGCGGAGATAGCGTAGCTCGTCGACGTGATGGGCGTCGGTGCTGATGACGAGGCCTGCGCCGACGTCGTGCGTGGCTCGCGCGTACACGTCATCGAGATCCAGACGGTCGGGTTGGGCGTTGATCTCCAGCAGCACGCCGGCCGATGCGGCTGCGGAGATCACGAGAGAGAGATCGACCGAGGTCGGTACGCGCTTGCCGAGCAATCGACTCGAGGGATGCGCGAGCACGTGGACACGAGGATGGTGGATCGCGCGCACGATGCGGTCGGTCATCGCCGCGCGCGGCATGTCGAGATGGGAGTGCACGGCAGCCAGCACGAGGTCGAGCTCGGCGAGCGTGGCTTCGTCGAGATCGAGCGAGCCATCAGCGAGGATGTCGACCTCGGCGCCCCACAGCACGACGGGCTTCGTGCCGCGCTCGTTGAGGCGCTCGATGGCGCGCCGATGCGCGAGCAGACCCTTGCGGTCGAGTCCGCGCGTCATCTTCAGGGCCTGCGTATGCTCGGTGATCGCGACATAGTCGTGACCGAGCGCATGCGCGGCAGCGACCATCTCGCCAAGCGTGCTGCGACCGTCGGTCGTCGTCGTGTGCATGTGGAGATCGCCGCGGAGGTTGTCGAGTGCGACGAGCTCCGGCAAGCGCTGCTCGCGCGCCGCCTCGATCTCGCCTCGATTCTCGCGCAGCTCGGGGGGGATGTAGGGCAGACCGACGCTCGCGAACACCTCGTCCTCCGTCGCGCCGGCGATCCGTTGCTCGTCGCGGAACACACCGTACTCGTTGATCTTGAGCTCGCGCTTGCGTGCGATCGCTCGCACCGCGATGGTGTGCGCCTTCGCGCCGGTGAAGTAGTACAGGGCCGCGCCGAATGATTCCGGCGCGACGATCCGCAGATCGACCTGCAGGCCGCGGAGCAGCTCGCCCGCGCAGCGCGTCTTGCCGTGCGCCAGGATCTTCGCGAAGTCGGGATACGCGACGAACCGCGCGATGAGATCGTCGGGGCGCTCGGTCGCCGCGAGCAGGTCGAGGTCGCCGATGGTGTCGCGGCGCCGCCGCACGCTGCCGGCCACCTCGACTCGCACGATCCCCGGCGCCCCACGCAGGTGCTCGAGCAGCGGCGCGGCGAGCGCGTCGGCTTCCGACAGCAGGATCCGCCCGGCCTCCGCGGGGCGATGTGCGAGCGCCTCGAGCACGCGTTTCTCGGTCACCTCGCCGATGCCCTTGACGGTGTGAAGCTTGCCCAGGCGCGCCGCTTGTTCGAGTCCGGCGAGCGTCGAGACGTCGAGCACGTCCCGGATCGCCTTGGCGCGCTTCGGTCCCAGGCCCGGCACCGCCATCACGTCGATCAGTCCCTTCGGGATCTCGGTCAGCAGCTGATCGAGCACGTCGAGATGGCCGGTGTGGACGACGTCGACGATCTTGCCGGCCAGGTCCTTGCCGATGCCGGGCAGCTCGGCGAGCGCCTGGCCGTCGTGTCCGACCAGCTCGGCGACCCGGTTCGGCATCGCTTCGAGCGTGCGCGCGGCGGTGCGGTAGGCGCGGATCCGAAACGGGTTGTCGCCGCGGAGCTCGAGTAGATCCGCCACCTGCTGGAACAGCCGTGCGACGTCAACGTTTTCCACGGATGACCTCCAGGATGCGGTGGTTCGCGCGATCGCGGACGAATGCCGCGAGCTGCGCCGCGACCGCCGGGCCGATCTCGGCCGCGAGCTCGTGCTCGCTCGCCGCGGCGAGTCGATCGAGCGTCGGGAACGAGCTCGCGAGGACGTTCGCAGCGCGCGCGCCGAGTCCCGGAATGCCGAGCGCGATCAACCACCGGCGCAGCTCTGCGCCCCGCGCGCGGGCGATCCCCTCGGCGAGCTGGCGCGACGCCGCCTGCCCGAGGCCCGCATGCACGAGGTCGTCGGCGGACAGCTCGAACAGGTCGGCGAGCTGCTTCACGGCACCGCTCGAGACCAGCTGCGCGGCAGCCGTCTCGCCGAGGCCGCGGATGTCGAGCGCGGCGCGCGAGCCCAGATGACGCAGCGCCGCGACGACTTGCGCGGGGCACGCAAGCCGGTTCGGACAGCGGTCGCCGTCGAGCGGGGTGCCGCACGATGGGCAGGTCCGCGGCACGCGCGGTCTGGGTCCGCGGTGCTCGCTGGCGCTCGCGACGCGCTCGACGATCTCCGGGATGACGTCACCGGCGCGCACGACGCGGATGCGATCGCCGACGCGCAGGTCGCGACGCTCGAGCTCGGCGAGGTTGTGCAGCGTCGCGCGCCCGATCGTCACCCCGCCGACCGCGATCGGCTGCACGATCGCGACAGGCGTGACGACGCCGCTGCGCCCGACTTGCAGCTGGATGTCCTCGATCACCGTCTCGGCGCCGCGCGGCGTGAACTTCCATGCGCAGGCCCAGCGCGGATGGCGGGCGGTTGCGCCGAGGCGCGTGCGGCCTGCGAGATTGTCGAGCTTGATCACGATGCCGTCGATCTCGCAATCGAGGTCGTCGCGGCGCGCGGCGAGGTCGGCGTGGTAATCGCGCGCGGCATCGGGCGTCGCCACGCGGCGGTGCAGTCGGCTGGTCGGCAGCCCGAGCTCGCGCAGGGCCTCGATCGCCTTCGACGCGCTCGCCCAGTGTGCGCCATCGACGGCGAGCACGTCGTAGATCACGATCTCGAGCGGGCGCTCGGCGCTGACCGCGGGGTCGAGCTGACGGCACGACCCCGCTGCCGCGTTGCGTGGGTTCGCGAACTGTGGTTGCTCGGCAGCCGCGAGCGACGCATTGAGTGCGCGAAACGCGGACGGCCGCATGATGACCTCGCCGCGCACGGCGAGCCTCCGCGGTGAGGCGCCGCGAAGCGCGAGCGGCAGCGCGCGAATCGTGCGTACGTTCGCGGTCACGTCCTCGCCACGTTCGCCGTCGCCGCGGGTCGCGGCGGTGGTCAGCCTGCCTGCCTCGTAGACCAGCTCGACGGACAGGCCGTCGTACTTGGGCTCGAGCACCCATGCCGGCGTCTCGCCGAGCTTTTCGGTCATATGTTCCATGAACTGCAGCACGTCGTCTTCCGACGTCGTCGCTTCCAGACTCAGCATCGGCGCAGTGTGACGGACCGCCGCGAACCGCGCGCTTGGCACCCCGGCGACGCGCTGGGTCGGTGAGTCGGTCGTGACGAGATCGGGATGCGCCCCCTCGAGCTCCGCCAGCTCGGCGAACAGCCGGTCGTAACGCGCGTCCGAGATCGTCGGCCGGTCGAGCACGTAGTACCGGTAATCGTGCTCGCGAATTGTCCGCCGCAGCTCCTCGATTCGCTCCGCGATGCCCGTCGCTGAGTTGCACTCGGTCGTCGTCGACGTGTCGTCCGGGTCCGTCCGGCGCGCCTTCACGCCGTGTCTCGGTGCAAGCGGGGGGCCCGCCCGGCGCGGCACAGCGCGCGCGCATATCGCGCAAACCGTTCGCGCTCACGCGGTCGGCGGCAGCACGGCGGGGTGCCGTGGCTGGCAGATCGCCGCGAGGGTCGCAGAGACGTCCGTCGGGGTCAGATCCTTCTGCACGCGCGTCTGCTGGCGGGCGGATTCGCGCGCCAGATCGTTGAGCGAGAGCAGCCCGACCAGGCGGCCATCGAGATCGATCACCGGCAAGCGGCGCACACGATGTTTGCGCATAATCTCCTCGGCCTCGGATAGGTTGTCATCGGGAAGACACGAGTAGACCTCCCGGGCCATCACCTCGCGTATGACGATGTGCTGCGGCGCCTTGCCTTGCGTGTACGTTGCCATGCAGGCGTCGCGGTCCGTGATGATACCGATGACTTGCTGGCGATCATCGACGACCGGCACGCAGCCAATATCGAGATCCCACATCAGTCTTGCCGCGGCGTCCAGTCGGTCATCGGCCTTGCACGTGGCCACGTTGCGGCTCATCAGATCTGCGATCACCATGATTCGCTCCTGGGTGGTGGTGGTTGGTTGAGTTGTAGAGGCCGTGCCGCTCCGGCACGTCATGGAGCGAAAGCTCGCAACGCATCGACGTACGACACGATGCCGAGCAGCTTGCCGTCGGTGTCGACGACCGGCAGCGCACCGATCTTTTCGTCGGCGAGCTCGTTGGCGAGGTCGCGCAGCGAGCGGTTCGGGTGGATCGTGAGAGCCGTCGGTGCCATGGCGTCGCGCACGCTCAGCATGCGTGCGCCGTCGCTCTCGCGCGACTCCATGTACCGTACCGGGTCGCCGGCCACCGTACGAATGTCGCGATCCGAGAGCATGCCGACGACCTCGTCATTCTCGACGACCGGAAGATGCCGGATCTGATGGTCGACCATCAGCTTGGCGGCATCGAGCAGCGAGTCGGTGGGGCTGACCGACACGGCGGGCTCGGTCATCGCATCAGCGACCGTGAGGGGCAGTGATGGCGCGCCCGGGGTCCGCTCGGCCTCGAACAGGTCTATTGCCGTGATCTGTCCGATCAGGAAGCCGTGCTCCACGACCGGAAGCACGTCGATCGGCGACGTGGAGAGGCGCTCGATCGCGCTCGCCACGGTTTCATCGGGGTTGGCCGTCGCCGGGATTCCCCGCATCGCGTGGCGGACCGGCGCGCGCCGGTAGTCTTCGTTGGTATCTGCACTCACCCGAAAATCGAGGACGTTCCGCTCGGACAGGAAACCAGCGAGCGCACCGGCATCGACCACCAGCAACTGATGGACGCGACGGCGCACCATCATGCGTTCCGCTCTACCGAGCGGGTCCTCCGGGCCGATCGTCCATCGCGCGGGTCTCATGATGTCTCTGACCTTCATCATCATTTCTCTCCGTTCAGCGTGCCTGTTCGCGTTTGGTACTCCGTCGCTACTCGCAAGCAATGACCAGACCATTGCGCCGTCGCCTCGATGCCAAGGACGCCATCAACGGCGAGCTCGGCAAGTAGATCTCCGCATGGGTGCGCGAACCCCGGGGCGCCTGGCATCGCCGATGCTTGACCCCCAAGGCATGAAGCTCTGCGACATCATGCGCCCGGGCCCGTCCACGATCGCCGACAGCGATTCGCTCGGAGCCGCCCTGCGCGCGATGCAGCGCGATCGCGTGCGATACCTGCCGGTCTTGCGCGCCGGGGAGCTGGTCGGCATCCTCTCCGAGCGTGATATCCTCGCGGCCCGAGGGTGGCTCGAGCCCGGCGCGGACTGGTGGACGATCGAGGTCCGCAACGCGATGCATGCGCCGCCGCAGACCGCGACTCCGGACGATTCTGTTGCAGAGACGGTAGCGCGGATGGCCAGCGCGAACATCGGCGCCCTGCCAGTGGTCGAGCGTGGCATCCTGCTCGGGATCGTCAGTATGACCGATGTTCTCGATGCCGAGGTCCGGACTGCCGTGCCGCCGCGGCCTGCCTCTCTTGCGACAGCGGCGGATGCGATGACGCCGATGCCGTTCACGATCGACCCCGACGCGCTGCTGGTCGATGCCATCGCATCGATGGTCGAGCACCACGTGCGGCACTTGCCCGTGACAGACTCGAACCGCTCGCTCGTCGGAATGCTCTCCGAGCGAGACGTTCGCACGGCGATCGGCGATCCGGTGGTCTATCTCGAGCAGGCCAGCCGTTCGCCAGCACAGCATCGGGTGCGGGACGTGATGATGAAGCCGGCGGTATCGGTCGCGTTCGACCGTCCGCTCGTCGACATCGCGCGCCTGTTCGCCGACGGCCAGATCGAAGCAGTCGCCGTCACCGACGAGGCCGGAGCGCTGGTCGGGATCATCTCGTACGTCGACGCGCTCCGTGTACTCGCCCGCTAGGGTCACGACTCTCGGCAGAAATCGGGCGCTTCGAGTCGCGAGATCCTCGGAACATCGGGAATGCAGACGTGGCACGGCGCGCGCAACACCCTCGCGCGTGAGCACCGAGCTCGGTCCGGACGATCTCTACCGGCGCTGCGACCCGCGCGACATTCCATACGACTCGACGGCCGACGCGCGAGATGCGATCGAGCTCCTCGGTCAGGAACGCGCGGTCAACGCGGCGCGGTTCGCGATCGGCATCCAGCGCGCGGGGTACAACCTGTTCGCGCTCAGCCCCGAGGGCATCGGCAAGCGGACGATCGTGCACCAGCTGCTCGAGCGCGAGGCGATGCAGCAGCCTGTACCGCCGGACTGGTGCTGCGTCTTCAACTTCGAGCAGCCGCACCGGCCACGTGCGCTTCGCCTGCCGCCAGGAACCGCGTCGCGGCTCCGCGCCGACATGGCGCGCGCGATCGCTGAGCTCCGGGTCGCGATGCCAGCGGCCTTCGACAGCGACGAGTACCGCAGCCGCAGGCACCAGCTCGTCGATGCCTTCACCCACAGGCAAGAAGTAGCATTCAAGGATCTCCAGCAGCGCGCGAAGGCTCGCCGCGTCGGCGTCGTCCGGACCGATACGGGGGTCGGCGTCGCGCCCCTGCGGGGCGACAGCGTGATCGAGCCTGAGGAGTTCGCGAGGCTCCCCGAGCGCGAGCAAGCCGAGCTCAGGGCCGCGATCGAGCAGGTCGGCAACGAGGTCACCGCGCTGTTCCACGAGTTCCGCGACTGGGTTCGCCAGCATCACGAGGCGATGGAGGCGTTCGATCGCGAGATCGCGGCGAGCGTCGCCCGCCGGGTCATCGACACGCTGCGCACCCCTGATCGCGAGCTGCCAGCCGTGGTCGAGTACCTCGCGCAGGTGGAGCGCGACGTCGTCGACAACGTCAAGCGGTTCGTCGCGAAGGACGAGAACCGTGTGTCCGAGCAGATCCTCCACGCGCTCCATTGAGGAGAAGACGAGGACGGCAAGTTCCGACGCTACGAGATCAACGTGATGGTCGATCACGACGGCGCACGCGGCGCGCCGGTCATCTACGAGGATCATCCGACCTACGCGAACCTGGTCGGCCGGATCGAGCACCTGCAGGAGCTCGGCGCCCTCGTCACCGACTTCACGCTGATCCGCTCCGGGGCGCTCCACCGCGCGAACGGCGGCTACCTGCTGCTCGACGCGATCAAGCTGCTGCAGCAGCCGTTCGCGTGGGAGGCGCTCAAGCGAGCGCTGCGCACCCACGAGATCAAGATCGAGTCGCTCGGGCAGGCGCTCGGTCTCGTGTCGACGGTCTCGCTCGAGCCAGAAGCCATCCCGCTCGACACCAAGGTCGTCCTGCTCGGCGATCGCTTGCTCTATCACCTCCTGGCGACGCTCGATCCCGAATTCGGCGACCTGTTCAAGGTGATGGCTGACTTCGAGCAGGACATGGACCGACGCCGCGAGTCGGATGCGGCGTATGCAAACCTCGTCGCCGGCCTGGTCCGCAAGGAACGGTTGCGTTCGTTCGGCCGGGGCGCCGTCGCGCGCGTGATCGAGCAAGCGGCGCGACTCGCCGGCGACGCGCAGAAGCTCTCGCTCAACCTGCGGGCCATCGTCGATCTCCTGCGCGAAGCCGACTACTGTGCCAGTCGCGCGAGCCGCGCCATGGTGGCTGCCGAAGACGTCCAGGCCGCGATCGATGCCCAGCGGCAACGCGCCGGGCGGCTCCGCCAGCGCATGCTCGAGGCGATCCGGCGGACGACGCTCTTGATCGATACCAGCGGCGAGAAGGTCGGCCAGATCAACGGCCTCTCGGTGGTCGAACTCGGCGACCACGCGTTCGGCCATCCAACGCGCATCACCGCCCGGGCTCGGGTTGGCAAGGGCGAAGTCGTCGACATCGAGCGCGAGGTCGAGCTCGGAGGACCGATTCACTCCAAGGGCGTGCTCATCCTCGCCGGTCTACTCGGGGCGCGCTACGCGCCGCGCGTACCGCTGTCGCTGTCGGCGAGCATCGTGTTCGAGCAGTCCTATGGCGGCGTCGAGGGCGATAGCGCATCGCTCGCCGAGCTGTGCGCGCTGCTGTCGGCGATCGCGGACGTGCCGATCAAGCAGGGGCTCGCGGTCACCGGCTCGGTGAACCAGCACGGCGAGATCCAGCCGATCGGCGGGGTCAATGAGAAGATCGAGGGCTTCTTCGACGTGTGTCGCGAACGCGGGCTCACGGGCGAGCACGGCGTGCTGATCCCGCGCGGCAACGTGCAGCACCTGATGCTGCGAACGGACGTGATCGCCGCGGTCGTCGAGCGGCGGTTCCATGTCCACGCGGTGAGCCACGTCGACGAGGCCATCGCGCTCCTCACCGGCCGTGCCGCTGGCGCCCGCGGCCGAGACGGCGCGTTCCCGGCCGGCAGCGTCAACGCGCTCGCCGAGGCTCGCCTCGCGATGTTCGCCGAGGACGCGCGCCGCTTCCTCGTTCGCGCGCAGGAACGGTGATCGGCGCCGGGCGCGACGACTTCGGCTCATCCGACTCGCGGTCAGGGGCGCTCTGCACGGCGCGGTCAGCACCGGCCTCCAGGCATTCCTGGTACCTGGCTCGGTGGGTCGCGCAGCGATTGCGCGCCGCGGTGGATCGACCGCTGCAAGGCTGCATTGCATGGAGATGACGCGCTCCGACCTGATCGAACGACTCGCGCTCGCGTTCGAGTGGTACCGAGGCATGGTATCGCCCGAAACCGGACGCTTCGCGTACCTCTATCGACCCATGCAGGACGCCATCGTGGCCGATGGTCTGCCAGTCCGAGATCTCGGCACGATCTGGGATGCCGCGATCCTCAGCCGGTTCCTCGCGCGCTCCGAGCTGCAGCCGGTGATCGAACGCTCGCTCGCCCACTACGCGAGTCTCCTCGTGCCTCATGGCCGAGCGATGATCCTCGATTCGCGCCGGCTCGGCGAACCGTCGAGCATCGCGCACAGCGCGTTCCTGGCGCTCGCGCTGCTCGCATCGGGCAGCCGCGATCGCGGCGGGACCATCGACGACCTCATCGGCGGCATCATCGATCAGCAACGGGAGGACGGCTCCTACGGGATCTACTTCGCTGGCGAGCCCGACGACGGCCTGGAGCTGTATCCGGGCGAGGCCATGCTCGCGATCCTGGAGGCGTACGCGGTCACGCAGGATCCGCGGTACCTGGCGAGCGTCGAGCGCGGCTTCGCGTTTCACCGCGATCGCATGCCCGCGAGCGAGATCAGCCCGCTGCGGATCGTGTTCCACGCGAACTGGCAGGCACAATATGGCTCGCTGCTCCACGAGCACAGCCGCAGCGAGCGGATCCGCACCGCCGTGCGCGATCACGTGTTCTCGCTCCACGATCGCGTCGTGCGGTCGGGGTTCTACGATCGGGTCGAGCGCAACCCCGCCGCGCAGGCCACCGTCGAGGTCGCGTGCGCGCTGGAGGGCATCAGCGATGCCTACGCGATCGCCGCACGCGAGCGCGACGTGCACCGCATGGATGCGTACGCGCGCTGCTGCCGGATCGCACTCGCGCATCTACTCCGTGCCCAGCGGCTCTCACACAGCACGCCACGCGAGCGCGGCGGCTTCGGCCACACGCTCGCCGACCGCACGCAGCGGATCGACGTCACCGGTCACGTCGTCGGTGGATTCATCAAGAACCTGCAGAGCCAGATCGCGTTGGAGCCGTTGCGAGCGAGCTAGAGGCCGCCCGGCCCGCCCGAGCCCTTGTCGGCGACGGGCCGATCGCGCCATTCCGTCGGGTGACGGCCGCGATGGTCCGGGTGCTCGACATCGCTATCGTCGACGATCACGACCTCCTCTTCCGGCTCCGGCCCCATCACGGTGGCGTGTTCCTCGAGCGCCTCGAGCCAGGTCTCGCCGCGCCACGAGCCCTCGAACGAGTCCTGCTCCTCCGGGGCGGCGAGGCTCGTGTCGCCAGCGTGTGGCGTGCGGACGCCGTAGAGCTCACCGGTCTCGTGGCCGAGCTCCGGATGCTCGTCGACCTCCTCCTTCTCCTTCTCCTTCT
>JBGQCL010000363.1:0-12465 GCA_041495365.1 Kofleriaceae bacterium | reverse complement strand
GGATGATCACGACCTGGTGCGGCGCGAGCCGGGGCGGGCAGACCAGGCCGTCGTCGTCGCTGTGGGTCATGATCATCGCGCCGATCATGCGGGTCGAGAACCCCCACGACGTGGTCCACGCATGGGCGAGCGCCCCCTTCTCGTCCTGGAACTGGATGCCGGACGCCTTCGCGAAGTTCTGGCCGAGGAAGTGCGAGGTGCCGGCCTGCAGCGCCTTGTGATCCTGCATCATCGCCTCGATGCAGTAGGTGCGGACCGCGCCGGGGAACCGCTCGCCCTCGGTCTTCTCGCCCTGGATCACCGGGATCGCCATCCAGCTCTCGGCAAACTCGGCGTAGACGCCGAGCATCTTCATGGTCTCCTCGACGGCCTCCTGCTCGGTGGCATGCGCGGTGTGGCCCTCCTGCCACAGGAACTCCGCGGTGCGCAGGAACATCCGGGTCCGCATCTCCCAGCGCACGACGTTGCACCACTGGTTGATGAGCAGCGGCAGGTCGCGATAGCTCTGGACCCACTTCGCGAAGCTCTCGCCGATGATGGTCTCCGAGGTCGGCCGGACGACCAGCGGCTCCTCGAGCTCGCCGGTCGGCACCAGCTTGCCGTTCCTGGCCTCGAGCCGGTGGTGGGTGACCACGGCGCACTCCTTGGCGAAGCCCTCGACGTGCGCGGCCTCCTTCTCCAGCAGCGACACCGGGATGAACAGCGGGAAGTACGCGTTGACGTGCCCGGTGGCCTTGAACATGCCGTCGAGGCCGCGCTGGATGTGCTCCCACAGCGCGTAGCCCCACGGCTTGATCACCATGCAGCCGCGCACCGCGGACGGCTCCGCCATGTCGGCGGCCTTGATCACCTCGAGGTACCAGTCGGCGTAGTTGTCCGCCCGCGTCGGCGTGATCGCGGTCTCGGCCTTGGCGTTGGTCATCGCCGCAAAGATGTACCGCAGCGCCGGGGCGGTCGCCACGGGGCGATCGCCCCAATGCGGTGCCGGTGCCGGTGCCGGTGCCGGTGCCGGTGCCGGTGCCGGCGAGCTGCTCGGCCTAGTGCGCGAGCCCGGCCTGCTTGGCGACCTCGGCGGCGAAGTCCTCCTTCTTCTTCTCGAGGCCCTCGCCGAGCTCGAACCGCACGAACCGGCGGACCTTGATGTTCTCGCCGATCTTGGCGATCAGCTCCTGCTGGACCTGGTTGATGGTCTTGTCGCCGTCCTTGACCCACGCCTGATCGAGCAGACAGATCTCCTTGAGCCACTTGGTGATCTGGCCGTCGACCATCTTCTGCACGACGGGATCCGGCTTGCCGGTCTCCTTGGCCTTGGCGACCAGGACCTCGCGCTCGCGGTCGATCACGTCCTGCGCGACCTCCTCGCGGCGCACGAACTGCGGGTTCATCGCCGCGATCTGGAGCGCGACGTCGCGGGTGAACGCCTGGAAGTCCTCGTTGCGGGCGACGAAGTCGGTCTCGCAGTTGATCTCGACCAGCACGCCGATCCGGCCACCGCCGTGGATGTACGACACCACCGCGCCCTCGGTCGCCTCGCGGCCGGCCTTCTTGGCGGCCTTGGCGAGGCCCTTGGTGCGCAGGTAGTCGATCGCCTTGTCCATGTCGCCGGCGACCTCGGTCAGGGCCTTCTTGCAGTCGGCCATACCGGCGCCGGTGCGCTCGCGCAGGTCCTTGATCAACGTCGCCGTCACCTCGGCCATGACTCAGGGCTCCTGATCGGGAGACGCGGACGCCTCCGGGTTGAACATGCTGCCGCCGGTCGACATCTCGACGCGCGGGCCGTCGCCGCCCGACGAGACATGGATCACGCGCTCGCCGGTGTCCTCGCGCTCCTGGCCGCGGTTGCGCGCGGTCTCCTTCCAGATCTTGGTGCCGAGGATCGCGGCGTCGGCGATCTTCGAGGCGAACAGCTTGATCGCGCGGATCGCGTCGTCGTTGCCCGGGATCACGTAGTCGATCTGGTCCGGATCGCAGTTGGTGTCGGTGATCGCGACCACCGGGATCTCGAGCTTGCGGGCCTCGTCGACCGCGATGTGCTCCTTGTGCGGATCGATCACGAACAGCATGCCGGGGACCTTCGACAGCCCCTTGATGCCGCCCAGCGACTTCATCAGCTTGTCGCGATCGCGCTTGATCATCACCTGCTCGCGCTTGGTCAGCGCGAACAGCGTGCCGTCCTCCTCCATCTTCTCCAGGCCGCGCAGCCGCTCGAGCGAGCCCTTGACGGTGCGGAAGTTGGTCAGCGTGCCGCCGAGCCAGCGCTGGGTGACGTAGTGCTGGTTCGAGCGGGTCGCTTCCTCGACGATCACGTCCTGGGCCTGTTTCTTGGTGCCGACGAACAGGATGGTCTCGCCGCGCCCGGTGGTGTCGACCACCGCCTGGAACGCCTGGCGGAACAGCTTGACCGTGTGCTGGAGGTCGATGATGTGGATGCCGTTGCGCGCGCCGAAGATGTACTGCTTCATCTTCGGGTTCCACCGGCCGGTGTTGTGCCCGAAGTGCACGCCCGCCTCGAGCAAGGCGCGCATGCTGATGGGGCCGGATGGGGACATCCCTGCCGCTTCTGCCATCGTTTCCATTGTCAGTCCTTTCCGTTGGGTGGCCACCGGCACCGTCGTCGATCCGCGGAAACCTTCGACCCCCGGGACAAGGTCCCGGAAGATGGATGAGCCACGGCCGTGGATCTCGGGTGTCGTGAGGATTTGCCCGGTCGATCCGGGCGGGCGTTTCTACCATGCGGCCGGGGCGTTGGGGACCCGGCGGGCGGCAAAACGGAAGCCAGCTATCACCGCGACTTCACAGCGCTGCCGGGCCTACGCCGCGATCGTATCGAGGCTGCGCGCGAGCTGCGGCACGTAGCCGCCGCCGAACAGCGCGGCGTGGCACGCGAGCGGATAGAGCTGCCACAGCCCGACGCGTCCGCGCCAGCCGTCGGCGAGCGGCCAGACCTCGCCGTAGGCGGCGATCCACCGGTCGCCGAGCCCGCCGAACAGCGCGAGCATGGCGAGGTCGATCTCGCGGTGGCCGCCGTAGACCGCCGGATCGAACACCACCGGCTCGCCGTGCAGGTTGCCGACGTTGCCCCACCACAGGTCGCCGTGCAGCCGCGCGACCGGCTCCGGCGGGCCGAACCGGTCGGGTTGCGCGGCGAGCTGGTCGAGCCGGACCAGCAGCGCGCGATCGCCGAGCTGCGCGATCACCGGACGCAGCCGGCGCTCGATCCAGAACGTCGCCAGGTCCGGGGCCGGAGCGTTGTCCTGCGGCAGGGTCGCCAGGTAGTTGGCGCGGGTGTGGCCGAGGCCGGGGGCGCCGAGCCGGTGGAGCTGCGCCAGGCCGCGGCCGAGCCGCTCGTCGAACCACCGCCCGCCGGTCGACGCGCCGTGCGCGCCGAGCTCGAGCCACTCCAGCGCGAGGAACGACTCGCCGACCGCGACCACGCCCGGCACGCGGAGCGGGCCCTCGGCGAGCCAGGCCAGCCCGTCGGCCTCGGCCGCGTACAGCCCGGGTGGCGGCGACGCGTGGCTCTTGACGAACACGCGCCGGCCGTCGACCAGCTCGACCTGCCAGGCCTCGTTGATGTCGCCGCCGGGGACCGGCTCGGCGTGCGCGATGATGCCCAGCGTGCGGACCAGCTCCTGGGCCCACAGCGGCCAGCCCCGCCCGGTGAACTCGCGGGTCGTCATCGCAGCGGGTCCCGGACGTGGTCCAGCAGGCCGGCGCACGCGCGCTCGCACTGGTCGAGCACGTCCTCGAAGCCGCCGTCGCCGCCGCCCCACGGATCGGGGACCTCGGCGCCCGCGGCGGCGGTCGGATCGAAGCTGCGGAGCAGCGCGATCGGCGGGTGGCCGCGGCCACCGGCGAGCTGGCGCAGCCGGTGCAGCCGGCTCAGATTGTCGCCGTCCATCGCGACCACCAGGTCGAAGCGGTCGAGGTCGGCGACGGTGAACTGGCGCGCGCGGTGGGTCAGCTCGATCCCGCGGCGGCGCGCGGCCTCCCGCGAGCGGTCGTCGGGGAGCTCGCCGACGTGGTACGCCGCGGTCCCGGCGCTGTCGACCTCGATCGCGGCGCCCAGGCCGGCGTCGGCGACCAGCCGCACCATCACGCCGTGCGCGGTCGGCGACCGGCAGATGTTGCCCAGACAGACGAAGCAGATCCGGATCCGCTGCCGCGCCGGTGCCGGTCGGCCCCCGGTCATGCCGGCGCCCCCGGGTCGAGGATGTCGAGCGCCACCAGCTGCTCGCGGGTCGCGTTGCCGCCGCAGATCACCGTGGCGACGCGCGGGGGATCGCCGGACGGCGACACGTCGAGCGCAGCGAGACGGGGGGTGGGGACCCCGACGGCTTCGCCGGCGGGGCGGGGGGCGACGCCCCCCGTGGGATCGATCGCCCGCGCCAGCAGCGCCGCGAGCCCCGCGACCCCGGCGATCCGGTCGAGCGACAGGCGATGGCCGCGGCGCGCCGGGACCAGCTCGCCGCGCAACTCGACCGGGCGCGTCGCGCCGGGTTCGATCGCGCGGTCCACCATCAGCACACCGTCGAGGTGGTCGATCTCGTGCTGCAGCAGCTCGGCGAGCTCGGCCGGCAGCGCGCTCCACACCCGCGGCCGCAGCGCGTGATCGCGGAACGCCAGCGAGATCGAGCGGTGGCGGCGGACCCGGACCAGGCGATCCGGCACGCTGAAGCAGTCGTCCCACAGCTCGAACCGCTCGTCGCTGCGCCACGTGATCTCGGGGTTGATCACCGGGAACGGGCCGGCGCCCAGATCGACCATCACGATCCGGCGCGGCAGGCCGATCTGCGGCGCGGCGATCGCGCGGCCGAAGCCCAGCCGGGCGCGCGCCCCGGCCAGCGCGGCCGCCAGCTGCGCGAGCTCCGCGGCGTCGACCGCCTCGACCGCGGCGCACCGCACGCGCAGCCGCGGATCGCCGAGCACGAGGATCGGCGGAACATCGGGGGAGGCCATGGCCATGGCTATCATGCGCCAGGCCGGCGGCACCTGCACCCCCGGCGGTCACTGCGCGCCGGGATGGCGCGCCCGGATCGCCCAGCTGGCTTCCCTGAGCGACGCGCTCGCCGCCGCGGTCGACGCGCCACCCCCCGACGCCGACCGCGCCGCCGCGTCCTACGGCGGCCCGGCGCTGCGCGCTGCCGAGGACGCGCGCGCCGCCGAGCGCGACGCGGCCGTCCGGCGCTACCGCGAGCGGCTGGTCGATGGCCCGGTCGTGACGCTGCGGCTGTTCCACGTGCACATCGAGTTCGATCCCAACACGGTCCAGCCGATCGGCGCGCCGGGCTCGGTCTATCCGACGCTGCGCGTCGTCGACGACTGGGGCGTGCTCGAGGTCACCGGCGGTGCGCTGCTCAACACGGACTGGACCGCCGTCGTCATCCCGGCCCCCGCGTCGGCGTCCGCCGGCATCGCCACGGACGACGGCTGGAAGCTCACCCTCGCCCCGGGCTGGCGGCTCGAGCCCGACGAGCGCCCGGACGATCTCCGGCTCGCCGGGTGCAGCCGCGCGGCCGCACCCGGTGGGAGTGCGCCGGCTACTTCGGCCTGCCCCACAGCGGCGCCATGACCCGCTTCCACAGCTCGGTCCGCTGCGCTTCGCGCGGCCCCACCGCGACCTGTCCGGCGCGCAGGTTCCTCCATCAGGCGCGGGGCTCTTCGCCACCCAGCATCCCGGCCAGCGCGGTCACCGCATCTCGCGCGTACGGCCGCAGGCGCGACGGGATCTGGCTCGGCAGGATCTCGGGTCCGAGGATGCCGACCCCGATCGGTTTCATCAGCTCGAGCTGCAGCGCGAGCAGGCTCGACAGCACGGCCTGCCCCATCACCAGCCCGTGCTTGGTCTCGCCGCGCTCGATGATGCCGAGCGCCGCAGCACCGTGGACGTCGTGGCGCAGCAGCAGGCGCTTGAGTGCCAGCGGCTTCTCGAGCGAGCCTTGGACCCAGACCCGGGCGACGATGGCGAGCCCGTGCTCGGAAGCCGCGCGCTGCGCCTCGTCGAGCATCTCCTCGACCCGGGCGCGGTGAAACGCTCCCATGACCAGCGCGATGTTCTTCACGACGGGCTCATCGGAACCTTGATCGCCATCTGGGCGAGGACCCGCTCGACGGTCTCGACGATGATCTGGGTGCGCGAGTCGATCTCGACATTGACCCGCTCGCCCTTGCCCTTGAAGCCGAACGTGGTTCGTTTCAGGGTCTCGGGAATGAACGACACGCGGAACGTCGCGTGGATGCGGTCGACGTCGACGATCGTCAGGCTGGCGCCGTCCAGGGCGATGAAGCCTTGCGGGAGGATGTAGCTCATCCACGCCTCCGGCACCTGGAACGTCACCGTCCGGTTGTTCTCGTGGATGCAGACGTCCACGATCTCGGCGGTCCCGCGGACGTGTCCGGCGAGCGCGTGCCCGCCGATTTCGTCGCCGGTGGTCGCCGAGCGCTCGACGTTCACCAGGCGGCCCTCGGCGACCGCACCGATGGTGGTCTTGCGCAGCGTTTCCTCCATCGCGTCGAACGTCACGCGCGCGCCGTCGATCCGCACCACGGTCTGGCATACGCCGTCGATCGAGACGCTGGCGCCGAGCTTGAGGCCGGTGACCAGCGCGGCGGGCAGCTCGACCGCGTACGTCTTGAGGCCGGGCTCGGTCTCGACGCGAACCACCGGCACAAGCGCCTGGACGATCCCTGTGTACATGTGGCTCTCCGGTCTGGGGTCGCTGAAGGATCGCTCCGTCCGAGCGCAAAGGCCAGCGACGTTGTCGATGTCCGGCGCGTAGACTCCGCGCGGCGCTGCCGGCTCACGGACTCGAGGGCTTGCCCGGATCCGCCGCTGCGGCCCGCGCGCGCTCCGGAGCCGCAGACGGCGAGGCGGAGGGCGTCCGATCCGGCGGCGCCGCGGGCTCGGGCGGCGTCGACGGAACCGCCGGATCGCGCTCCCGTTCGCGCGCTCGCACGCGCTGCTCCAGCTCGGCGATCCGGTGGCGCGCCGCGTCGCGCTCCTTCTCGGCGCCGGCCCGGGCCGCCGCCGCCGCGTCGCGATCGCGCTCGGCCGCCTGCTGGTCCCCGCGCGCCGCGTCGCGCTCGCGCTCGGCGGACGCCGCGAGCGACCGCGCGGCGTCGCGATCGCCCTCGGCGGCCACCGCGGCGACCCGCGCCGCGTCGCGATCGCGGTCGGCCGCCGCGCGCGCGACCCGGGCCGCGTCGCGATCGCGCTCGGCGACCTGCTGGGTGGCCCGCGCGGCGTCGCGATCGCGCGTCGCGGCCAGCGCCACGGCCTGGGCGGCGTCGCGCGCGCTCTCGGCCTCGGCCCGGTCGCGCTGGGCCTCGGTGGAGCGCTTGAACGCGTCGTCCGCGTCGTCCTTGGCGCGCAGGGCGGCCTGCTCGGCGTCGCGGCGCTTGGCCTCGGCGGCGTGGCGCTTGGCCTCGGCGTCGCGGCGCATCGCGTCGGCGTTCTTGCTCTCCTTCTGCGCGGTGGCGGCGAGTGCCTCGGCGGCCTCGGCGTCGCGGTTGGCGTCGTCGGCCTCGCGCCGCTTGTCGGCGGCGTCGGCCCGCGCCGCGGCGGCGATCGCCTGGAGCTCGGCCTCCTGCTGGGCGCGGCGCGACAGCTGGGCCCAGACCAGCGCGCCGCCGACCGCGAACAGCGCGACCGACACCAGCGCCACGGCGGCGCCGCGGTGGCGGCGCGCACAGCGCGCGAGCCGGCCGGTCGCCGAGTAGCGGTGCGAGAACACCAGGTCGCCGGTCAGGTACTGCTTGAGCGCGCGGACCAGCTCGTCCGCGGTGAACCGCTCGGCCGTCGAGCGCGCCATCGCGCGCGCGATGATCCCCGACAGCTCCGGGTCGCGCGGCATCGCCGGCCGCGGCGGCGGCCCGGCCCGCAGCCAGTCGAGGAACGCCGCGAGCTGCCGGGTCCGCGCGTCGGGCGCCTCGGCGTGGCGCCACTCGAACGGCGTCCGGCCGGACACGACCTCGTACAGCGTGATCCCGAAGCTGTAGACGTCGAAGCTCGGGTCGGCGTGCCGGCCCTGGGTCTGCTCGAGCGGCAGGTAGGGCGGCGTGCCCGCGCTGATCGTCTCGCCGCCGTGCTCCGGCGCCTCGCCGTCCAGCAGCGCCGGATCGGCCCCACCGCCCGGCGCGTCGAGGTCGCGCGTGATACCCCAGTCGATCAGCGTCGCCTCGCCGCGCTTGCCGAGCAGGATGTTGTTCGGCGTGCAGTCGCGGTGGACCACGCGCCGCTCGTGGGCGTAGGCCAGCGCCTCGGCGATCGACACCAGGCTCGACAAGAGCTCCAGCCGCTCGTGGGTCCGCGGCCGGCCGTCGGCCTCCGCGTCGGCGAGCTCGTCGAGCCGGTCGCGCAGCGACTCCCCGTCGACCTTCTCCAGCACGCAGAACGGCCAGCCGGCCGACGACTTGCCGAGCTCGTAGATCGTCACGATCGACGGATGCTGCAGCTTGGCCAGGATCCGCGCCTCGGCGGTCACCCGGCGCTGGAACACCTCCGCCATCCCCGCCGGCAGATCGTCGCCCTCGCGCGGCGCCTTGAGGATCACCGTGCGGGCGAGCCGGCGGTCCTCGCCGGCGAAGATCTGCGCCATCCCGCCGCGCGCCGTCGGATCGGCCGGCCAGCGGAACGCGTTCTCGCTGACCAGGCCCTTGGGCAGATCGAGCGGGATCGGCGCGCTGAGCTCCTCGTCGGCAGCGATCACCGACCGGCACATCGAGCAGTGCGCGAGGTGCCCGCTGATCCGGGGATGCGACGAGCTCTTCAGCTCGGAGAGGCTCGGGTGCGGTTCCCCGGTGGCGGCGACCTCCGTCGAATCGCGTTGCATGGCGGCGATCTTAACGCGCACCGCCGAGAACACCGCATGAAGTTCACTCGGCCCGCCGACGGTGCGAGAACCACCGGCAATCTTGAATGTCTGCCGGGCAAGCAGCGTCACAGGATGTTGCGCAGCGTTCCCCCGGATCGCCGCACGGTCAGCGGGTGGCATGCGCCGGGGAACGGGCTCTCGACACCGAGCGCGTCAGCGAGGTCATCGAACAGCGCGTGCGCGAACGCAATTCCCAAGGGTTCGTATGCGAACACCTGCGCCCACTCGAGCGTCGAGAGAGCGTGCACACCGTCTCGCGACTCCTTGTAGGTGACGCGCTCGGTGCCGTCGGGTCGACCAGGAAGCTCAGGTAGCGCTTCGGATGGCGGGCTCGGGCGGGTCTGCGCCAGGGGTGCTCGCGAACCTCGTCGGGCGCCGCGAACTCGGGGTCGGCCGCAAGAAAGTCTTCCAGGTGGTGCGTCGGCTCGAGCTTCGCGGGACGCGTGGCACCCGCGCGCTCGAGCGCGGCCGGCTCGCCGAACAAGTACGCCTCCAACATCGGGCACAGCAGGTGAAACGAGCATCGCTCGCGGACCCGGGCCAGCTGCTGGTGCGTCGGCGTGGCTCCCAGCGCGCGCCGGAAGGCGTCCGACACCAGCTGCGTCACATGGTGTGCGGTCGCGACGTTCGGAAGCTCCAGGTCATCGATCGTGACCACGAAGTCCGGCGCATCGCGCCGCTCCAGCGTCGCCATGATCGAGGCGACGAGCTTGTCGACCTGCGTGCCGCCCGACGCGGGTCCCGGATAGCCGAGGTGGTTGCTCGTGATCGACGGCACCGGCCGCTGGAACGGCTGCACGAGCACCAGCTCCGCACCCTCGAATGCTCGCTGCAGCGACGCCCCGAGCGCGCGATGCTCGCACTCACCCGTCGTGATGAGGCCGATGCTCGGCATCGTCGCGAGGCGCGCCGAACTCCTCGCGCGTGTAGAGGTCGCCGAGCGTGAAGTGCGCGAGCCAGTCGCGGTCTTTCAGGTCGGTCACCGGGACCGGCGACGCCGGCTGCTCCGGTTGCATCACAAACAGCTGTTCGGGACGCGTGTCGAAGTCGCTGATGATCACGGGCGAGTGCGTCGCCAGCAGGATCGTCACCCTGTGGCGTCGTGACCACGCCCGCATGTGCTCGAGCAGGATCTTGATCGCGTGCGGGTGGAGCGCGTTCTCCGGTTCATCGATCGCGATCACGTCGCCGTCATCCGTCGATGCCACGGCCGTGAGATGCAGCAGTGCGACGAACCAGCCATCGGGCGCCAAGCTGGCCGAGTGCATGCGGTTGCCCTTGAGGCGCAGGCTCGCACCCACCACTTGCGCCGCTTTCTCGAAGTCGAGATCCTCGAAAAAATCTCCAAAGACGTCGCGAAGCCCATCGAGCACGAACTCGTAGCGCTCGAGATCATTTCTGCGGTCGCGCCAGTTGCGGAGCACGCTGAACACGTCGGAGCCGCGCTGGTCGAGCCGTCGCTGGCTCGACTCAGGAGACCCGCGACGCCGTAACGCCGCCAGATCGTAAAGGCCGTACAGACGGTATCGGCAGAGAAGTTTCAAGGTTTCCTGCGCCTTCACTGCTGCCGGCGCACCCGGCCAGTCCGCGGCTTCCTTCAATGCCAGGGAATCTGTCAACCTGCTGGAGGAAACAACGCGGGTATTGGTGGAGTCAGGGCCGCGCGTCTCTATCTGTACGAGCTCTGCACCGGCCTCCCGTGAGACCACCGTATGCCCGTTGACAGTGAGTCTCTCTTCCGACCTGAAGCCACGATCGGCCTGCAGCGGCGCGAGATGCCAGACGGCATCGCCTACGGTGACGTCGAAGTCGTAGGGCTCGCTGTCTGCGGCGTACAGGTTGCGCGCGTTGGCAATGCCGCCATGCGCCTCCAGCGCCCGCGCCAGACCGCGCTCCAGCGCATCCCCCAGCAGCGCCGGCACATCGAGCAGGGTCGTCTTGCCGGAGCCGTTGGCGCCGACCACGGCGCACACCCCCTCCGGGCTCCAGTCGACGGCGCGCAGCCCTCGATAGTTCCTGACCTGGAGCCGAAACGACATGGCGCAATTGTATGCCGAGCCGTCGCCCGGGGCGAGAAGCCGCGAGAAACCGCCGTCAGTGGTCGCAGTCGGGGCCGTGGACGTGGCCCGGCTCGTCGTGATCGTGGTCGTGCGCGTCGGGCGCCTCGGGCAGCGGCGTGCCCTGCTGGGACAGCTTCTCGACCTCGGTGACCTGGGCCTTGTCGACCAGGAACCGCAGCACCTTGTCCTGGCGCATCGAGTACACGACGTTGTCGATCCGGTTGTCGCGCTGCCACTCGGCGCGCAGCTTGGCGGGGGCGACGTTGCGCCCCTTGGCGGTGGTCTCGATGTGCCGGGCGAGCTCCTCGTCGGTGATCGTCAGGCCCTCCTTGTCGGCGATCGCCTCGAGCACGAGCTGGCCGCGGACCTCGTCGGCGCCGGCCGGGCGCAGCTTGTCGCGCAGCTCGTCGTTGAGGCCGGGGTTGCCGCGCTCGGACTTCATGCCGAGCAGCTGGCGCAGCCGCGCGTACTGCATCTCGACGGCGCGCTCGACGAGCGACGCGGCGACCGGGATCTGGTTCTTCTTGATCAGCTCGCGCAGCACGTTCTCGCGGGCCTCGCGGTCGATGACCTCGCGCTCGCGGTCCTCGAGCTCCTTGCGCAGCACCGCGCGCAGGCCATCGAGCGTGTCGGCCTTGCCGGTGTCCTTGGCGAACTCGTCATCGAGCGCCGGGACCTCCTTGGCGCGGACCTCGAGGATGGTGACCGTCAGCTGGGCCTTGCGGCCGCGGATCGACTCGTCCTGGTAGTCGTCGGGGAGGGTGATCTCGATCTGCTTGTCCTTGGTGTCGAGCGGCACGCCGGTCAGCGCCTCGCGCATGCCGGGCAGCGGCTCGCGCTCGGCGTCGTCGAGGTCGACCGCGAACTGCGGCTGGTTGATCTGGTGCTCGCCGATCGTGCCGGTGACGCTGAGTCCGACGATGTCGCCCGGCGCGGTGACGTCGCGGCCCTCGATCGGGCGGAGCTCGGTGTGCTCGCGGCGGAGCTGGGCGAGCGCCTCGTCGACCGCGGACTCGGCGACGTCGAGCCTGCGGCGCTCGATCGCCAGGCCGGTGTAGTCCTGCGGCACGACGTCGCCGCGGATCTCGATGATCGCGGCGAACGTGAACGGCTGGCCCTTCTTGATCGGGGCCGCCTCCTCGACCCGCGGCTCGGCGACCGCGGCGAGGTTGTGCTCCTCGGACGCGCGCACGAACGACTCACGGACCAGCTGGTAGGCGACCTCGGCGTTGACCCGGGAGCCGTAGACCTGCTCGAGCACCGGGCGCGGGACCTTGCCCTTGCGAAACCCCTTGAGCGCCACGCCCTTGCCGAGCTCCTTGTACGCGTCTCCGAGCTTCTGGCTCACCGTCTCCCACGGGACCTCGACGAACATCTTCTTCTCGACCGGTGAAACGTCTTCGATGCGTACCTGCATGGCGGCAGGCGTGGTTACCACAGCCGAGCCAGTCGCGAAACGCCTGCGAATGCTCCGATCGAGCGCAGCGAGACGGGGGTGGGGACCCCGACGGCGCCGCCGGCGGGGCGGGGGC
>JBGQCL010000362.1:0-12474 GCA_041495365.1 Kofleriaceae bacterium | reverse complement strand
TTCGGCGTCGTCCTGCTCCACGGCTGCCGGACGCCCGGCTCCGATCGCCCGGCGGCGCCCGCTCCGGTCGCGGTCAAGGCCGGCAGCGAGGTCGACGTGGTGCTGCGGATCAACGGCTCCGACCGCCGGCTGCGGATCGACCCGCGGACCTCGCTGCTCGACGCGCTGCGCGAGCACCTGGCGCTGACCGGCGCGCGCAAGGGCTGCGATCACGGCCAGTGCGGCGCGTGCACGGTGCTGCGCGACGGCCACGCGGTCAACGCGTGTCTGACCCTGGCGGTCGCCGCCGAGGGCGCCGAGATCACGACGATCGAGGGGCTCGCCCGGGGCGAGCAGCTCCACCCGGTGCAGGCCCAGTTCATCACCCACGACGCGTTCCAGTGCGGCTACTGCACGTCGGGCCAGATCCTGAGCGCGGTCGCGCTGCTCCGCGAGGGCCGGGCCAAGACCAACGACGAGGTCCGGCAGCAGATGAGCGGCAACATCTGCCGGTGCGGCGCGTACCCCAACATCGTCGCGGCGATCCAGGCCGCGCGGAAGGAGGTCTAGCGTGAAGCCCTTCACCTACGTGCGACCCGCCGACGCGCGCGCGGCGATCGCGGCCGCCGGCGAGGGCGGCGCCAGCTTCCTGGCCGGCGGCACCACGCTGGTCGACCTGATGCGGCTCGAGGTGATGACCCCGAGCGCGGTGGTCGATCTGTCGCCGCTGCCGCTCACCGCGATCGAGCGTGCCGGGGACGGCCTCCGGATCGACGCGATGGCGCGCAACTCCGCGGTCGCGACCCACCCGCTGGTCGTCGAGCGCTATCCGCTGCTCGCCCAGGCCTTGCTGGCCGGCGCGTCGCAGCAGGTCCGCAACATGGCGACGGTCGGCGGCAACCTCCTGCAGCGCACGCGCTGCCCGTACTTCCGCGACCTCGCGGTGGCGTGCAACAAGCGCGCGCCCGGCTCGGGCTGCTCGGCGATCGACGGCTACACCCGGTCGCACGCGATCCTCGGGACCAGCGAGTCGTGCATCGCGACCCACCCGTCCGACATGTGCGTCGCGCTGGCCGCGCTCGACGCCGTGGTCCACACCCGCGGTGCGGGCCGCGAGCGCGCGATCCCGTTCGGCGAGTTCCACACCCTGCCCGGCGATCACCCCGAGATCGAGAGCGCGCTCGAGCCCGGCGAGCTGGTCACCCACATCGAGCTGCCGGCCTCGCCGTTCGCCGCGCACGCCCACTACGTCAAGGTCCGCGACCGCGCCGCGTTCGCGTTCGCCCTCGCCTCGGCGGCGGTCGGGCTCGACGTCGCCGACGGCAAGATCCGCGCGGCGCGGGTCGCACTCGGCGGGGTCGCGACCCGGCCGTGGCGCGCGGCCGAGGCCGAGCAGGCGCTGATCGGCCAGGCCCCGAACCGGGCGAGCTTCGAGCGCGCGGCGGCGGCGGCGATCGTCGATCCGAAACCGCGCCGCGACAACGCGTTCAAGGTCGCGCTGGCCAAGCGCACGATCGTGCGAGCCCTCGAGCTCGCGTGGGGGATGTCATGACCCGTCCGCTGATCGGAACCGGCATCGACCGCGTCGATGGCAAGAAGAAGGTCACCGGCGGTGCGACCTACGCCGCCGAGGTCCAGGTCGCCAACGTCACCTACGCGGTGCTGGTCGGCAGCACGATCGGCCGCGGCCAGATCAAGGCGATCGACACCGCCGCCGCGCAGGCCGCGCCCGGCGTGCTCGCGGTGATCACCCACGACAACGCGCCGAAGTTCCCCGGCGTGACGGGCAACCACGAGGCCAACGACCGCGTCGTCCAGGGCCTGCAGGACAGCGTCGTGCTCTACCACGACCAGCCGATCGCCGTGGTGGTCGCCGACACGCTGGAGCGCGCCCAGCACGCCGCGGCGCTGGTCACCGCCGAGTACGACGCGGCCCCGCCGGTCGGCGACGTCGAGGCCGACCTCGGCTCGGCGTACATCGTCCAGACCCCGCGCGGCCCCGCCGAGATCATCCGCGGCGACCTCGCCGCCGGGCTCGCCGCCGCAAAGACCCGGATCGACGCGACCTACCGCACGCCGGTCGAGACCCACAACCCGATGGAGCCGCACGCGACGATCGCGGTGTGGCAGGGCGAAGATCACCTGACGCTGTACGACTCGACCCAGGCGATCTTCAACGTCCGGCGCCGGCTGGCGACCATGCTCGGCCTGCCACCCGAGAACGTGCGGGTGATCAACCACTTCGTCGGCGGCGGGTTCGGCTGCAAGGGCGCGCCGTGGTCGCACGTCCTGCTCGCCGCGATCGCCGCCAAGGCCACCGGCCGCGCGGTCAAGCTCGCGATCACGCGGCCGCAGATGCAGTCGCTGGTCGGCCACCGGCCCAAGACCGTGCAGAAGCTCGAGCTCGGCGTCGACGCCGCCGGCCGGTTCACCGCGATCCGCCACGACTGCCTGTCCGAGACCTCGCGCTACGACGTGTTCGTCGAGAGCTGCACCGCGGTGACCCGGATGCTCTACGCGTGCCCCAACGTCGCGACCGTCCAGCGCCTGGTCCGGCTCGACGTGCCGACGCCGACCTTCACGCGCGCGCCCGGCGAGTCGGTCGGCACGTTCGCCCTGGAGTCGGCGCTCGACGAGCTCGCCTACGCGGCCGGCATCGACCCGCTGGAGCTGCGGCGCAAGAACCACGCCGACCACGATCCGGAGACCGGCAAGCCGTGGTCGAGCAAGTCGCTGCTCGAGTGCTACCAGCGCGCGGCCGACGCGTTCGGCTGGTCGCGGCGACCCGCACAGATCAAGACCCTGCGCGAGGGCCGCTGGCAGATCGGGTACGGCGTCGCCACCACCACCCGGGGGTCGCGCCAGCTGCCGTCGTCGGCGCGCGCCACCATGCGCCCCGACGGCCGTGCGCTCGTGCAGGCCGGCACTCAGGACATCGGCACCGGCACCTACACCGTCATGACCCAGATCGCCGGCGACGCCCTCGCGCTGCCGATCGGCGATATCCGGTTCGAGCTCGGCGACACCGCGCTGCCCGAGGCCCCGCCGTCGGTCGGCTCGTTCACCGCGGCGAGCACCGGCCCCGCCGTCCACAACGCGTGCGTCGCGCTGCGCAAGAAGCTGATCGAGCAGGCGGTCGGCGATCCGGCGTCGCCGCTGCACGGCCTCGCGCCCGACGCGATCGACGCCGAGGACGGCGCGCTGATCGCAAAGGCCGATCGCAAGCGCCGCGACCCCTACGCGGCGATCGTTGCCCGGTCCAGGCTGCCCGAGATCAGCGTCGAGCTCCACACCGAGGCCCACAAGGACCGCGACCAGTACTCGGTCGCCGGGTTCGGCGCGGTGTTCGTGAAGGTCCGGGTCGACGAGGATCTCGGCGAGGTTCGCGTCGATCGCCTGGTCGGCGCGTTCGCCGCCGGCCGGATCCTCAACCCCAAGACCGCCAGCAGCAACCTGCTCGGCGGCATGGTGTGGGGCATCGGCCAGGCGCTCCACGAGCACTCGGTGCGCGACCCGCGGACCGCGCGCATGGTGACGCGCGATCTCGCCGACTACCACGTCCCGGTCCACGCCGACGTGCCCGAGCTCGAGGTCATCCTCGTCCACGAGGAGGACCCGCACGTCAACGAGATCGGGGTCAAGGGCCTGGGCGAGCTGTCGACGCCCGGCGTCGCCGCCGCGATCGCCAACGCGGTCTACCACGCGACCGGCGTCCGCATCCGCGACCTGCCGATCACGCCCGACAAGCTGATCCAGGGCTAGGTCTCCGGCCGCGCCGCGGGCGGCTGCGAGCGCAGCCAGGGCAAAAGTGGCAGGTGCTCGGCGAGCTGCACTGCGACCTGTTCCTCGGCGCCCATGGCAGCTACTTCGGCATGGCCGACAAGTTCCCCCGGCTCAAGCCCGGCGCGCCCAGCCCGTTCATCGACCCCGACGGCTACAAGAAGTTCGTCGCGCAGAAGGATCAGGAGTTCCCCCAGGAGCTCGACAAGCAGAGCGCCGCCGCGAAATCTCGCCTGCGAGCGCCCCGCCGCGCCGCGCGGCACGAATCCTCCTCACGCAACACGATATGCACATCGTCACGCAGCACGAATGACCATCGGCCGGACCGGTCGAACCATGTGCTGATTACCCTGAACGATCATCGTGCCGCGGCTCACGTGACAACGGCGCGTTCATGCGGATTGCTGTGCACGGCATCCGTACGACCGGTCACCTGACGATGCGGCACAGATCGCGCTCCAGGCGCGCGCGTCTCCGACGAGAAACTCGGCCTGATCGCCGAGCGCCGTCCGCGGTGAGGCGAGGCTCCTGTCCGGCTGTCCACAGAGCCAGCCTTGTCTCACCTAGCAGCCACGGCGTCGAGTTCGCACTTCGAAACACACCTGAAAGAATCGTGAAATAATCATGATTCAATGACTCGAAGAAGATGATATAGCAATCGCCATTGAACAGCGTGCCACCCGACAGTCGGGTTGCACTGCGGTTGCATGGAAAGTTTGCCCATGAAGATCGTGTCCATGTCGCGAGCGTCTGTGTTTGGACTGTGCCTCGCTCTCGGTGCGTTCGGCGCCGGGTGCATGGCCGACGGTGATCTCGACGGGACCGAGGCGTCCGTCAGCTCCGAGATCAGCCTCGATCCCACCGCGTCGTATGCGATGGTCGGCGTGCAGAGCAACAAGTGCGTCGGCCCGATCGGCGGCAGCACGGCGTCGGGCGTGCAGCTCGAGATCGAGAACTGTACCGGAACGGCCAATCAGCGATGGCGCCCCGAGGTGATGGCCGGTGGATCCTTCCGGTGGCGGAACGAGCTGAACGGCCTCTGCATCGACGTGTCCGGAGGCTCGATCTTCCCCGGCGCCGCCGTCATCCAGTTCACCTGCGGCACCCAGGCCAACCAGCAGTGGACGGTCACCGACGTCACCGGCGGTTCCGAGCGCATGACGGCGCGCCACAGCGGCCTGGTCCTGGATGTGACCGGCCAGGGCACCGCCGCCGGGACGCGGGTCGAGCAGTGGTTCTCGAACGGCGGCGCCAACCAGCACTTCGCCATGCCCGAGGCACTGCCCGCGATCGTCGCCCAGTGATCGTCACGCCCCGGTCAGGTCCGCGAACACGAAGCCATCGCGCTCGACGATCTCGCCGGGTGTCACCTCGACCGGCCAGCCGAACATCGGCCCGCCGGTGACGAACGTGTGAAACTCGCCGTGCTCGCCGCACGGATCGACCCCGGGCGGCAGCTCGGCGAGCAGCGCGCGGTCGAACGCCCGTCCCGCGAACCTGCGATCGAGCACCCGCGGGTCGACGCACGTCAGCCGCGCGGTGAGGCCGCTGTCGATCATCGCGTGGGCGAGCGCGCGCGTGTCGCGCTGCCACAGCGGGAACACCGGGGTCAGGCCGAGCGGCGCGAGCTGCGCCTCGCGATACGCGCGGATGTCCGCGAGGAACAGATCGCCGAACACGACGTGGGTGGCTCCGTCGCCGCGCGCCCGGCGCAGCGCCTCGCCCATCGCCGCCTCGTAGGCCGCGTTGGAGCACGGCCAGCCGATCTCGACCAGCGCGATCGGTAGCCCCGCCACCTCCGCCTGCCGGCGCAGCAGCGCGACCCGCACCGCGTGCATCGCCACCCGCTCGAACTGCCGGTTCACCGTGGTGAGCAGCCCGACGACCTCCAGCTCCCCGGCGCGCCGGACCTCGTGCAGCGCGAACGCGCTGTCCTTGCCGCTCGACCACGAGACCAGCGCCTTGGGCCGCATCGCGCGGTGGTGTACCACGCCCCGCCGTCCGGGCGGGCGGCGACCGGTCAGCGTCGTGCATCCGCGGCCTAGACCGGTGCGCCGCGGCCCTGGAACGCGATCCGGTGATTGTTCATCGCCGGCACGAGGCGGCGCAGGATCTGATCAGGCCAGCGCGGTCCTGAGCGTGGCGATGGCCTGCGCGACCGCCGCTCGCGCCGCCGGCGTATTCGCGAGCGGATTCAGCATCACGAAGTCGTGAATCGTTCCATTGCAACGGATCGACGTCACGCGAGCGCCGGCCTGCGATAGCTTGTCGCCATAGGCTTCGCCCTCGGTCTGAAAGATGTCGTCATCGACGATGATCAGCGCATCCGGCAAGCCTTGTAGCTGCTCGACCGCGGCGCGCCTGGGCCAGGTCTGGACGTCGGTCTCCGTTCCGTCCAGCCCCTCGAGGTCGAACATCCATTTCATCGTCGCAGCGCTGAGCCATGGACCATTCGCAAACTTCCGGTAAGACTCGTTATCGGAGGCGTAATCGGTCACCGGGTAGAACAGGACCTGGTACCGGATCTTCGGTCCGCCACGCGCCTTGGTCATCAGCGTGATGGCCGCTGCCATGTGGCCGCCGACGCTGTCGCCGACGATGGCCAGGCGCGATGCGTCGACATGCAGCGCATCCGCGTTGTTCGTGAGGTGGACCAGCGACGCGTAGGCCTGCTCCTGCTGCGTCGGATACTTCGCTTCGGGCGCGTTGATGTAATCGACGAACACCACGGCAGCGCCAACCCCATTCGCGATCTCGCGGACGAGCCGGTCGTGCGTGATCTTGTCTCCCAGCACCCATCCTCCGCCATGGGCGTAGAGGATGACCGGCAGGATGTCGGTGTTCTTCGTTCCGGACGGCCGGGTGATCCGGATCCGGGTCTGTCCCGTCGGTCCCACCGGCCACACCGTGTCCTCGATGATGGCGTCCTGCAGCGCGATCGGTTGCGACTGCAGGCTGGTCAGCGCGTCGTGCGCGCCCGTGGGACCGAGTTTCTGGGGTGGCGGCCCGCTCAACCCGTTGATGAACTGTTGCGTTGTCGGCTCTAGCGTCATCGAGACCTCCTCTGCCGGACACCGTGATGCAAGCAGTGTCCCAGGCTCGCGTGGGCGCCGGTGCGCATCAGCGCGCTCGCCCGGGAGGGTCGATCGCGGCCCGACGCTCACCGCTTTCGACGACAAGGAGCTGGACGGGGATCCGGCTCCGTTGCGTCAGGCCCAGGGCTGCAGGCCCATCTGCATTTGACCGAGCGGCGACAGGTCCTCCACGCGTGCGCGACCCTGGAAGTCGACCTCGTGGTCTTCGGGTGGAAAATCGGGTCCGCTGCGGCCCGCGAGGAACGCCGGCGCCTGGAGCTCGAGGAAGGCCGCGTTCCTGTCGCACCAGGGCGCGGCGCCGATGTAGATGACGTTGCTGTCGTCGCTGCCGTCGTGGCGGTCTTCCACCGCGTGGATCATCTCGGAGTGCCACCACACCGTGTCACCCCGCTCGACGTGTGGAATCGACACCAGGGCCTCGAGCAACGGCGCATGCCACTGCGGCCACGCACGGAGCGAGCGGCCGGGCTCGGCGCCACACAGATCGCCTTCGGGGACGTCGCTTTGCAGCGCGCGCAACAGCATCCACGGCATGGTCTGCGCGATCGGCACCAGCTGCAGCGTGCCGTCGCCGGGGCCCTGGCGCGACAGGGCCGTCCATCCCTGGAAGGTGCGAAACGCCAGGCACACCCCGGGCGATCGGCTCTCTCGGGTCTGCGTGCGGTCGGCAGCGTCGAACGGGTCGAACTTCAATGGGTCACCGTGCAGCACCTCGTGGTACATGCGCTGAAACCTCGGCTCGCACCATCGCTCGACCGAGCTGCCATCGGAGTGCGGCGGCAAGCCCAGCGTGGTGTCGCCGGCCTGGCGGCGGCGGATGCGGTCCGCGTAGCTGGCCTGGCGGTCCGGGTCGAAGTGACGCACACCGCCGCTTTCGAAGGTCCACAGACGGTTCAGGAAGGCGCGCGTCGTGGCCTGCGATCCGGCCTGGCGCGCCTGCATCTGCGGACGCGACCAGTACAGGCCAAGGAGCTGCATCGCCCGCATGGCCAGGCCGCTGTTGCCAGCCCTGGCGGCGGCGCGCTCGCCGTAGTGGTTATCGTCGATGTAGCGCAGGATCTCGGCGTTCCACTCGTCGATCTGATCGGGATCGAAGACACCGCGGATCACGACGCAGCCGCGGCGCTTGATCCGCGCGCGTTGCGCCTCGCTCACGCGGCCCGCCGCCACGTCGGTATAGGCCAGCTCGGGCACCGCCCCACCGGCGGCGTGCTCGGCGCGAACGGCGGCGACCTCATCGCGCAGCGCCTCGCTCGTGCGCCGGAACCGGCCTTCCAGATCGGGCACCTCACGGCGCAACTGGCGCTGTGCCGCGACGACGGCACGTGGCACCTCATGCATCCCTGGTTCCATGGTCGCTGCTCCTTGTGATCGATGCGGGTGAACCGGCGTGAAGGATACTCGATGGCACTCGCCGCGGCTCCCCGTCGGCTGGCCGAGCACGATGTGGCGAACCCGCAGCATGCGGCTCGAAAGGGACCACCACAGGACGTCCGACGGATCGCCCTTGCGCGGCGGCGACCACGGGAGCGTTGGGGTAGAATCGCAGCCGTGGCCGACCCCGCACCGCCTACGTCGCTGCCGTCCCCAGTCGAGCTCGAGCGGACCTGCAAAGGTCTCGCGGCGCTCGACGCGATGGCATGCGCGGAGTGGCAGGACCGATACTACTCGTTCAACCACGCATGGAACGAGACCGGCACCGAGCGCATGGCCTCGATGCGCAACGGTTCGGGCGACGAGTGGTTCGTCCTGTTCACGCCGGCTGGCGCGTTCGTCAAGGCCTTCTGGCACGAGTACCCGCCCGAGAACGTCGACGCCGTTTACGCCGGGATGCCTGCCACGCTCGCCCCTCACCTGAAGGAGCCCGCGTTCTCGGTGCACGACGTCACCTTCGGAGGTTGGCACGATGGCACGGCGTGGACCTTGCGTGGCAACGCGACGCCGATGGCCGAACAGCTCGCGATCCTGAGCGGCGATCCCGAGTCCTACCGCGCGTACGCTGCCGACTACTTCGAGGTGCAGCTTCCGCTCGACGCGATCGCACACGTGCTCGCCGGCAAGCCCCTCGATACCGCCCTCGTTGCGCGGCTCTCGACCGAGCGGACGCTGGCGGAGCTCGAGGACGACCTCGCCGAGATCGCCTACTAGCGAAGTGCTCGAGCTCGGCTTACGACGCCAAGCCAGCCTCGTTGGCCGGCCCGCCGTGATTCCGGTGATCCCAGCAGGACTCGAACCTGCGACCTGCGCTTTAGGAAACCACGGGTCACGACCTCCTCGACATGTGCCGAGCCATCGTTGATCGTCTCTCTCCGTCGGCATCCTGCGCTTTTCATGTATCCTGGGATCCCTGGAGGTGCGTAGCATGTATCCTAGCTGTGTCCTAGAGACGGACCGTTCATGGCGCAGATCAAGCTGACCGAGAAGACCGTTGCCGCGCTCCCACCCCCGACCGACGCGATCCAGGCGTACTACTGGGACACCGAGCTGAAGGGGTTCGGGGTGGTCATTGGTCGGACCAAAAAGACGTTTGTTGCCCGGCACCGGGTCGGCAACAAGATCGTCAAGACCACGATCGGCGCCGCTGGGGAACCACATCCGGACGGCGGTCCCTGGAACGTCGCCGCCGCTCGGCGCCGCGCCTGGGAACTCCTGGGCGAGATGGCGGCCGGCACGGACCCCAACGCGGCAAGACGCCCGCACGCCGACGGCCCGACCCTGCGTGACGCGCTGGAGTTCCACATCCAGCGGATGGAGCGTGGCGAGAACCGGCGCCGCAAGGCGTGCTCTCCGCGCTCCATCGCCACAACCCGGGGAAGCGTCGATCTCCACCTGGCGGAGCATCTCGATCGCCCGCTGGTCGACCTCAGCGCGGACGCGATCACCCGCGTCATGGAACGGATCGAGGCGAACACCGCTCGCCGGGGTGGATCGAATCCGGACAACCCAGCGGGCCGCGCCGCAGCGAACCGCATCATCGCGAACGTCAGCGCCATCTGGCGCTCCTATGACCGGCGATACGGCCTGCCCGTGATGAACCCAGCCACGCGCCTGCAACAGGCAGCGCTCAAGCCGCGCGAGACGCGGATCCCGGATGCCGAGTTCGCGGACTGGTACGCCAAGGTCATGAAGCTGGAGAACCCGGTGCGTCGCGATCTGCAGCTCGTCGCCCTGTTCACCGGCATCCGCAGCGACGGCGTGCGCAACCTGCGCTGGGAGGACGTCGACTTTGGCGCGGAGCTGATCCAGGTGGCGCGCGCCAAGGGCGATCGCCCCTACTCCCTGCCGATGGTCAAGACCGTTCGCAAGCTCCTCGAGCGGCGCAAGACGGGCAACGCGACGAGCGAACTGCTGTCACCGTTCGGAGGCGATCACGGTTTCGTCTTCCCTTCCCTGTCGCGCGACATGAAGCGCGTGATCCCGGTCGCCGAGGTGAAGGAACGCCATCAGCTAACGCACGCAGATGGACGGGCCGTCCGTGACGAGGACGGCGAACCCGTGCGCGTGAACACGCTGCCCGGGATCCACGTGTCGCGCCGCACGTTCAACTCGGTGGCCGCGGAGATCGGGATCGATCTGGAGACCCGCGAGGCGCTGATGAACCACTCGGGGCGCGGCGTCAACGTCAAGCACTACGTTCAGACCGAGCGATTCGATCACTTGCGGGAATGCGTCGAGCGGATCGAGACCGCGCTATGGGAACGCATCCAGGGCAAGGGAGCACAACGCCCGCGGCGTCGAGTTCGTCATCTCTCTTCAAGCCCGCGCAAATCGCGACTCACCTCGATCGCTGGATGAGAGGCGGTAGAAGTTCGCCCTCGTGAAGGGGGACTCGAACCCATGAGGGCCAGCGTGCCACCGGCCCCGAGCGTGTCACCGGCCCCAAGCGCCGCAGCTGCGCGCATGCCCACCCGGCCGCGAATCGGCGGGCGCCTCGCGGGGAAGCCGCCGATGAAGCGCCAGGGCCGCCGGACGCAAATTTTGAACGCGGTCAGCGACACGCGCGGCGCCGCCGCGCCGTTCGAGCAGCTCGGGTTCGCGCAGGCCACACAGCCGCCGATGCCGATCGACGATGGCGCGATCCGGTCGCTCTTGAGCGACGAGGTCGCGACGTCGCTCGGGAGCGCGCGCGCTGCTCATCGAACCCAGCGCCTAGACGAAGACTGCTCGTCGACCGAGGTTGAGCGCGAAGATGAACCACCCGAGGTGCGACATCCGTCTCTGGCATGCCGCAGCGAGCCACGTTGCATAGCGCTTGCGGAACGCGGCCTCGCGCTGCAGTAGCAGAAAGGTGATCTCCTCGAATGCGAGCGTGATCCCGAGCATTGAGATCGTGTCCGGGAGGACCTGGGGAGGCTCCGTCCGCGTCCGCTCACCTTGCACGCGTGCGACGTGCGCCTCCCACGGCGCGGCGTGGTGCGGGGCGCGTCGCCGGATGTCGTCGACCGCGGCCTGGAGTGGCGCGACGAGGCTCGCGCGACTCTCGACGCCCACTCGATCGATCAGCTCGCCGGTCAGCACGAGCGCGTACTCCCACTCCTGGAACTCGTGCGCGAGGTGAAGGATCTCGTCGAGCATCACGTCCGCGCCACCTCGACGCTGCCAGAACTGGAATGCCGGCGCAAATGCGAGCACGACTCGCAGTTTGCACGTATGCGAATCGTCTCCCTTGGCACGTCCGATGAGGAGCGAGAGGGCCGCAACGCGGAACAGGTACTGGACCCGCATTTCGACGCCCGAAGCCATGTCGTAGACACCACCCTGGCTCGCAAGATGCCATTCCTCGACGCGATCGCGAAAACGCTTGAAAGAGTCGTCAATCGCGTCGAGCGTCGCGCGGCCACGATCGCGATCGTGCATCGCATCGTGGGTCGCGTGCCACAGCACGCGGAACATGCTGAACAACGTCGACTGCGTATACGCGTGGAGCTTTGGCTCGCGGATGGTGTTCTCGAAGCGCCCCTCGAGCGCCTCGACGACCTTCGCGAACCGGGCCGCCGGCAAGATCCCCCACGCTGCCTCTACGATTGTGTTGGTCACGGCATGCGCGAGCTCTGCCCGCTGATGAACGGCGTCAGTGATCTCGATCAGCTCGGAGAGGTCGGCCGACGAGGTCATGACAAAGTCGGTGAACACGCGCAGCTCGGCACGGGTCGCGCTGGGTAACTTAAAGAATCGGTAAAAATCGGCCGGATCACGATACGGATTGTGGCTACGTACGTTTCGCAGGATGCGCTGTGTCGCGGTCTCCCCGAGCGCGTTGAAGAGCACGGCGCGACCGAACCGCGAGATCCAGAACCACTTCCTTCGCTTAACCTCGCGGAGCTTGTTCGTGATCGCGGCCACGGCTTCGCGATACAACGCGTAGTCCGTTCTGCGCGCCAGCTCGGTGACGACGAGCAAGCAACTCTCGGCCAGATAGCGCATCGGCTCGAGCCGATGCGCTGCGCGGCGATAGACGAAGCGCGGAGTCAGTAACAGCGAGATGCCGACCGCGCACGCCGCGAGGACCGCGAGGACCGCGAGCCCTGCGCAGGCCCAGCCGATTCCCAGATACCAGGCACTCGCCCCGAAGATCCCGGCGGCGCCGAGCCCCATCGCGGCCCACTGTCCGCGGCGCGCT
>JBGQCL010000361.1:0-12504 GCA_041495365.1 Kofleriaceae bacterium | reverse complement strand
CGAACAGCAGGTCCTTCTTGACCGTGTCCTCCTTGATCGTGTGGGCGTAGCCGCGCACGCCCTGATCGGGCCCGACGATCCGGGTCCAGGTCTTGCCGTAGTCGGTGGTGCGGAACACCCACGGCGTCATGTCGCCGAACGCGTGGCGATCGAACGTCGCGTAGGCGGTCGCCGGATCGAACCGGCTGGCCTCGACCCAGCTGACCCACGACGCCCTGGGCAGGCCGGGGACGTTGCCGACCACGTTGGTCCAGGTCCGGGCGCCGTCGCGCGACAGCTGCACGTTGCCGTCGTCGGTGCCGACCCAGATCACGCCGGGGTTCTTCGGCGACTCGCTGATCGAGTAGATCGTCGTGTGCATCTCGGCCGACGAGTTGTCGACCGTGACGCCGCCCGACTCCTCCTGCTTCTGCTTGTCCGGATCGTTGGTGGTGAGATCGGGCGACACCCGCTCCCAGGTGTCGCCGCGGTCGCGCGAGCGGAACAGGAACTGCGCGGCGATGTAGATCGTGCCCTTCTGGGTCGGGCTGGCGTGGATCGGCGTGTTCCAGTTGAACCGCAGCTTCTCGTGGTAGCCCGCGGTGGGCTGGATATCGCGCGACACCTTGGTCTTGCGGTCGACCCGCCCGATGTTGCCGCCCTGCGACTCGGCGTAGATCGCGTCGGGGTCGGTCGGATCGGGGATCATCCAGAACCCGTCGCCGCCGAACATGTTCTCCCATCGCGAGTTGGTGACACCGCCGGGGTACGACGAGTCGCCGACCCACGAGCTGTTGTCCTGCAGGCCGCCGTAGACCTGGTACGGATCGCGGTTGTCGACGCTGACGTGATAGAACTGCGAGATCGGCAGGTTCTGGCCCTTCCACCACCGGTTGCCGCCGTCGTACGACAGCCACAGCCCACCGTCGTCGCCGCCGATGACGTGCCTGGGGTTGGTCGGCTCGATCCACAGATCGTGCCAGTCGCCGTGCGCGCGCCCGCCGGTGTCCGCGAAGCTCTTGCCGCCGTCCTCGCTGACCGACAGCCGGAGGTCGGGCTTGAACAGCCGGTCGGGGTTGGTCGGGTCGATGATCAGCCGCGCGAAGTAGAACGGCCGCCACACCATGTTCTGGCTGGTGTCGCGCTGCTCCCAGGTCGCGCCGCCGTCGGACGAGCGGTACAGCGCCGACGCCCTGGACTCGATCAGCGCGTAGACGATCCGGGGATCCGACGGCGCGAACACGGTCTCGACCCGCCCCCACGGCATGGCCGGCAGGCCCCGGGCGGTCGCCAGCGACGCCCAGGTCTTGCCGCCGTCGGTCGACCGGAACATCCCGCTGCCGCTCGGCGCGGTGGGCCCGTCGCCGCCCGAGCGGAACGTCCAGCCCTTGCGGCGGAAGTCCCACAGCCCGGCGATCAGCACCTCGGGATGTTTCGGATCCATCGTCACGCTGGAGCAGCCGGTCGACGCGTTGGGCCCCTTGAGCACCTGCGTCCAGGTCTTGCCGCCGTCGCCGGTCCTGTACAGGCCGCGATCGTTCGAGTCGCTCCACAGCTTGCCCGGCACGCAGGCGTAGACCACCTGGCCCGCGGTCGGGTGGACGACGATCTGCACGATGTGCTCCGACTCCGGCAGACCCATGTGGGTCCAGGTCTCGCCGCCGTCGGTCGACTTGTAGATCCCGTTGCCGACCGACACCGAGTTGCGCATCCACGACTCGCCGGTGCCGACCCACACGGTCTGCGGGTTGCCCGGATCGATCGCGATCGCGCCGATCGACTGCACCGGCTGCTTGTCGAACACCGGCTTGAACGTCGTGCCGCCGTCCTGCGATTTCCACACGCCGCCCGACGCGGCGCCGACGTAGAGCAGGGTCTTGCCGCCGACGACCCGTCCGGCGACCGCCGCGATCCGGCCGCTCATCGTCGCCGAGCCGATGTTGCGCGCGCCGAGCCCCGAGATCGTGCCGCCGTCGAACGCGACCTTCTCGCTCGAGGGCGGCGGTGGCGCGGCGGCCACCATGGCGTTGGGCTCGGTGGTGCCGGGGAAGATCACCGCCGCGACCCGGGTCCTGGGCGGCGGCAGCTTGAACCACGCGTCATCGGCGGCGACGTTGACCTCGGCGTGCTCGACCAGGATCCGGTTGGTGCGCGGCCCGCCCGGGTTGCCGGCCTCGATCGCGAACGGGAACCACACGCCGTCGACCTGCTGGTAGCCGCCGAGGTCGGTCTCGGTGATGCGCTCGGTGCCGCGGATCTTGCGCACCGTGGTGATGCGGATCTCGAGGTACGAGTCTGGATCGAGGAACACGTACTGGAAGTCGCCGTCCTTGCGCGTGACACGCAGCTTGATCGCCGGCGTGCCGTCGGTGTCCTCGGTGCCGAGGTACTCGACGCGGTGGCCCTTGTCGCGCCAGCCGATCAGCGGGCCGTCGATGTCCGCGAGTTGGGCCAGCGCGTGGGCCTCGTCCTGGGACGCCTTCTCGGCGTCGGGCCGGCCCTGGAACGGCGTGACCGCCCAGCCGTCGCGGCCGTCGTACGCGCTGATCTGGGTCAGCCCCTGCAGCGTGGTCTCGCTGCGCACCATGCCGGGGCGCTTCTGGACCTGGCCCCACGGCGCCTCGATGGTGCGGCCCCGGCCGCCGAACATGACGCGGCCGGTGAGCCGTAGCGTCTTGACGTCGCGGAGCTTGGCCTCGCCACCGCGCGCGGCCAGGTTCTTTGCGAGGATCTCCTCGAGCGTCGCCGCGCGGCTGGCGTGCGCCGGCGACATCATCATCACGATCGCGATCGCGATCAGGTTTCGCATGGGCGGGATAGTGCTCCGGTGCGACATGCGAGGAAATGGTTCGTCGCCGCCGGCCTGGTTAAATGTCGTAGCCGTGCCGGCGGGGCTGCGTGTAGGACACCGCGGGTGCGCGCCCGGGCGACGCCGCGCCGCGGCGCTACCGGGCGGGCTCCCGCGCTCCCGAGCACCGGCCGTCCCGCGCCACTCCGCCGGGAGCTCGGCCGGCGAGCCGCGTTCCGGCAGCGCAACGCGCCGGGGGCGTACTCGGCGACACGCCCTGGGCGGTCATGTACATTCGCTTACTGTGGCGGAGGTCGCCTTTACGCCCAACTTGCAGCGTCACGTGGAGTGCCCGCGTCGCGACGCCCCCGGCGGCACCGTGCGCGAGGTCCTGGAAGGCGTGTTCGCAGACAATCCGAGGCTGCGCGGCTACATCGTCGACGAGCGTGGCGCGCTGCGCCGTCACATGATCGTGTTCGTCGACGGTCGCCAGATCAGCGATCGCGAGCGATTGTCGGATCGGGTCGGGCCGAGGTCCGAGATCTACGTCATGCAAGCGCTGTCGGGAGGATCATGACCAAGCACAGCCTGTTGGTCGCGACGCGGAAGGGGCTGTTCGTCGCCGAGGGAGCTGGCGAGCAGGCCCAGCTCACCCGCGCGATGTTCCTCGGCGACCACGTCGCGCTCGCGGTCGTCGACCGCCGCGACGGCAACTGGTACGCCGCGCTCGACCACGGCCACTTCGGCGTCAAGATGCATCGCTCGGCCAACCGCGGCGAGACCTGGACCGAGATCTCGGTGCCCGAGTACCCGCTCAAGCCGGACGGCTTCATCGACAAGGACATCTGGGGTCACGACCGCGAGTGGGTGACCAAGGGGATCTGGGCGATCGAGCCCGCGCTCGACGCCGACGGCGCGTTGTGGTGCGGCACCATGCCGGGCGGGCTGTTCCGCTCCCCCGACCGCGGCCGGACCTGGACGCTGGTCGAGGCCCTGTGGAACCACCCGACCCGGGTGCGGTGGAACGGCGGCGGCGGCGACGACGCCGCGCTCCACACGATCTGCGTCGATCCGCGCGATCCGCACCGCGTCGTGATCGGCGTGTCGGTCGGCGGGGTCTGGCGCACCCGCGACCGCGGGGCGAGCTGGCGGCCACACACCACCGGCATGAAGGCCAGCTACGTGCCGCCCGAGCTCGCCGAGTGGCCCGAGATCCAGGACCCCCACCACATCGTGCAGTGCCCGGCGGCGCCCCACGTGTTCTGGTGCCAGCACCACATGGGCATCTACCGCTCGACCGACGACCTCGCGAGCTGGCACCAGCTCCACGCCCAGCCGTCGAGCTTCGGGTTCGTCGTCGCGGTGCATCCGCGCGACCCCGACACCGCGTGGTTCATCCCCGCGCACTCCGATCAGAAGCGCACGCCGATCACCGGCGAGGTCGTCGTGACCCGGACCCGCGACGGCGGCAAGCACTTCGAGGTGCTGCGCGACGGCCTGCCGCAGCGCATGGCCTACGACCTCGTGCTGCGCCACGCGCTCGACGTCGCGCCCGACGGCGACCAGCTCGCGTTCGGGTCGAGCACCGGCAACCTGTGGGTCACCGACGATCAGGGCGATCACTGGCACGCGCTGTCCCACCACCTGCCGCCGATCTACTCCGTCCGCTACACCTGACCGCGCGGCGACCCCGCCCCCGACGGCTCCGCCGCGCCCGCGAGCGCGGCGCGCAGCGCGCGGACGATGGTCTCGGCGGCAACCGCGATCCGCGGCTGGAACCTCGCCAGCGCCTCGCGGATCGCGCCGAGCTCGCCGGGCGACGGCGCGAGCAGCGGCCGGTGCGCCAGCACGCGGTGGACGCGGGCCGCGACCGCCTCGGGCCGCCGCAGGTCGTCGGGCACGCCATGGTCGCGCAGCCGGTCGAGCAGCGCCGCGAACCGCGCGCCCCCCTCGGGCTCCCGCCAGCGCAGGGCAGGCCGGTGGGCGAGCCCGGCGAGGTACGCCGCCCGGTAGCCCGGCTCGTCGATCAGCACCCCGTCGAGCAGCAGCTCCACCCCGATGTGCGACACCGCCCGCCGGGGGCCGCGGGCGCAGCCGCCGCGCTGGAGCTCCTCGTCGAGCTCGCGCATCAACCCCGTCACCGCCGGCAGCCGGTGGAACGCCGCGTCGGTCGCGTGGTGGAGCGCGATGCCGCCGGCGACCGCCGCCTCGTCGGCCGCCGCGATCCGCGCCCCGCACATCCCGCAGAAGTCCGGCAGCATCGCCCCGAGCACGGCGCCGGCCTCGGCCGGGGCCGACCAGCTCGCGACCGCCGCGTGCCCGAAGTAGTTCACCGGCTCGTCCTACCGCGAAACCACGGCCCGCGGTCCCGTGCGCGGGCAACGATCGCGACAGGGCGTGGGCTCGGCTAGCATCGCCGGGTGCGGGTCGTCGGCCTCGATCTCGGGACCCAGAGCCTCAAGGCGGTGGTGTGCGACGAGGCGCTCGCGGTGCGGGGGCACCATGCGGTCGGCTACCCGACGCGGTATCCGGGGCCCGGGTGCGCCGAGCAGGATCCGCGGGCGTGGGAGGCGGCGCTCGGGCCGGCGATCGGCGGGGCGCTGGAGGCAGCCGGGGCGCGGCCCGGTGACGTCGCGGCGCTCGCGATCGCCGGCCAGCTCGACGGCTGCGTCGCGGTCGACGCGGGAGGGGCGCCGCTGCACCCGGCGCTGATCTGGCAGGATCGACGGGCGGTGACCGACGCCGCGCGGGTCGATGCCCGGCGGCTGTTCGCGTTGACCGGGCAGGTCGCGGACGCGGGCCACATGGCGCCGAAGCTGAGGTGGCTGCGCCGGGTGCGGCCCGGGGCGGCGCGGTTCCACCAGCCGGTGAGCTACCTGGTCGAGCGGCTGACCGGGGCGGCCGTGATCGATCCGGCGCTCGCGTCGACGACCATGCTGCTCGAGCTCGCGGCGGCGCGGTGGTCGGTCGAGCTGCTCGACGCGTTCGAGGTCGGCGCGGGCGAGCTGCCGGCGCTGCGGCCCGCGTGTGCGGTCGCCGGAGGCCTGACGGCGGAGGGCGCGCGGCTGACCGGCTTGCCGGCGGGCGTCCGCGTCGCGGTCGGCACGGGCGACGACTTCGCGGCGCCGATCGGGGCCGGCGTGGTCGCGCCCGGGCCGGTGGTGTGCGTGGTCGGCACCGCCGAGGTGGTCGGCGGGCTCGCGGCCGGGCCGGTGCTCGACGCCGCGCCCGAGCCGATGGTCGAGACCCACGCGTTCCCGGCCGGCGGGTTCTTCGTCGAGAACCCCGGCTGGATGTCGGGCGGCGCGGTGCGCTGGGCGGTCCGCCTGCTCGGGCTGTCCGGCGACGCCGAGCTCGATGCGCTGGCCGCCGGTGCGCCGCCGGGCGCGGACGGCGTGACGTTCGTCCCCGCGCTCGCCGGGGCGATGACGCCGGTGTGGCGGCCGCACGCGCGCGGCACGCTGCACGGGCTCGCCGCGGCGCACGATCGCGGTTGCGTCGCGCGGGCGGTGCTCGAGGGGCTGGCGTGTGCGGCGCGCGACGTCGTGGAGCGGCTCGGCGCGCTCGGGTTGCCGGCGCGCGAGGTGCTGCTGGTCGGCGGCGGCGCGCACAGCCGGGTATGGGGGCAGATCCGGGCCGACCTCGTCGGGGTGCCCCACCGCGTGGCCGCGCACGCCGACGCCACGCCGATCGGCGCCGCGATGATCGCTGCGGTCGCCGCCGGGCTCGCCCCCGATCTGGCGGCGCTCGCCGCGCAGGTTCCGCCGCCGGTGGCGACGTTCGCGCCCGACCCTCGGGCGGCCGGGCCGGCGGGCGAGGCCTACGCGCGCTACCGCCGGCTCGTCGAGCAGCTCGCACCGCTCGCGGACGCGCCGTGGCACGCGACCCCCGGATGACGCTCGCCGCGATCGCGTGCGGTGCCGCACTCGCCGTCGCGCCATGGCTGGTCGTCGGGGCCAACCACCAGTAGAGTCTGGCGGTCCCGTGGATCAGACGGCGTGCCAGAGGATCGCCCGGAGCGCCGGAGCGCCGCATCGCTGGCTCGCGGTGGCCATCGCGGGCCTGGCCGGCTGCGCGGCCGATCCGGCGCCGGCGTGCATCGCGGTCGAGACGAGCTGTGCGCCGCTGTACGCGCCGACGTTCGACAACGTCTACGCCATGACGCTGCGAGACACCTGCGGCTCGCAGAGCGCGTCGTGCCACTCTGCGGTGGGAAGGCAAGGCGGCATGTCGTTCCAGGACCAGCAGCACGCGTTCGACGCCCTGCGCGCGGGTCGCGTCGTCCCGGGTGACCCGGGCTGCAGCAAGATGATCGTCCGCACCGACTCGCCGGGCGCGACGTACCAGATGCCGCCGGGCAATCCGCTGAGCGAGCCGGCGCGCTGCGCGCTGATCCAGTGGGTCGCCGCCGGTGCACCCGCCGGGTCGGGGTCATCGTCGGCCTCGGCGCTGGGCGCCGGAGGTGTACAGTGACGTGCGCGGTGATCCGGGTGCGCCGGATCGCGATCGCCGCGGCGGTCGGTCTGGCCGCGTGCGGGGGCGGCGAGGGCCCGGCGCGGCCGATCGCCGAGCTCCAGGATCCGCAGACCTGCAACGAGTGCCACCCCAGGCACTTCACGCAGTGGTCGGCGTCGATGCACGCGTATGCGTCCGACGATCCGGTGTTCGTCGCGATGAACCGGCGCGGCCAGCGCGAGACCGCCGGCGCGCTCGGCACGTTCTGCGTCAAGTGCCACGCGCCGATGGCGGTCGAGCTCGGGCTGACCACCGGCGCCGACTTCGATCCGGCGAAGCTGCCGGCGGCCGCGCGCGGCGTGACCTGCTACTTCTGCCACGACGTCGAGTCGGTCCAGGACACCCACAACAACGGCCTGGTGCTCGCCCACGATCAGACCATGCGCGGCGGGCTGACCGGGCCGGCGAGCTCGCCGGCGCACCACGCGGCGTACGACCGGCTGATGGACTCGACGGTGAACAAGTCCGAGATCTGCGGGTCGTGCCACGACGTGGTCACCCCGCGCGGGGTCAAGCTCGAGCGCACCTACGAGGAGTGGCAGACCACGTTCTTCGCGCAGCCGGACGCCCAGCACCACCTGAGCTGCGGCGCGTGTCACATGCCGTCGTCGGACGGCGTGATCGCCGAGGCGCCGGGGCTGAGCGTCAGGTCGCACAACGGCGGCTTCCACGAGCACCTGTGGCCGGCGATCGACCAGGCGCTGACCCCGCTGCCGGGCGGGCCTGCGCTCGCCGCCGGGATCCAGCGCGACCTCGATCCGGCGGTCGCGATCATCGGCCCGGCGGCGTTCGCCACCAACCTCCAGTACGGCGGGATCTGCGTCGATCCGCCGGGCGTGCTGTCGGTGCGCATGGACTCGATCGGCACCGCGCACGACTGGCCGACCGGCGCGGCCCAGGACCGCCGCGCGTGGCTGGAGGTCGTCGCGTACGCCGCGAACAAGGTCGTGTTCCACAGCGGGACGATGGCGGACGGCACGCCGCTGCTCGACGGCATGGATCCCGAGCAGCTCGCCGATCCGGACCTGTTCGGGCTGTGGGATCGCGCGTTCAAGGACGACGGCTCGCCCGCGCACATGTTCTGGGACATCGCGCGGGTCGACAGCCAGTTGCTGCGGCCGCCGGTCACGCTCGACAAGAACTCGCCGCTGTTCGACCACTCGTCGACCGCGATGTTCCACGTCGAGGGCGTGTTACGTATCGACCGCATCACGGCGGCGATCCGGATCCGGCCGCTGAGCTACGCGCTGCTCGCCGACCTGGTGGGCTCGGGCGACCTCGCGGCCGGCGCCGTGCCCAGGCTGCCGACGCTCGACATCCTCGGCACCCAGCACACGTGGAACGCCGACCCGGCCACCCACCAGCCCAGCACCAACTGCAGCCTGCACTGACCCCCGGCGCCGGGGCGCCGCGGCGTCCTGCGCCGTCAGGCCGGGATGCAGAACTTGTAGACGACGGTGTCCTCGACCTTGTCGGGCGTCTTCGCGTCGACCGTGATCTCCCAGTACCCCGGCATCCAGGTGTTGATGTCCGAGATCTGGTACTGGCCCGGCGTGGCCAGCACCATGACCTGCGGCGTGTACGCGCCGGGGCCGTGCTGGTGATCCGGCATGAACGGGGTGACGGTCAGCGACGCCCCGGTCACCGGCGCGCCGGTCGCCTCCCAGCTGATCTGGATCACCCAGACGTTGAGGTTGCGCCCGGGCGGAGCCGGCATCGCCGACATCAGCTTGAAGTCGTAGAGCGTGTTCACGCCCTTGTGCTCCAGCCCGACGGCGTAGGTGTCGCCGCGCCCGCTGGTCATGCACGCGAGCGCCTCGTCGGCGTCGGGGCCCGTTGCGCCGCTGCCGCAGCCGGCCGCGCCCACGGCCGAGATCAGCGCCGAGGCCAGAGAGGGCGAGAGCACGTGCGAACGCATGGGGCTCCTACGAAGCGGTGCGGGCACACGTTACCAGACCCCTCCGCGGCACCCATGTTGCGTTCCATTACGTCATCTAACAGCCTGATCACGCGGGCGAATCGGGGCTGTCCGGGAACGCGCCCGCCGTGAGCAGGACCACAGTGTCCTTGCTGAGCCCGGTGCCGCTCGGGATGCCGGTGAACGTCACGCGGGCGATCGCGAGATCGCACGGTGTGTCAGCGGAGCCGGCGAGCGACCAGACCTCGGCGAGGCGGGCGTGCGGCGACAGGAACGCGGTCACGGTCGACCGGCCGCTCGGGCCGTGCCCGCCGACCGGCTCGACGACGAGCTGGAGCGCGTACTTGCGGATCGGCAGGCTGGTGCAGGTCGAGACCCGCAGCGCGCGGCGCTGCACGATCCGCGTCGACAGCATCCACGCCTCGGTCGCCGCCGGCCGGACCGGGTCGAGCAGCGGGGCCAGCGCCGCGATCCGGGCGCGGATCTCGTCGTCGTCGTCGCCGTGATCGTACCAGGCGTGGAGCGGGACCAGGTGGCCCCGGCGCGCGCCGCGCAGGTACAGCCGGTAGACCACCGGCGCGCTGTCGCCGCCGATCTCCTCGACGACGTACGCCACGCCCTCCATGCGGGCGATGCCGAGCACGGACATCCGGTGGCCGATCGCGGCGTCGTCGTTGGCGACGCGCGCGGTGGTGGTCATGTAGCCGAGCGAGCTGTGCAGGGTCGGCAGCGGCGCGTCGCGGTGGAGGTATGCGTGGGCGAGGGCGCGCTGCATCCGGCGCGTGCGCGCCAGCGCGATCAGCGTGGACTGGGTCTTGGTGTCGCGATTCACGGCGCTCATGTCCTATGAACGTGCAAGCGCGCCACCGGTTGCATCGGGAATCTCTTCGCTGCGGCCGCGGTTACAAACCGTCGGGCGGCCAGAGCTTTTCGCAGGGCACCGCGCGCCAGGGGGTGTCCCTGTTCAGGGCCACCCCCTCGTCATCATCTTCCGTCCGTTCCTCGCTGCGCTGTTCCACCGAGACGCGCCTATGGCGCGCCTCGTCGGGCTTCGCTCGGTCCGGACTAGCGCGACGACGACCCGGCGGCGTAGCTCTGCTGCCGCACCTCGCCGGCCTTGTCGGTCTGGGTCCAGGTCCCGGTGCGACGCCCCTGCGTCAGCGTGCCCTCCAGCACGACGCCGCCGACCAGCTGGCGCCACGGGCCGTCGAGCACACCGTCCTTGTAGGTCGCGGTCAACGTGACGTGGCCGTCGGCGTCGTACTGGGTCCACGCGCCGGTCTTGTGGTCGTCTGCGAACTGGCCGGTGACCGCCGGCTTGCCGTTGCGGGACTCGACGTACTTGCCGCTGGCCTTGCCGTCCTTGTAGGTCGCCTCGGTCGCGAGCTTGCCGTCGACGTACTTGCGCACGACGCCGTCGAGCTTGCCGCGCTTCCAGGTCTGCTCCAGCGTCGGCACGCCGTCGGGGGTCCACTCCTTCCACGCGCCGTGCCGGAGGTCGTTGCGGTAGTGACCCTCGACCACGACCTTGCCGCGGTTGGTCAGCTCCTGGTACAGCCCGTCGGCGACGCCCTGGTAGAGGTGCTGGCGCGACGCGACCTTCTTGTTGGGCCAGAACGTCAGCATCGTGCCGGTGCCGCCCTTGATCTCGAACCGGCCGAGCTCGTTCTCGCTGTGGTCGTGGTAGGCGAACTCGCCGTCGGGCTTGCCCACGGTGTAGTTGCCGGTGAACACGTTCTTGCCGTCGAACCACTCGGTCCACTCGCCGTCGCGCTTGCCGTCGGCGTAGCTGCCGATGCGCTCGGGGTTGCCGTCGTGGTCGTTCCACGTCCACACCCCGTCGCGCTTGCCGTGCGCGTAGCGGCCGTGGGCGCGCATGATCTTCTTGCTGCGCCAGATCGTGTAATCGCCATCGAGCTTGCCGCGGCGGTCGTACGACTCGTCGACCAGCGGGGTCTGGAACAGCCAGATCTGCCGGGCGCCGCGCCGCAGCCCCCGGGCGAACGTCTCCTCGATCCGCAGCGTGGCCTTGGTGCCGACGGTGTGCGGCCCATCGAGCTTGCCAGAGGCCCACTGCGCCGCGACCAGCGGCGTGCCGTCGGCCGCGTAGATCCGCGCCGCGCCGCTCGCTGCGCCGGCCTTGAGCGCGCGCTCGCCGTACAGCGTGCCGTCGTCGAGCCACCACTTCTCGGTGCCGGTGCCCGCGGTCATCTCGTACTCGCCGAGCAGCGCGCCGGTCGGGCCGAACATCCGCCAGGTCCCGGTCTTCAGGCCGGCCGCGTAGCTCCCGGTCTCGGTCACCGCGCCGATCTCGCGGTGGCGCTCCCAGGGCCCGTCGAGCGCGCCGTCCTTGTAGCCGCCCGTGATCGCGATCGACCCGTCGGGGAACAGCGTGACGAACGGGCCCTGCCGCGTACCGTCGGGCCGCGCGCAGTACCACGTCGGATCGGGAGGTCGGGCGAGCTCGGCGGCCGTGCCGGGCTCGCACGCCAGGCGCGGTGGCTCGGGGGCGTCGGGGACCCCGGCGTCGATCGCGACCTCGACCCGCTCGACGGTCCGGGGCGGAGGCGGCGGTGGCTCGCGCGGCGCTGCCCGGGGCGCAGCCGGGCCGGAGCCACAAGCCGCCGTCGACGTCAAGAGCCAGACCACCGTGTGCAGACGGTGCACACCGCGATTGTGACACGGAGCGGCCGCGCCGCGCGATCCGGGCGCTAGGATTCCGCCCCATGATTGCCCCCAAGCTCGCGCTCGCCGCTTTTGCTGCCATCGCGGTCTCGTTCACTGCCGCCCACGCGCGCCCGCGCCCGGCCAACCTGGGTGGGCACGCGTTCGAGGCCAACAAGACGTTCGGGATCGGGGTGGAGGGCCCCCAGCCGTTCGGATTCAACGGCAAGTGGTTCTTCACCAGCAACCAGGCGCTCGATTTCGGGGTCGGCGACGACTTCATCGTCGGCAACCGCTCGGGGTTCCACGCCTACGGCGACCTGCTGTTCCATCCGGTGTCGCTGGCCAGCAACGACGCGTTCGAGCTGCCGTTCTACGTCGGGGTCGGCGGGCGGGTCTGGGCGTTCTCGGACTCCGGGCGGATCGCGCCCAACGACGCGACCGCGTTCGGCTTCCGGGTCCCGCTCGGCCTGTCGTTCGACTTCAACCACATCCCGCTCGATGCGTTCGTCCAGGTCGTGCCGACGCTCGACTTCTTCTCCGGCAACGCGGCGCACTCGGTGTTCGTCGACGTCGACTTCTCGGTGGGCGTGCGCTACTGGTTCAACTGAGCCGTGCCGCGCACGCGCCGGCTCGCGTG
>JBGQCL010000360.1:0-12523 GCA_041495365.1 Kofleriaceae bacterium | reverse complement strand
GGCGTACGGCAAGGCGCCCGGCGAGCGCGGTGCAAGCGGTCGGCGCGCGGCGTATGACAAGGGGCCCGGCGAGCGCGGCGCAGGCGGTCGGCGTGCGGCGTACGACAAGGGGCCCGGCGAGCGCGGTGCAAGCGGTCGGCGGGCGGCGTACGACAAGGGCCCAGGCGAGCGCAGTGCGGGCGGTCGACAGGCGGCGTACGGAAAAGCGCCAGAACAGGGTAGGGCCCGCGGCCCGCGGGTTGCGTTGGGCGGTCCCTCAGCGAAAGGATCCGGAAGCCGGCGCTCCTCGGGAGACGGCCCGCGCGGCTCCGCGCAGCGTGGCTTCGGACCTCGCGTGCCTCGTCGCGGCCGGCCGCCGAAGTAGCAACGTGGCTGGGTAGCCGCGGCGAGAGGAGCGGCGGAGGAGCTCGACATGAGGCTCGCCCCCACGTGGGGGGTCTACGTGCAACGGGACGGGCGGCGCGCCGGGGCGGTGGCGCGCGGTGCGGCCATGATAGCGTCGCCGCGATGGAGCTTCGCGCGCTGACCGTCCTCGACTCGCTGCAGCCGCAGCTCACCGGCTTCTTGCAGACGGTGTGCTCCGGGTTCATGCCGCTGGAGGAGGAGGCCGCGCTGTTCCTCGAGATCGCACCCGGGATCGCGATCAACCAGCTGACCGACGCGGCGCTCAAGGCGACCCGGTGCAGGCCCGGCATGCAGATCGTCGAGCGTGCGTACGGCATGCTGGAGCTCCACCACGGCGACAAGGGGCAGGTCGAGGCCGCGGCCGACGCGATCGTGTCGCGCATGGCGGTGAAGCGCCAGGACCGGATCAAGCCGCGGATCGTGTCGTCGCAGATCCTCACGGGGATCGACGGCAAGCAGAGCCAGCTGATCAACCGCATGCGCCACGGCGACATGATCATGTCCGGCCAGACGCTGTACATCCTGGAGGTCCACCCGGCGGCGTATGCGGCGCTCGCCGCCAACGAGGCCGAGAAGGCGGCGAACATCCACCTGCTGGAAGTGATCACGTTCGGCGCTTTCGGCAGACTCTGGCTCGGCGGTACGGAGGCCGAGATCCAGGCGGCCGTCGAGGCGGCCGAGGCGGCGCTGGCCAAGGTGTCCGGGCGCGACGCCCGGGGGTAGCAGTCGGCGTCGCACGGTGCTGCATTGCGCGGCGGCGCCGCCGGCGCTGCCGCCGAGGCCAGTCGGCGGTCGAACACCGCTGGAACCGGCGGTTGTTACGCCCGGCGAGCCGGACGGCGAGGGCGAAACACGGCATCCAGGATCCGTGGCGGCCGACACCAAATCCGGGGAGGATGAACTCACCGCGCGCCCGGCGCCATGTTCCGCCGTTGAGGTCAGCGGCGGGCATCGCGCGACGAGGCGCGGGCGCGCCGGAGCCTGGAATGTAGGTCATCACCGGAGCGACGAAACTCGCCGTTCGAGGAGGGGCCTTGCGAGGATCGCCGCGCTACAGTGAACGCCATGATCACCTCGCTCCCCGCGGCCCTGCGCGCCCCGTTCTCCCCCGGGGGCGGCAGCGCGATCGATGCCCAGCTGGCTCATCGCCTGCTCGGCATCGCGCTCGAGGCCGGCGGCGACTATGCGGACCTCTACTTCGAGTTCCGCGTCTCGGCGGACTACGCGCTCGAGGAGGAGCAGATCCGTGCGCTCGGCCGGGGCATCACGCTCGGCCTCGGCGTGCGCGTGACCAAGGGCGACGCAACCGGCTACGCGTACTGCGAGGATCTGGCGTGGGACCGGATGGCGCACGCGGCGCGCACCGCCGGCCAGATCGCGGTCGGCGGCGGCCATCCACCGGTCGGCGTCGCGCCGCTGTCGTCGGTGTCGCTGCCGAGCTTCTACGCGATCCCGACGCCGTCGCTCGTGGTCTCGGCGCACGACAAGCTCGCGTTGCTGCGCGCCGGTGACCGGGCGGCGCGCGCCCATGATCCGCGGATCGTCAAGGTCGAGGCCTCGCTGTCCGAGAGCATCAAGGAGATCCTGGTGTTCACCAGCGACGGCCGGATGGCGTCGGACCTCCAGCCGCTGCTCCGGTTCGGCGTGCGCGCGGTCGCCGAGCACAACGGCAAGCGGCAGGGCGGCTCCGGCGGCGGCGGCGGCCGCTACGGCATGGAGTACTTCGAGCTCGCGGCGCGCGACGCGGCGGCGCACGGTCGCGAGGCGGCGCGGGTCGCGATCGCGATGCTCGATGCGCGCGACGCGCCGGCCGGCGCGATGCCGGTCGTGCTCGGCGCCGGCGACTCGGGGATCCTGCTCCACGAGGCGGTCGGCCACGGCCTCGAGGCCGACTTCAACCGCAAGCAGACGTCGAACTACTCGGGCCAGATCGGCCAGCTGGTCGCGTCGGCGCTGTGCACGGTGGTCGACGACGGCACGATCAGCAACTCGCGCGGCGCGATCAACGTCGACGACGAGGGCTACCCCGGGCAGACCAACATGCTGATCGAGAACGGCGTCCTGATCGGCTACATGCACGACCGGCTGAGCGCCAAGCACTTCGGCGGCACGCCGACCGGCAACGGCCGCCGCGAGTCGTTCCGCTCGATGCCGCTGCCCCGGATGACCAACACCTCGCTGCTCGCCGGCAAGGACAACCCCGAGGACATCGTCAAGAGCGTCAAGCGCGGGATCTTCGCCAAGCGGTTCTCCGGCGGTTCGGTCAACATCACCAACGGCGACTTCGTGTTCTCGCTGTCGGAGAGCTACCTGATCGAGGGCGGCAAGCTCACCGCGCCGCTCAAGGGCGTCAACCTGATCGGCAACGGGCCCGACGTGCTGCGCCGGGTCGACATGGTCGGCTCGGACTTCGAGCTGTCCGATGGCGTGTGGAGCTGCGGCAAGGACGGCCAGAGCGTGCCGGTCAACGTCGGCACCCCGACGATCCGGATCGCCTCGATCACGGTGGGGGGTACCCAGGCATGACCGCCGCGCGAACGTCCACCGCGGGCGCCGCCGGCCTGACCGATCGCACGGTCAAGGAGCTGAGCGACATCGCCCAGCTCGCCGTCGAGCTCGCCCGGCGGGCCGGCGCCGACGACGCCGAGGCGCTGGTGCGCGACGGCAGCGAGCTGACCGCCAAGGTCCGGCTCGGCGAGCCCGAGCTGGTCCAGGAGGCGGGCAGCCGCGCGCTCGGGCTGCGCGTGCTGCGCGGCGGCCGGCGCGCCGTCACGTACACCAGCGACCTGCGGCGCGAGGCGCTGGAGGCGCTGTGCGCCGAGAGCGTGACCCTGGCCGACCTCGCGGAGGTCGACGAGTACGCGCTGCCGCCGGACCCCGCGCTGCTCGCCAAGGACGTCCCCGATCTCGACCTGTACGACCCGCGGGTCGCCGAGGTCGACGCCGCGTGGGCGCTGCGCCAGGCGATCGCCGCCGAGTCTGCGGCGCGCAACCACGACCCCCGGGTGACCAACTCCGAGGGCGCGATCTGGTCGCGCGTGCTGGGTGCGACGGCGTTCGCGACCAGCGGGGGCTTTGTCGGCGGCTACCTCGGCAGCTACGCGTCGCTGGTGGTCGAGCCGCTCGCCGACGACACCACCGATCCGACCAACCCCAAGAAGCGCAACGGCTACTGGTGGACCGGCTCGCGGTTCCTCGCCGAGCTCGAGCCCGCCGAGGCGGTCGGCATCGAGGCCGCGCGCCGCACCGTGGCGACGATCGGCTCGCGCAAGGTCGAGACCCAGGAGTGCGCGGTGGTGTTCGACCCCGAGATGGCGCGCTCGATCATCGGCATGCTGTTCTCGGTCGCCAACGGCTCGTCGTTCTGGCGCAAGTCGAGCTACCTGATCGGCAAGGAGGGCGAGGTCGTGGCCTCGCCGCTGGTCACCGTGGTCGACGACCCCCTGATTCCGCGCGCGCCGGGCTCGCGGCCGTTCGACGGCGACGGCCTGCCGACCCGGCGCAACCTCGTCGTCGAGCGCGGCGTGCTGTGCCCGGTCCTGTGCGACGTCTACAGCGCCCGCAAGCTCGGCCGGCAGTCGAACGGCTCGTCGGGACGCGCGATCGGCGGCAATCCTGGCCCGACCACTTCGAACCTGATCATGCAAGCCGGAGCGATGTCGCGTCAGGAGTTGTTACGTAATACCCACAAGGGGCTGTACGTCACGCACCTGATGGGCTTTGGCTTCAACCCCGTCACGGGTGATTTCTCGCGCGGCGCGCAGGGTTTCTGGATCGAGAACGGCGAGCTCACGTACCCGGTGAGCGAGGTCACCATCGCCGCGAACTTCGACGAGATCCTCAAGCGGATCGACGCGGTCGCCGACGACCTGCAGCTGCGCAGCGCGATCGCGGTCCCGACGTTTCGCGTATCGCAGATGACACTCGCCGGCACCTCGAAGAACTGAACCTACATACCTGAAATCCTTGGTGGCTCGCGGGAGCGTTTTGGTTGACTCGCATGACGCGGAGTGAAACGCTCTGTCGGTGTCGGCCGTAGCCACGGCAGCCGGGCTACCCACCCACCTCGGCAAGTACGAGATCCTGACGCCGCTGGCGTCCGGGGGCATGGCGCGGATCTACGTGGCGCGCACGACCGGCATCGGCAGCTTCGAGCGCCACGTCGTACTCAAGGTGATCTCGCCCGAGCGCGCACAGGATGTGACCTCGGTGCAGATGTTCCTCGACGAGGCCCGCCTGGCCGCGTCGCTCAACCACCACAACGTCGCGCAGGTGTTCGAGGTCGGCGAGGAGGCCGGCATCCACTTCCTGGCGATGGAGTACGTCCACGGCCAGGACCTGCGCGCGCTGCTCGCCAGGGCCGGGAGCGCCGGGACGCGGGTGCCGCTCGAGCTCGCGCTGACCATCGTCGCCGGCGTGGCCGCTGGCCTCGATCACGCGCACGAGCGGCGCAACCCCGACGGCACGCCGATGGGGATCGTCCACCGCGACGTGTCGCCGTCGAACATCATGATCGGATACGACGGCGCGGTGAAGCTGCTCGACTTCGGCATCGCCAAGGCGGCGATGCGCTCGGTCGAGACCCAGAGCGGCATCATCAAGGGCAAGTTCGCCTACATGGCGCCCGAGCAGTGCCGCGGCCGCGAGGTCGACCGGCGCAGCGACGTGTTCTCGCTCGGCATCCTCCTGTACGAGGTCTCGACCCAGCACCGCTGCTTCCGCGCCGACAGCGACTTCGCGACGATGCACCGGATCGTCACCGGCGACATCGTGCGGCCGACCCGGCTGGTCCACGGCTATCCGCCGGCGCTCGAGACGATCGTCATGAAGGCTCTCGCCGTCGATCCGGGGCCGCGCTACCAGTCGGCCGGCCAGCTGCTCGAGGCGATCGAGGGCTTCGCGGCGGTGGCGCGGCTGTCGCTGTCGACCGGGGCGCTCGGCCGGTTCCTGCGCGACATGTTCGGCGACGTCCCCGAGCCGTGGCTGCAGACCGGCGGCTTCCAGCGGGTCGCGCCGCCGACGGAGTACACGATCTCCAGCACCAGCGCGCCCGGCGAGGTGCCGCGCGGGCAGCGCCCGTCGGCGTCGTCGCCGGCGCTCCAGCGGCCCTCGGCGCCTGCGCTGCCCCCGCCGCCGCTGCCGTCCCCGGCGCTGTCGGCGATGGCGTCGCCGGGCGGGCACCGGCCGTCGTCGGCGTCGTCGCCGTCCTCGCCGGCGCTGCCGCGGCCCTCGCCGATGCCCGGGGCGCCGCCACCCCACGATCACGCGCCGCTGCACCTGCCGCCCGACCTCCCGCTCGAGCTGCCGGTCGGCCCCGCATCGCCGGGCTGGAGGCCCGCAGGTCCTGCGTCGGACCCTGCGCTGAGGACGCCGGTGCCGGTCGCGGTCGCCGCGCTGGCGCCGGAGCTTCCTCCGGCGGGCTCGCTGGGCTCCCCCGGCCCGGGGATGCCCCCGCTCGGCCCGCACGCCTCCAGCGAAGCGTCCGCAGCGGCTTACCCGGCGATGCACCGCGCCCCGCACAGGACCCCGCCGATCGCCCGGACGCGGCAGGGCTACGACCACGCTCCGGCGATCGGCCGCAGCGAGCCGGCGCCGCGGTTCGCGGCGCACGAGCTCGAGGGCAACGTCTCGCTCCAGCCCAGCCACCGCCTGCTGTACATCGGGATCGGTGTCGTGCTGGTCGGGATCATCGTGCTGCTCGCGATCTCGATCGCGGACAACCGCGATGAGCCCGCGACCGCCCGGTCGGCGCCGTCCCGGGTTGCGCCGGGCGGCGGCGGGCCGGAGCCGGTGTCAGCCGTGGGCGCGGCGACGGGCAAGCCCGAGGCGGGCAAGCCCGAGACGGTTCGCAGCGAGTCGACCGTCCCGGCGGGGGGCAGCTCGGATCCCGCGGGCCGCCGCGTCACGGTCCACCTCCACGTGGTCTCGGCGCCGCCCAGCGCCGAGGTCTCGCTGTCGGGCAAGCCGCTCGGGGTCACGCCGCTCGACGTCGACATCGAGCGCAAGACCGGCAGCGAGCCGCTGACGATCCACCGCGCGCGGTACCAGGACGTCACCGTCGCGGTCGACCTCGGCCGCAACTACGAGCAGACGGTGGCGCTGGTCCCGCTCCCCGAGCCGAGGGCGCCGGGCGGCACCGCGTCCAGCGCCGGCGGCTCCACCGGCTCAGGTCCCGGCGCCAACGAGCGCGACGGCCGCAAGCCGCCGGTCGACCACGACTCCCGGTCCACACGCCCCACGGGCCGCGACGGGGTCGGCAGCAAGCGCACGCAGGGCCTGCCGCCGCGAGCGGATTGTCAGCCGCCCGACAAGATCAATCCCTACGAGGCGGCGTGCAATGGCCACATGTGCAAGCCGTGTCCGAAGTCGGCGCCCTGAGCGAGCTCGAGCTCCTCGGCCCGTGGCATCCGGCCGGCGGCGATCGGCGCCCCGAGCACTGACGGTCGGATGGCGGCCGCCTGGCCGTTGTCAGCGCCCCGGGTGCGGTGACCGCGCGGCTCAGACCTGGATCTCGGGGACGCTGGCGCTCCAGATCAGCGGCGCGCCGGTCGCGTTGGCGACGTCCTCCGCGGACGCGCCGGGCGCGCGCTCGCGCAGCACCAGACCCTCGCCGGTCACATCGATCACGGCGAGGTCGCTGACGATCATGTGGACGCACGCGACCCCGGTCAGCGGCAGCGTGCACTCGCGCAGGATCTTGGGCGCGCCGTCCTTGGTCGTGTGCTCCATCATCACGATCACGCGGCGGCTGCCGGCGACCAGGTCCATCGCGCCGCCCATCCCCTTGACCATCTTGCCCGGGATCATCCAGTTCGCGAGGTCGCCGCGCGCGGAGACCTCCATCGCGCCGAGCACGCTGACATCGACGTGGCCGCCGCGGATCATCGCGAACGACTGCGCCGAGTCGAAGAACGCCGAGCCCTTGATCGTCGTGACGGTCTGCTTGCCGGCGTTGATCAGATCGGGGTCCTCGTCGCCCTCGTAGGGGAACGGGCCGATGCCGAGCAGGCCGTTCTCGGACTGCAGCACCACGTCGACGCCGTCGGGGACGTAGTTGGCGACCAGCGTCGGCATGCCGATGCCGAGGTTGACGTAGAACCCGTCGCGCAGCTCGGCGGCGACCCGGCGGGCCATCTGCTCGCGGGCCAATCGCTGGGGGGCCAATTGCTGGGGGGAAAGACGCGGCATGGCTAGCTCCTGGCTTTCTGGTTCTGACCCGGGTCCTGGCCGGCGGGTCGCGGCCGGATCGTGCGGTGCTCGATCGGCTTGACGTAGCCGGTGCCCTGGAAGATCCGCTGGACGTAGATCGACGGCAGGTGGACCTGGTCGGGGTCGAGCTCGCCGACCTCCACCAGCTGCTCGACCTCGACGATCGTGACCTTGCCGGCCTGGGCGCACAGCGGGTTGAAGTTGCGCGAGGTCTTGCGGAACACCAGGTTGCCCCAGCGGTCGCCGCGCCACGCCTTGACGATCGCGAAGTCGCCGCGGATCGCGTGCTCCAGCACGCAGCGCCGGCCGTTGATCTCGCGGGTCTCCTTGCCGTCGGCGACCTGCGTGCCGTACCCGGTCGGCGTGTAGAACGCCTCGATCCCCGCGCCGCCCGCGCGCAGCCGCTCGGCGAGCGTGCCCTGCGGACACAGCTCGACCTCGAGCTGGCCGGACAGGAACAGCTGCTCGAAGATCTTGTTCTCGCCGACGTAGGACGCGACCATGCGCTTGACTTGGCCCTGCGCGAGCAGGAGGCCGAGGCCCTGGTCGGTCGTGCCGCAGTTGTTGGACACGATCGTGAGGTTCTTGACCTGCTTGCGCGCCAGCTCGCGTATGCAATTCTCGGGGTTGCCCGACAGGCCGAAGCCACCGGCGAGGATCATCGCGCCATCGCCGATGTCGTGCAGCGCTGCCTGCGCATCCGGGTAGACCTTGTTCATCGGATATATGCTTACCGCTCGCGGCGATGGCGATCATCACGTTGACCACGGATTTCGGCACGTCCGACGGCTACGTCGGGGCGATGAAGGGCGTGATCGCCCGGATCGCCGGTAGCCATCCCGCGCCGGTGGTGGTCGACCTCGCCCATGACATCCCACCCGGCGACATCGCCCACGCGGCCTGGGTGGTGGCCACCGCGACCATCGAGTTCCCGCACGGCTCGATCCACGTCGTGGTGGTCGACCCCGGCGTCGGCGGGGCGCGGCGCGAGGTCATCCTCCGCTCGGGGGGGCGGTGGTACGTCGGCCCGGACAACGGCGTGTTCGCCTACATCGCCGAGCGCGCCAGCGAGGTCTACGTGATCGAGAACGAGCGGTTCCGCGCCGAGCACGTCAGCCGCACGTTCCACGGCCGCGACGTGTTCGCCCCGACCGCCGCCGCGATCGCGTCGGGTGAGGATCCGTCGACCGCCGGGCCCGGGCCGTGGACCAAGCTGGCCGGCCGGCTGCCGTGGGGCCCGCGCGAGCGCGACGTCGGCCGCATCGTCCACATCGACCGGTTCGGCAACCTGATCAGCGATCTGCCGGAGGCCGAGGCCGGCCCCGCGATCGCCGTCGCCGCCGAGGTCATGCCGCTGGTCGGGACCTACGAGGATGTCGCGCCCGGCCAGCTGCTCGCCTACATCGGCTCGGCCGGCACCGTCGAGATCGCGGTGCGCGACGGCCGCGCGGACCGGCAGCTCGCGATCGCGCGCGGCGCCCTGGTGCACCCGTTCTCCGGCGAGCTGCCGGTGCGAGGACCGTACCGGTGAAGCGCGGTGCGAGCGCGGCACCCCCGTCCGCATCGACGCGTTCGCCGGGCGCTGGTGCGACCGGTGAGCCGCGATCCGGGCCGCGCGGCGCGGCGCGTCCCCTCTCGATCGACCTCTCGCTCGACATCACCGCGCTCGCGGCGGGCGGCGACGGCGTGGGCCGCGACGCGGGCGGCCGGGTGACGTTCGTGCCGCGGACCGCGCCCGGCGATCGCGTGCGCGCCCGCGTCGTGCGCGCCACCGCGTCGTACGCGCACGCCGAGCTGCTCGGCGTCGAGGCGCCCGGCCCGGCGCGGGTCGAGCCGGTGTGCCCGCACTTCGCGCAGGGCTGCGGCGGCTGCGCCTGGCAGCACGTCGCGCGGCCCGCGCAGCTCGCCGCCAAGCAGGCGATCGTCGAGAGCGCGCTGCGCAAGCTCGCCGGCCTGCGCGTCCACCCGATCGCCGATCCGGCGCCGGCGCTGGGCTGGCGGCGTCGTGCCAGGTTCCACGTCGCGCACGGCCGCACCGGCCTGTACGAGCTCGGCGGGCGCCGCGTCGTGCCGGTCGATCCCACGGGGGGCTCTGCCCCCCGCCCCGCCGGCAGAGCCGTCGGGGTCCCCACCCCCCGTCTCGCTGCGCTCGATCCCACGGGGCGCTCTGCCCCCCGCCCCGCTGCGCTCGAGGGCTGCCCGCAGCTGGAGCCAGCGCTCAACGCTGCCCTCGCCGAGGTATGCGCCGCGGCACCGCCCGACGGCGAGCTCGCGCTCCTGATCGCGCACGACGGCCGGATCGCGGTCGCCACCGAGCGCGCGTGGCCGGGCGGAATGCGGCTGGTCGGCCGGGCCGGCATCGCCGGGGTCGTCGCGGCCGGCGTCGTTCACGGCGACGCAGTGCGGGAGATCGAGCCCGGCCTGTGGGGCGGGCCGTGGGACTTCGCGCAGGCCAGCCGGGCCGGCAACGCCGCGCTGATCGCGACGGCTCGGGCGGCGCTCGGGCGCGGCCCGGGCCGGCTGCTCGAGCTGTACGCCGGCGCCGGCAACTTCACGCGCGGGTTCGCCGCCGACGGCTGGGACGTCACCGCGACCGACGCGGCGGCGCCGCCGCGGCCGCCGTCCGGCTTCGTCGCGATGGCCGCCCGCGAGGCGCTCGCCCGGCTCGCCGGGCCGTGGGATGCGATCGCGCTCGATCCGCCGCGGACCGGCGCCGCCGACGCGATCGACGGCCTGCTGCGCGCGGCGCCGCGGATCGTCGTGTACGTCTCGTGCGATCCGGCGACGCTCGCCCGCGATGCGGCGCAGCTCACGGCCGGCGGCAACTACGTCTCGACCGACGCCTGGCCGCTCGACGTCATGCCCCAGACCGCTCACGTCGAGGTGGTGATGCGGCTGCAACGCGCGTAGGATCCGGGCAGTGTCGCGCGGTCCTGTCGCCTGGCTGATGTCGCTCGCCGGGCTCGGCGCGGTCACCGGCTGCGGCCACCCCGGCGGGCCGGCCGTCGACGCGCCGCAGGGCATCCCGGATCTGCAGTTCGTCGCGGCCGAGATGACCCAGACCGTGCTCGTCACCCAGAATGACTTCCGCCCCGACGCCTGCGAGGTCATCGAGGGCTGCGTCGGCGCCGCCGGCGGGCGCACGCTGCTCCGGTTCGACACCGTGTCGGCCAATCGCGGCACGGCCGATCTCGTCGTCGGCGTCCCACCGCCGCCGGGCGAGAGCAACGACGTGTTCGAGTGGTCGCCGTGCCACATGCACCACCACGTCAAGAACTACGCGAGCTACGAGCTGCTCGACGCGACCGGCACCGTCGTGCTCACCGCGCGCAAGCAGTCGTTCTGTCTCGAGGACGACGAGAACATCAAGCCCGGTGTGCCACCGCACGGCTACTCGTGCACCGATCAGGGCATCACCCGCGGCTGGGCCGACGTCTACAGCCGGTACCTGCCGTGCCAGTGGATCGACATCACCGACGTCCCGGCGGGGACGTACACCCTGCGTGTCGTCGTCAACCCGCTCCACACGCTGCCCGAGTCGAACTACGACAACAACACGTTCACGGTCCTCGTGCACTTCTGACCGCAGCGTCGAGCGCCGATCGCAGCGCGAAGCTGCTGACCGTGGCAGCTGACGCCGCATGCTATGGTCCAGGCATGGTCGCTGCGCTCTCCCTGGCACCCGAATTGCGACACGAGGAGGCGCGCTTCGTGCTACAGGGCGTGCCGTGGTGGACGTATGTTGCCCTGCGCGATGCGCTCGATGATCATGCGGGCCTCAAGCTGACCTACCTCGAGGGGACGCTGGAGCTCATGAGCCCGTCGCTGCTGCACGAGGATGCCAAGACGATCATCGCGCGCCTGCTGGAGGCATGGGCCGTCGAGCGCAGGATCGATCTACGCGGTTTCGGGTCCACGACCTTCCGCAGGGAGGCAAGGAAGCGCGGGCTGGAGCCCGACGAGTGCTACAAGCTGGGCAAGCTGGAGGAGGACGGCGTTCCGGACATCGCGATCGAGGTCGTGGTGTCGAGCGGGCCGGTCGACAAGATGGCGGTGTACGCGGGGCTCGGTATCGCCGAGGTCTGGGTCTGGCAGCCGAGCACCGCGGCGATCGCCGTGAACCACCTGATCGACGGCGCATATCAACACCGCGAGCGCAGCGTGGTGCTGCCGGCGCTCGATCTCGCGGAGCTCGCGAGGTTCGTACGGCCGGGAGAAAGTCAGACCGAGCTGGTGATCGCCTATCAGGCCGCGCTGCGCGGCCGCTGAGCGCGCCACCGCTCCGTGGTTCCGGAGCCAGCAAGGACGTCCGAGCCGCGGGGCTGCGCCTCAGGTCGCGTCGCTGTCGTCGGCGCTCACTGCCGGCGCGGCCTCGCCCTTGGCGCGCAGCACCGCGTGGATCACGTGGCGCTGATCGGCCTCCGAGGCGAACCAGTCGCGCGGGAACGCCATCGCGCGCTCGCCGAGCTCGACGATCAAGACCGGCGCAGCGCGGTTCCACGGCACCGAGCGGCGCAGGAAGTAGATCGCGGTGATGTCGCGCGGAGCGACCACGACCGGCCGGGGCATGCACACGCCGCGCGGCAGCACGACCTCGGCCTCGGAGACCGCGATGGTCCCGGGCGGATGCAGCACGGTCTGGACCAGCTGCCAGGCGTGGTAGGCGCCGGCCGCGACCAGCGCGATCCCGGCCCAGACGCCGACGGTGCCGAGGCCGCGGATCAGAAGCGCGCCGACGATCAGACCGAAGATGGTCCAGCCGATCGAGCGCTGGCGGGAGACCTCGAGCTCGATCTGCGTGGGCCGGGCGGGCCTGGATCCGGATCGCTCGCCGCGCGGGCGGCCTGCCGCATCGTGCGGCGGCGCGGCGCCGGGGCGTGCCGGAGCGTCGGCGCCCCCGGTGGCGGTG
>JBGQCL010000359.1:0-12554 GCA_041495365.1 Kofleriaceae bacterium | reverse complement strand
GATCTCGCTCGTCCTGCTGATGAGTGCGATCCCGGTCGCGCTTCCGGTGATGTTCACGGTGAGCATGGCGGTCGGCGCACGCGAGCTCGGCCGCCGCGGCGTCCTGGTCACGCAGCTGCGAGCCGTCGAGGACGCCGCCAACATGGACGTGCTGTGCGCCGACAAGACCGGCACGCTCACGCAGAACCGGCTCGCGCTGACGGGTGCGCTGGCCCAGCCCGGCTTTCGCGAGGACGACGTCGTGCGCGCGGGTGGGCTCGCCTCCAACGAGGCGAACGCCGATCCGATCGACCTCGCGTTCCTCTCGGCCGCGCGGGCGCGCGGGCTCGTCGACGAGACGGCGAAGGTCGTCGCGTTCGTCCCGTTCTCGGCCGCGACCCGGCGCACCGAGGCGACGATCGACCTCGGCGGGCAGCGGGTCCGCGTGGTCAAGGGCGCGCTCCGTACGGTCAGCGACCTCACCGGGCTGGATGCCGCAGCGAGCGCCGCCCTCCAGGCGGATGCCGACCGGGAGGCCGAGCATGGCTCGCGCGCCCTGGCGGTCGCGCGTGCGGACGGCGATGGCCCGCTTCGCCTCGTCGGGCTCGCGCTGTTTCACGATCCACCGCGGCCTGATTCTCGCGCGCTGATCGACGAGCTACGCTCGCGCGGGATCGCGGTCAAGATGTTGACCGGGGACGCGCTCCCGGTTGCCCGCGAGATCGGGCTCGGGCTCGGGCTCGGCAACATCGTGCGCGCGCCTGACTTGCGCGCGGCCACGGAGGTGCGTGCGGCCGAGCTCGCCGCGAGCGCCGATGGCTTCGCCGAGGTCTTCCCCGAGGACAAGTTCCTTGTTGTCAAGAGTCTCCAGGCCGCCGGGCACGTCGTGGGGATGACCGGTGATGGCGTGAACGACGCGCCTGCGCTGCGGCAGGCCGAGGTCGGCATCGCCGTGTCCAACGCCACCGACGTCGCCAAGGGCGCGGCCAGCGCCGTGCTGACGACCGACGGGCTGGGCGGGATCGTCGATCTGGTCATTCACGGCCGCGCGACCTACCAGCGCGTGCTCACGTGGATCGTCAACAAGATCAGTCGCACGGTGCTCAAGGCGGGATTCGTCGTGGGCGCGTTCCTCGCGACCGGACGGTTCGTGATCTCGGCGCTCGGCATGGTGTTGCTCGTGTTCATGACCGACTTCGTCAAGATCACGCTCGCCACCGATCGCGTGCGGTCATCGCCGCGCCCCGAGACCTGGAACATCGGGCCGCTGGTGCGCGTCGCGGTCGTCCTCGGGTTGCTCATGCTCGGCGAGACCCTCGGGCTGCTCGCGCTCGCATGGCACCGGTTCGGCCTCGCCGGGGATGCCGGCAGGTTGACGACGTTCACGTTCCAGATCCTGCTGTTCTTCGCGCTGTTCTCGATCGTGTCGGTCCGTGAGCGTCGCGCGTTCTGGTCATCTCGCCCGAGCGCGGTCCTCGCGATCGCGCTCGGCGCGGACGCGCTCGCAGGCATGGCGGTAGGGCTTCATGGTCTGGCAGAGCTGCGACCGTTGCCGATCGGGTACAGCGCCGTCGTACTCGCCTACGCCGCGGTGTGCACGCTCACCATCAACGACCTGGTCAAGACGGCGCTTGGACGGCGCGCCGCGGGCGATCACGACGCCGCACGCATCACGAGCACGGCGCACGTCGCGTGACGGATCACCGCCTCGGCGACGCTCCCGATGAGGAGCCGTTCGATGCGGCCGCGCCCGTGGCTTCCGATCACCACCAGATCCGCCTGCCACTGCCGCGCCGTGGCCACGATCTCGGCCGCGGGCTTGCCCAGCACCACGAAGGTCGCGGGATCGAGCGAGCTCCGCCGCCCGATCTCTGCGAGGAGTTGCTTACCGTCGTGCACGGCCCGCGCGGCACCGCCCGCGGGGAGCGGCTCGGGATCGACGACGTGGACGAGCGCAACGGTCGCGCCGAGCGACCTCGCGAGCTCGAACCCCCGCTCAGCCGCGCGATCGGCAATCGGGCTGCCGTCGATAGCGATCAGGATGCGCTGGAACGTCACGGAGGTGAGACTATGCCACTTCGGCGTGCCCTCGCCTTTCGCGCAGTTCCGCAGAGGTCGAACCCGCACCGGGCCGGGCGGTCTGCAGAGCCTGGTGCGGGCCGCGGGCGCGGCGCGGGCGCGGCGCAACGCGGGGGGCGGCGGGGCGGACAGCGCGGTTCCCTGGTAGGCTGCGCCGCGATGGCGACGATCGATCTCCGCAGCGATACCGTGACCCGCCCGACCGCCGGGATGCGCAAGGCGATGGCCGAGGCCGAGGTCGGCGACGACGTGTTCGACGACGACCCGACGGTGCACCGGCTCCAGGACCGGATCGCCGAGCTGTTCGGCACCGAGGCGGCGCTGCTGGTGCCCAGCGGCACGATGGCCAACCAGATCGCGCTGCGCGCCCATACCCACCACGGCGACGAGATCATCCTCGGCAAGGATTCGCACTGCTGGCGCAGCGAGTCCGGGGCGCTCGCGGCGCTGTCGGGCCTGCAGACCACGATCACGGCGGATTACACGTTCACCGCCGCCGAGGTCCGCGCCGCGTTCAAGACCGGCGACGATCCGCACCTGTCGCTGACCCGGGTCGTGGCGATCGAGAACACCCACAACGCGGCCGGCGGTGCGTGCTGGGATCGCGCGCGGCTCGCCGAGGTGGTCGACGCCGCGCGCGGGCTGGGCGTGGCGGTCCACCTCGACGGCGCGCGGATCTGGAACGCCGCGATCGCGTGCAGCGCGTCCGAGCGCGAGCTCGCCGCCGGCTTCGACTCGATCAGCGCGTGCCTGTCCAAGGGGCTCGGGGCGCCGATCGGCTCGCTGATCGCCGGCCGCCGCGACTTCATCAAGCGCTGCCGCAAGCTGCGCAAGATGCTCGGCGGCGGGATGCGCCAGGCCGGCGTGCTCGCCGCTGCGGGGCTGTACGCGCTCGATCACCACCGCACGCGGCTGGCCGACGATCACGCCAGCGCGCGCGCGCTGGCCGAGCGGCTCGCCGGCGCGCGCAACGTCCGGGTCGATCCGGCGCGGGTCCAGACCAACATCGTGATGATCGAGCTCGACCGCGGCAGCCCCGCGGCGGTGAGCCAGAAGGCGCGCGAGGCCGGCGTGCTGATCAACCCGTCGGGGCCGCACCGGCTCCGCGCGGTCACCCACCTCGACGTCGACCGCGCCGCCGTGCTGCGCGCCGCCGAGGTCATCGCGGGCATCACCGCGGCGCTGTGACCCCGCCGGCCGGCGATCGCGGCCTGCCGGCCCGCGTCGCGCTCGGGGCGCAGGCCCGGTGCAGCGCGCTGCGGCCGGCCCGCCGGGCCCGCGCGGCGTGCGGCGAGGCGCTGCTCGGCGAGGCCGGCGCGCTGGAGCACGCCGGGCGCACCCAGGCGGCGATCCAGACCTACCTCGCGATCCCGGCGCGCGCCGGCGACGACGCCACCACCGCCGCGACCGCGCTGCACGATCGCCGACGCCCCCGATCCGGTGGTCCGCCAGTTCGTGCGCGGCGAGCTCGACGGGCCGCTCGACGACGCCGGCCGCGCGCCCTGAACCCGGCGCCCCCGGCGGCTACTTGTTGCGCGCCAGGTCCATCCGCCAGTTGATGCCGACGGACACGAAGTCGACCGACGTCTTGTAGGTCCCCGGGAGCGCGTCCATCCCGGTCGCGGTCACCGAATCGAGCAGCTGGTGCTCGAAGCCGACGTCGACCCGCAGCCGCGGCAGGATGTCGTAGCCCGCGCCGATCGACAGCGTCCAGCGGCTCCCGTCGGTGAGCGACGGCCCCACCGTGTCGGTCGGCTGATCCGAGCCGACGTTGCGGGTCACGCCCGCGCGCGCGGTCAGCTGGCGCAGGAACGGCATGTGGACCCACTCGCCGGCGACGCCGACCGTGTGCACGTTGTTGTAGTTGCGCGGCACGACCGCATTGAACCCACCGTCACCGACGAAATGATCGCTCTGGTACTGGCTCCAGTGCTCGAAGCTGTACGAGGCCATGAGCCGCAGGCCCGGCGTCGCCTCGAAGGCCACGCCCGCGCGCACCAGGTCGGGCATCAAGAAGTCCTCGCTGATCGGCTGATCGTGGAGCATCGGCTGGAACGCCGGCGGCACGTCGGTGAAGTGCGCGTGGCCGGTGAAGCCGATCGTCGACGAGTGCTGGTAGGTGATGCCGATCTTGAGCGGGACCTTCGGCGGCAGGATCTCGGTCGCTACACCGATGCTGTTGCCGCCGCCCGACAGGCCGATCCCCGCATCGCCGATGCGATCGAGGTAGTTGAGCGCCTGGTGGATCTCCTCGGTCGCCTGGTACCGCACGTAGTTGACGCCGAACCGGAAGTACGGCAGCAGCTGGAACGCGGCGCCCGCGCCGAACCCGAACACCTGGGTCTTCACCGAGCGGACCGTCTCCTGACCGGGCCAGTTGTCCTTCCAGATCACCGAGCCGCCGCCGGGCACGCCGAAGCCGACGCCGATGCCCCACGCCTGGTCGAACGGCAGCTTCTCTCCGTACGAGATCGCGAGCGCCGGCGGCGTGCTGCTCTGCGACAGCGACGACTGGCCCAGGCCCGGGTCCGACCAGTCGGTGCGGTTACTGGCCAGCGCGCCGGCGACGCCGATGCCAAGGCCCTCCTGGGACGACAGGTCGGCGGTGTTGAGGAAGGTCGCCTCGGGGCCGGTCTGGTCGGCGACCGCGACCCCGCCGAGGGCGAGATCGCGGGGGTTCATGCTGGGAACGAGGTAGCCGCCGGCGGAGGCCGCCGTGGGCACCAGGATCGTGGCTGTGAGGATCAGTGTGCGCATGGGAAGACCTCGGTTACTGGGCGCGGACGAAGCTGTTGGGGAGGGTGCCGGCCATCATGAAGGCGGCCAGGCTGCCCTGGGCCGCTGCGGATAGGTCGGCGTGCTCGAAGCTGAGCAGGAACCCGTGACCGCCGCCGTTGGCCAGCGCCCCCGCCGCGGTGGTGTCGGTGCACTTGGTGGGGTTCCCGAAGTCGAGCGGGTTGAAGTCCTTGCCCACGAACAGCTGGAAGTTCCCCGTGCTACCGGGCGCAAAGAATGCCGGGTTGTTGGGCAGCGGCCCCTGCGGCACCGCCGTGGCGAACGCGGCGTTGCTCGACCACACCAGGCCGAACGGGTTGGGCACGACCTGATCGCAGTTGGCGACCTGGATCAGGACCTGCTTGGCCGCCTGCGGGACCTGGCCATTGGGGTTCGTCAGCAGGTCGGGCAGCGTGTGGGCCGTCAGGTGACCGGCGAAGTTGGCCGGGTCGGCCGGGTCGAGGATCGTCTTGGCCACGGTCAAGAACTGCAGGTACTGCTGGGGATTCGTGACCGGGTTGATGCCGAGCCCGGCGAGCAGCTGACCGAACAGCGGCTTGAACGTCGGCGAGTTGCTGAAGATGTCGACGAGCGTGCCGCCGCCGACGTTGAGCCCCGCCTTGCTGATCCGCGGGTTGGTCGCGACGTCGAGCGTGCCCTGGATCGCACCGAGCGACTGGCCGGAGAAGTAGATGGTGTCGGGATCGATGACCACCCCGGTTTGCGCCATGTGGTCGAACACCGCGTTGCCGGTCTGCGGGTCTACTCCGGTCGGCACGACGGCGGTCGGGCGGAACGCGATCGCGCGAACGAGCTGGGACTGGTCGATCACGTCCTGGCGCAACGAGTCCCGCGTGCGGAAGAAGTTCGCGCTGATCAGGTAGTTGCCCGAGGCCCTGGCGATCCCGTCGGTGTTGTCCGTGGCCCCCGGCGTGACCGGAGCCTTGATCAAGCCGGACGTCTGGCCGGAGGGGATGTCGCAGGTTCCCGGCGGGCCTCCCGTGGCGGCCGTGTCGCCCTGGCCGGCAGCCATCGGGATCGGCGTGCAGGTGCCGACGCAGCCGTTCTGGGGGGACGGCGCTGCCGATAGACACAGCGAGCGATCGCCGTGCTTGGCGGCGTCGATCGCGACGGTGGTCATGCCGGCGGCGGCGAACGTGTCGGCGATCAGCAGCATGTCGGCCCGCCCGCGGCCCAGGCCGTGGCGGAACACCATCATCGGAGAGCACTTGAAGTTCTTGAGCGGGTTCGGGTCGCCCGGACAGGGGGGGACCACGCCCGACTGCGGCGTCGCGATCAGGACGTGGATCGGCTCCCCGGCCGCCATCTTCGTATCGGCAAGGAAGGCGCCGGTCGCCGGATCCAGCAGGTTGAACGTCGTGATGTCGACCTCGATGACCTCGGCGATGTGCAACGACAGGTTCGTCGGCACGCCGTACTTGGTGAACGCGCCCGCCGCGGGACCCGCGGCAAGGGCGGGGAGCTTGTTCGGCAGCGCGGTGCTCGCCGGCAGGTTGTACGGGAACGCGCCGAGCTGGACCGCCGGGGTCAGCACGCTCTGGGTGTGGAACGTGTACGCCATCGCGACCTTGGCGGCATCCGTCGGCCCGAGCTTGGTGAACACCGGGATGAGCTGCTTGCGCATGTTGTCGAGCGACAGCGCGGTGGCGTCGTCGATGCCCAGCAGCGCCGAGTGGCCGCCGACGAACAGCGGGTTCGTGAACCGCAGGATCTTGGCCACCGTGCCCGGCCCGATCGCCTTGCCGGCCAGGTCCTTGACGTCGGTGGTCACGACCACCGCGTAGTCGGTGCTGTCCTTGAGCGGCCGGGTCCGGAACAGCGAGCTGCCCCCGTCCGCCGGATCCGTCGTGGCGCCGGCGGGCTGGAACGCGATCACCGGAGACAGCCGGGTCGCCGACGGGGTGCAGGTGGTGGTGACGATGTTGAAGTCGGAGGTGAACTCGCAGGGCTCGACGATCAGCGAGGTCGGATCGACCTGCACCGGAGCGCTGGGGGTGCTCAGGTCGAACAGCCTCAGCGAGGTCGCGTTCACGGTGCCCGCGTTGATCAGGCCCGACGTCGGCGCGAGGATCGCGCCGGTGGTCGAGAACCCGTCGAGCGCGAGGAACCCGGCGGCGGCGGGATTGGGGCACGCGCCGGTCTTGTCGAGCGGCGTGCCCAGGAACCCGCACGCCGCCGTCGCTGTGAGCTTGTGGCTGGTCGGGTCGCGCAGCAGATCGAACGGCAGCGGTGCCAGGCCGCGCGCCGGATCGACCGTGACGTTGGTGACCGTCGTGTCGATCTGGAACGTGCTGGCGATCGCCATTTCCGTGTGCGGGAACTTCCCCACATTGTCCGCCGCCGGGAACGCCGTCGTCTTGTAGATCCCGATCAGCAGGTTGAGCTGCTGGCCCTGCGCGAGCGCGTCCACCGTCGAGCCGTTGTTCTGGGCCTTGAGCAACCCGAGGTTCTCGGGCAGGGTCATGTCCTTGCCCTGCTCGACCAGGTCGAACACCGGCGACGGCGTGACCGGGATCGAGTCCTTGGTCTTGACCCCCATGTCGCCGCCGCGCATGACCAGCGTGTAGCCGCCGGTCGCCCACGGCAGGTGGTCCTTGTGGTGCACGGTCAGGGTGCCGTGATCGGCCGGTGTGCCATCGGCATTGGTGCCCACGACATAGTCGGCCGCCGTGGGCGTCTCGAGCGGCACCGGGCCGGTGGCGCCGACCACGAGCAGCGTCGCCGGCGTGATCGTCGAGAGATCGAGCGCCGGCGCGATCAGCTTGAGCCGGCCGTTCTCGTAGGTGTTCTCGGTGAAGTCGATGGTGAGCGGGAGTTCCTGATCGCTGGGGAACTTGCCCCTGAAGGTGGCGATCAGCTCGGCCTGTGCGCACTTCGGCGGGTCCGTCGGGGCGATGAACCCGTTGGACGGCGCCGGACACACCGTGTTGATCGGCGCGATGAACACCAGGTCGTTGGGCAGCGGGATCTTGGCCGCGGCTGGATCGAACACCGCAGTCACGGTCGGCGCGGGCGTGACTTGCGGTAGGTTTGGCTCGCAGGCGCAGAACGCCAGTGCCAGCACGGCAGCAGATAGACTCCGGAGCATGGCTCTCTCCACGATAAGGGTAGTCATTGGCCTTGCGGGGCCTGGAAGGACTGGGTTGCCACCGCCGAGGCGCGGATCTGGCCGCCGGCGGCATAATCGAAGTACGAGTTTGTCACCCACTGGCCGAGCAGATCGGACGCGGTGGTCGCGGCCGGCCCATCGCGCTCGGGGCCGGGCAGCTGCATCTTCACGACCGGCCTGGCCGGATCCATCAAGGAGATGTGGCGGACGTTGCCGCCCGATCGGTACGCGAAGTCGAGCCCGGCGCCGACCAGCGATGGGTTGCCGACGTCCACGGTGAACGAACCCCCCGGGCGCGCGTAGGGGCCGGGCGAGTAACCGCGGGTCACGCGCGCCGGCAAGCTCACCGGCTTGATCGTGTGCACGCGCCCCCACATCCAGGTGTTCGGATCGCTGCCGACCTCCGCGCTCAGCGCGCGGTAGGCCTGGACCAGCGCGGTCACCACCTGCCCCCGGCAGGTCTGATGCGGCGCGATCTCCTGGCCCGTCTGGTCGATGTCGGTGCAGAACCCGGTCGCCGCCGGCGCGTCGATGTTCTCCGGCTGGAGCATGAACAGCAGGGCCTTGACCGCCGCCAGCGCGGTGACCGGCTGGCCGGCGAGCGCCAGGTCGTCGGTGAACACGCGGGTGACCAGCGTGCGCAGGAACGCGTGGAACAGGAAGCAACCGGACGAGCTCTGGACCACGGCCGGCGCGGGGTCGGCCGTGCTCGCCTCCGGGGAGGTGCCGGTCAGCCCCGACGGACAGTCCGCAGCGTTGCCGATCCAGGTCGCTAACATCTTCTGGGCCAGCGCGAACTCCGGCGGCGTGTTCCTCGCGGGGATCGCGGCGATGACGCGCGCGAACGCCATCCCGATCCGGGACACGTGGTCGGACTGGATCTTCATCATATCGTCGAGCGACAGCTTGCCGCCGTGGCGGGCCAGCGCGTCCTGCATCATCTGCTCGATCCGCGTCGCGCGGAAGCCCGTGGAGTCGTCCCAGTCGAAGCTCAGGTACGGCGGGTGCGAGAGCGGGTTGTTGTCGTCGGACACTCCGTGCTCCGGATCGCCGGGCCGGGCCAGCGCCGTCGGATCGGCGTTGGCGGTGAAGTAGTAGCCCTTGCTCGGGTTCTTGCCCTGCGGCAGCTGGGCGTTGGCGATCCAGCACGCGCGCGGCACCCCGGCGGGGTTCGCGCAGTCGGTGCCGGCCGGGCCCCACTCCGCCGAGCCGTCGCCGGGAAGCGGGAACCACGGCGGGATGGGATGGCCGGCGGTCTTGACCGGATCGGCGAACTCGCGGACCGGGACCAGCGCGTGCGGGTCGTAGGCGATGTTGCCCTGGTCGTCGGCGAGCACGAAGTTCTGCGCGCCGGTGGCGTAGTCGTCGAGCGCCAGGATGGCGGCATCGACATCGGTCGCGGTGTTGAGCCCGAAGAACGCCTTGCTGTCCAGCGTGCTGGTCTCGTGGCCGGTCCACCGGACGCTGAGCCCCGCACCGCCGAGCCCCGTGCCGAGACCGCGCGGCGCGCTGATCACCGGGCCGTGGTGCGGCACGACGAGCACGACCGGCGGCACCGGAACCGGCAGCGTGCCGGCGTCCAGCGCGCTCGACTTGACCAGGCCCGTGCGCGTCCGGACCAGGAACTCCTGCGGCGCCGCGATCAGGGTCACGCGCTTCGCCCCGAACTGGACGCAGGGCGCGGGGGCCGCGGCGCCTGAAGACGATCCGACGGCCGGACAGTCCTTCACGTCGGGAAATGTCTCCATGTAGACGTCGGTCACGTCGTAGCCGACCACCGTCACGCCCCAGCCGACGTGGGCGCCGCGGCCGACCAGCGCGCCCGCGACCCCGGGGAACGATCCGCCGGTCAGGTCCAGGTGGTCGGCCGGGTTGCTCGACGTCATCGCCGCGAGGTGAAACAGCGGCGGGTAGTGCAGCGGCAGGTGCGGATCGTTGGCGACCATCGCGGCGCCCGTGGCGGACTTCGCCGCGGCGACCACCCAGTTGTTGGAGCCGACGCTGGCGTCGAGCGGCCGCAGCCGATCGCGCAGCGCCCCGGCGCTCGCGGCGACCGCGTCCAGCGCGCCCCGCCAGCGCGCCGGATCGCCGGGCGGCCCCCGTCCCTGCACCGGGGCGCTCGACGTGTGCGCGGCCGGGACCGCGCGCGATCCGGCCGGCGACAGCGTGTGCGCCTGCTCGCTCGGCGGCGCCGCGGCGCGGATCCAGGCGTTCATCTTGCCGGCGTCCGGGTGCGTCCCCCTGGGTCCATACGTCGCTGCGAACTTCCCGTGGCCGATCTCCGCCGTCAGGGTCTCGGACAGCTGGAACTGGTTGAGCCGGCCGATCGCGAGCGTATCCTCGATCCGCCACGCCTCGAGGTCGGCCGGGGTCAGCGGGAACGGCAGCTGCGCGTACTCGCCGGGCAGCGCGCCGTGGGAGGCCTTGAGCTCGTCCAGGTACGCATTGACGCCGCGGGTGAACGCGGCCAGCAGCTCCAGGGTCTTCGGATCGCGCGCGAGCGCTTGCCGGAGCGCGGCCTCGAGGCGACCCCCGCTGCGGGTCGTGAACACGGTCCGCAGCTGGACGTCGGACGACAGGCCGTCGGCGCCGACCAGCTCTGCGAGGCGGCCCTCGGCGACGTGGCGCAGGAAGTCCATCGGGAACCAGCGATCGCGGGCCTGGAGGTAGCCCTGCACGGCGATGCAGTCGACCGCCTGGGAGCACTGGATGTGCGGGATGTCGTGGGCGTCGTACTGCACCGACACCGGCGCGGTCAGTCCCGCGATCGCCACTCTGTCCGACGCGCCCGGCGCGCCTGACGGCGCGGCCAGCGACGGGGTCGTACCATGACGGGTCGACCCACATCCGCAGAGCCACGCGACGGACATGCAAGCTGCCGCAACGAACAACGAGCGCATGAATTCCCCAGGCTAACGAAGTCCAAAGCTCCCCGTGTCGCACGCGCATGGATCGCGCGCGGACGCGAGGACCCTAACCCTTTACCAAAGGAACGCGGCGCTGTGTTGGCCGACGAGCGAGGAACCCCAAGAGAGCTGTTCATGACGCATCACGGCGCACCCGGCGCAGGCCGCGGCGCGGCCCGGCCCACGACCGCCGGCAGGAGCCGGCAGCGACGGCGCCGGACCGCCGCTCGGGATCTCGTACGGCGTGCTCGAGCGACCCGCGCCGCGCGCCGGCCTCATCACCGGGATCGGCGCGAGCGCGGTGGCCGTCGCCGAGGAGGTCGGCGGCATCGTCCTGCTCACCGCGGAGGTCGCGCGCGCGCGCTGGTCCCGCCGAGGATCGACGGGCGCGAGCTGTGGAAGAGCCTCTACAAGATGGCAACCGCTCGTGAAAAAGTTTGGTGCCACTGCACTCGCGGGCTGGGCGGCGGGCTACGCGGTGCTGCGCGAGCTCGGCCCGATCCTGATCGCGCTGATGTTCTCCGGCCGGGTCGGGGCCAACGCGCGAGCTCTGGGAGGTCTACCTCGCCACCTGGGCGGGCGTCGCGCGCCTCGGATCGCGCGCCATCTCCAGCACGGCCGGCCGCGCGGCGAGATCGTCCGCCAGCTGTACTGGCTCGGCAACCGCTCGACCTGGTTCGACGGCCGGCGCATCGATCAGCTCGCCGAGCGCGCGCTGGTGCCGCTGCGCCAGCGGATCGGCATGGTGTTCCCAGAGCTCGACCCTGTTCGACTCGATGACGCTGGCCGAGCCGGATCGACCGCCTGATCCGCGAGCTCGCGTCGGCGCTCGGCGTCACCGCGGTCGTGGTGTCGCACGATCCACCGTCGATCTTCGGCACCGCGGATCGGGTCGCCCTGCTCTACCAGGGCGTCGTGCACGCGCTCGCCACCCCGGCCGACCTGCGCGCATCGCGCGATCCGATCGTCCAGCAGTTCATCACCGGACAGTCGTCGGGGCCGAATGGAGACGCCCGGGTTCTGACCGTCGAGGCCGCTCCGATGCGCGCGTGCGCACGGTTGGTCGGGACCGCGGCGTGCATGACCGCGGAGCGGAGGTAACGATGATGAGCACTCTCTCGACAGCAGCCTGGGCCGCTCACGATGTCGGACTCGCCACCGCGGTCGGCGGCACACTCTACGGCCGCGCCGCCCTGGAACCCGCGCTTCAAGAGATCGCCGATCCGATCGAGCGCGATCGGGTCGCGACCGCCGCCTGGCAGCGGTTCAGCTGGCTCAACCTCGCGGCGCACGGCGTGATCGCCGCGACCTGGTTCGTCGGGCGCTCGATGCTGAGCGGCCGCGAGGTCAGCTGCACGGCCCGCCGGATGACCCGGATCAAGGACGGGCTCGTGGTGGCGAGCCTGGTCACCGGCATCGGGACCGCCGTGCTGGGACGCATGCTCGGCAAGTGCGCCCGGCGCGGCGAGGGCCCGGCCCAGGTGCGCGAGGCGGGCGGCACCGCGCGCGGCGGCGAGCGCACCGTGGCGCTTCAGCGGGCGGTGGGCGGCCTCGGCATCGCCAACCTGATCGCCAACATCGGCACCCTGGGCGTCACCGCGGCGCTCGCGATGGAGGGCAGCCGATCGCCCCGGTTCGCGGCGCGCAGCCGGTTCCTGCCGTGAACCGCCGGGCGCGGGCGCCGG
>JBGQCL010000358.1:0-12576 GCA_041495365.1 Kofleriaceae bacterium | reverse complement strand
TGCTCCCCGACGCCGTGACGCTGGTCCATGGCCCCGGCTGTCCGGTGTGCGTGACGCCCGTCGAGCAGATCGATCGCGCCATCGCGATCGCGCGCCGCCCGGGCGTGATCATGACGTCGTTCGGCGACATGCTGCGCGTCCCGGGCTCACGCACCGACCTCCTGGCGACCCGGGCCGCGGGCGCCGACGTGCGCATGGTGTACTCGCCGGCGGACGCGCTCGAGCTGGCGCACAAGCACCCCGACAAGCAGGTGGTGTTCTTCGGGCTCGGCTTCGAGACCACGATGCCCAGCACCGCGCTCACCGTGCTGCGCGCCGAGGCCGAGCGAATCGACAACTTCTCGCTGTTCTGCAACCACATCACGATCATCCCCACGGTCAAGGCGATCCTCGACTCACCGGACTTCCAGATCGACGGCTTCCTCGGCCCCGGTCACGTGAGCATGGTGATCGGGAACACGCCGTATGGCTTCATCGCCGAGCACTACCGGCGGCCGATCGTCGTCGCCGGCTTCGAGCCGCTCGACATCCTGCACAGCATCTGGATGGTGCTCAAGCAGCTCGCCGAGGGGCGGTCCGAGGTCGAGAACCAGTACAGCCGCATCGTCCCCGAGCACGGCAACCAGGTCGCGCTCGACGCGATCGGCAGGGTGTTCGAGCTGCGCGAGTTCTTCGAGTGGCGCGGGCTCGGCTCGATCGATCACTCGGGCGTGCGCCTGCGCAGGGAATACGCGAGGTACGACGCCGAGCGGAAGTTCCAGGTGCTCGACGCCGCGATCGCCGACCCCAAGGCGTGCCAGTGCGGCGAGGTCCTCAAGGGGGTGCTCAAGCCCTGGGGCTGCAAGGTGTTCGGCACCGACTGCACGCCGGAGACCCCGATGGGAGCCCTGATGGTGTCGTCGGAGGGCGCGTGCGCCGCGTACTACCGGTTCGGCGACCTCGAGAAGATCCACCTCAAGCAGGTCGCCGCACGGGCGCCGGAGCGCGGATGACCGTCCTCGACGACAGCCGGGCGAGCGCCCGCGGGCGCCCCGTCACCGTGCAGGGCTCCTCGATCACCCTGGCCCACGGCGGCGGCGGCAAGGCGATGCACGATCTGATCGAGGACGTCTTCCTCGGCAGCTTCGACAACGCCGTGCTGGCCACGCTGGAGGATCAGGCGCGGTTCTCGCTGGCCGATCTGGCCCGGCAGGGCGACCGGCTGGCCTTCACGACCGACTCCTACGTGGTCAAGCCGCTGGAGTTTCCGGGCGGCGACATCGGCAAGCTGGCGGTGTGCGGGACGGTCAACGATCTCGCGGTCGGCGGCGCCATCCCGCTGCACCTGAGCTGCGCGGTCATCCTGGAGGAGGGGCTCCCGATCGAGCAGCTGCGCCGGATCATGCGGTCGATGGCGGCCGCGGCGCGGGCGGCAGGCGTGCAGATCGTCACCGGCGACACCAAGGTCGTCGAGCGCGGCGCCTGCGACCGGCTGTACATCAACACCGCCGGGATCGGCGTCATCCGCGCCGGGGTCGAGCTCGGCGCCGATCGCGGCCGGCCGGGAGACGTCATCCTGGTCAATGGCCTGCTGGGCGATCACGGCGCCGCGATCCTCAACGCGCGCGGCGACCTTGCGCTGACCACGCCGATCGAGAGCGACTGCGCGGCGCTGCACGGCCTGATCGCCGCGCTGCTCGCGGCCGCCCCCGGCACGCGCTTCCTGCGCGACGCCACCCGCGGCGGCGTGGCCACGGTGCTCAACGAGGTCGCGCGCGCGTCCCGGGTCGGGATCGAGATCGTGGAGAACCAGACGCCGATCCGGTCCGAGGTCAAGGGCTTCTGCGAGATCCTGGGCCTCGATCCGCTGTACCTCGCCAACGAGGGCAAGGTGATCTGCGTCGTGCCCGAGGCCGAGGCGGGCGCCGCGCTCGCGGCGATGCGCGCGCATCCGCTGGGCGCCGACGCCGCGGCGATCGGCCGGATGACCACCAAGCAACCGGGCCGGGTCGTGATGCACACCGGGTTCGGCGGGCGCCGCATCGTCGACATGCTGATCGGCGAGCAGCTGCCGCGCATCTGCTAGCCACGCCATCACCACGCCTGACAACCATCATGCACGAACCACGAACCAGGACACAACCCATGTCGAGCACGGACTCCCGAGCTGCCGCACCGGTCGAGGGCACCATGGTGCGGATCCGCGACGATGGTCGCATTCTCGAGCTGCCCTACGACGGCGCCATGACCTTCCACGCCGGCTCGTTCTGGTGGGGAACCGCCGTCGGGTTTCGCGCCATGCAGGCCGCGGCCCTGGCGCTGTCGACCGACCAGCTGTGGAGCCGCGACCAGCTCTACGTGGTCAGCGCCCATCCGGGGCCGGGCGTGCGCGACGCGATCAACTACGTCACGCGCACCGTGGATCGCAACCGCTTCGAGTGCGTGGAGGACGGCGCGTGCGGCAGCAGGTGCCACAGCAGCATGAAGTTCGAGTGGTGGGTGAGCGACGGCGCGAGGACGGTGGCGGTCCGGCTGCGCCCCGACTTCGTGCCGGCGTCGTTCTACGACCTGTCGGATCGGCTCGGGCTGCCCGATACGACCGCGGCCGACAAGCTCGCGTTCGAGATCTTCAAGGTCAACCTGTCGAGCCGGGTCTGGAACGCGCTGCTCTCGGAGAGCTTCCGGGTCGAGGTCAGCAATACCCCGCTCGCGGTCGGCGAGATCCCCGATCCGATCAAGGCCGCGAACTACTGGGAGCGGACCTACGAGACCGCGCGCTGAGGCCGAGGCGACCGTGATCCGCGAGCTGCCCCCCGAGCGCGTGTCGACGGCGCACGTCGACCCGGCCGTGCTGGCCGAGATGGCGCGCAGGAATCGAGAGACCGCGAGCGCGGCCGATCCGCTGGCGCGCATCGCCGGCAAGCTCGGCTTCTACTGCGCGGTGGACCTGCGCGAGCGACGGGTCACCTCCGCCGCCGCCATGGCGACGCTGTTTCGCGGCTACGAGACCCTGCTGCTCCGGCGCGACCTGCGGCAAGCCGGCCTGGTCAGCTCGACGGCGTCCGGCATCTGCGGCGGCGTGCACGCCACCGCGTCCAGCCTGTGCCTCGAGATGGCGCTCGGCATGGCCCCGCCGCCGCTCAGCATCGTCGTCCGGAACCTCCTGCTGAGCTGTCAGTTCCTCAGCGACAACCCCATGCACCTGTTCGTGCTGGCGGGGCCGGATTACGCCGCGACCACCGTGCGCCGGACCAATCCCGAGATCTGGGCCCGGGCCGAGCACGCCCGGACCCGCCACGGCGAGCTGCATGGTCACGCCTCGGTAGGCGAGATCATGGCCGACCTGGAGCGCCCGACCGGACACCTGTTCCTCGAGGCCATGACCATGGTCCGGCTGGCGCGCGAGGCGTACGCCGTGCTGGGCGGGAAATACCCGCATTCGGAGTCGTTCATTCCCGGCGGCGTCGCGCTCGCCCTCGAGGCCGACCAGCTCGACGCGTTCGAGCGCAAGCTCCAGCCCTTCATCGACTACGCCAAGCGGTGCATCGCGATCTGGGACGACGTCCTGCAGTTCCTCTCCGAGGCCGAGCCCCGCTACCAGCACGTCGGGGAATCCTCGGCGACCATGGTGGATTTCGGGCAGTGGGATCACGAGGAGCACTACGATGGCCGCTACCAGACCTGCGATGCCTGGGGCGAGCATCGCTGGTCGACTCCCGGCGCGATCGTCGATGGCAAGCTGGTGACCACCAGGCTGAGCGAGCTCAATCGCGGCCTGGAGGAGTTCGTCGACCGGTCGTATTACGACAGCGGCCATGATGCTCGCCAGGCGCCGCCGATCCCCGGCGATCCGCTAGGCCATCCGATCAGCGCGTTCCATCCGTGGAATCGCAAGGTCACGCCCAATCCCGGCAAGACCGGAACCGAGCCGTACAGCTGGGCCAGCGCCACCACCTGGCGGCGGCGCGTGTTCGAGGTCGGCGCCTATGCGCGGATCTATGTTTCAGCGCTCGGGCGCAGGATCCCCGCCAGCCGCTTCGTGGAGTCCACCGGCCACAGCCTCGTGTTGCAGGTGCCCGCAGGCGAGCTCCCGGCCCTGCGCGCCGAGTGGAAGGTGCCGGCGCGGTGGAACGCGTTCGAGCGCATCCGCGCCCGCGCCTACTCGGTGGCGTTCAGCCTGATGGTGACCCTCGAGAATCTCCACCGCGCCCGGGATCTGCTGCGCCGCGGCGAGCGCCGGCTGGCGACGCCGTTCGACATCCCATCCTCGGGACAGCTCGTGGGCGCCGGGTTCTGCGGGGCCGGCCGTGGCTTCCTCGCGCACTGGGCGGTGATCGAGGATGGCGCCCTGGCCAACTATCAGATCATCGTGCCCTCGCGGATCAACGCCGGGCCGCGCATACCGTGGGGCGAGCCGGGCGCGTGCGAGCAGGCGATGATGAACACGCCCATCGTCGAGAGCCAGTTCTCCGCCGACGACGACGATGGATACCAGGGGATCGACCTCGTGCGCGCCGTCCAGAGCTTCGATCCATGCACGGCCTCGAACGCGCACCTCCTCGTCAACGGCCGCGGGCCCTGGCGACAGCGCGTCGTGACCACGGACGGATCGTGAGGACCTGCGGATGAGCACGAACGCTCCCGAGCACTCAGCGGCTCGAGCCATGCGCCTCGACGAGCGCGCGCAGCCGCATCCGGGACAGCGTGCCCGTGAGGCGGCCGGCGATCACGCCATCCCGGAACAGCCGCAGATCGGGAATGCTGCGGACCTCGAAGCGCGCGGCGATCGCCGGGTGCACCTCGATGTCGACCTTGGCGATCACCAGCCTGCCATCGAGCTCGCCGGCGAGCGCCTCGAGGACCGGCGCGAACGCCAGGCACGGCCGGCACCACTCGGCCCAGAAATCGACCAGGACCGGCACGCTCGCGGAGCGGGCGATGACCTCTGCGTCGAAATCTCGCACATCGAATATCCGCGGATCGCCGGAGTGCATCGCACTCATTCTAACGCTGCCATTGACACGGAGAGGAACCCACCATGCTGATCATGAAACCGCTCTGCCAGACCTGTCACAAGTCCCTGTCCCCCCAAGCGGAGGATGTCTACATCTGCGGCTTCGAGCGCACCGTCTGCCACGACTGCGCCCGGGCGGCCGGCGGCATCTGCACCGGCTGCGGTGGCAAGTTGCAGCTCCGGCCGTCCCGCCACATGGAGATGGCCACCACCTGCCACCAGTGCAAGGGCTCGATCGCTCGCGAAGATCCGGCCGAGATCTGTTCGTACGAGAACACGTTGTGTCTGGCGTGTGCCCAGGCGGCCAATCACATCTGCCCGGCGTGCCACGGCAAGCTGCAGGTTCGGCCGATCCCGCCGCCCCATCATCATCATCATCCGTAGCCGTTCGCCGGGCTCGCCGGTTCACCCGATCCTCGCGAGGATTCCGTGGCGCTCCACACTCTGAACTACAAGATCCCCGTCATCGAAGCCGGACAATACGAGCGTGCCTACGGGAACGTGCCGCACGATCCGGCCGACCCCCGCTCGGCAGAGCCGCTGGTCCTGCTGGATACCGTCGAGGTGGCGTCCTGCTCTCATCACGCGCGCACCGACGGTGGGAACTGGCCCTACCACCGCCCGCTCGCGGGCAGCCGCAAGGACACCTGGCTGCGGGAAGGCGCGGCGGCCAGCCTGGTGAACGCGAACAAGAAGCTGCGCAGCTTCGGCTTCGAGCTGTTCGTCCTCGACGGCTACCGGACGATCGCCTGCCAGCAGGCGGTGTACGAGTTCTACGTCGAGCAGGGCCGATCGACGCTCGCCGATCCGACCGACGAGGCGTGCCGGGCCTACGCGCTGAAGTTCGCGCGGGACACGTCTCGGTTCAGCCCCACGAGCTCGGCCGCGTGGCCGGTGCACTCCACCGGCGGCGCCGTCGATCTGACGCTGCGCTCGCTCGACACCGGAGAGCTCGTCGACATGGGGTCGCGGTTCGAGGACATGACCGAGGCCAGCCACAACGACCACTACGAGCGCAAGCTGCTGGCCGGCGAGATCCGCGACGACGACCCGCGGCTCTGGCACCGGCGCCTGGTCCACTGGGCGATGGAGGGCGAGGGCTGGGCCAACTCACCCTGGGTGTTCTGGCACTATGACCTCGGGAATCAGCTGTACATCCAGATGCGCCGCGCACTCCGCGGCACGGCTCCCGGTGCCGCCTGGTACGGATACATCGAGCCGCCGCCGGTGCCGCGGTCGTCCGCGGTCGTCAACGACGCATGACGCGATCGGCCAGCAGCGCAACCAGCACGTGATAGTCGGCCCCGAGGCCCTTCCACCGGCCCTCCTCGGCCGCGAGCTCCAGCAGCTGCTTCGATCGCTCGGCGTCCATCGCCCGGAACACCGGCTCCAGCGCCGCGAGCTCGTGCTGGAGCAGGCGGTCCACGCAGCGCGCGGTGTGATCGATCCCGGGGCTCGCCGCGACCTCGGCGAACTCCTCGAAGCTCGCAAACCGCAGGTGGTTGAGCGCATACTCGATCTCGGGGTGGGACCGTCCCAGCGCGGGATCGACCTGCAGCGCATGGAGCCAGTGAATACTCGCCGGCTTCGCCGGTGTGAGCGCGCGGCGCATGAAGTGCTGCTGCGTCCCGGTCACGTTGATGTCGTTGACGAACAGCACGGCCCGGCTCTGGAACACCTCACGGTCGACCGCCACTCCCGCCCTGCCCTCGTAGAGCTGGTGCCGGCTCGTCATGCGATCGGCCACGCTGGCGCGGCTGTAGTCGGACGCCGGGGCTTCGAGGTGGGCCGTCACCGGGTTCGGAGCCGCGTAGCGGAGCTCCACGAGCCTGGGCGCAGGGCGACCCGGGCTCGATGCGGCGAGCTCCCGCCAGATCTCCCGGGCGAGCAGGTTGGCGGCCGCCGGGATGGCAAACAGCGGCGGGACCGTCACGACCCACTCGCGATCGTCCGGCGCACACGCCAGGATCTCCCGGGCCCGCGGTACCAGCAGCTGGACGAAGAACGCGACGCTCTCGCGGACCCCCAGCTTCATCGCCGGGTAGTGGTGAAACAGCGGAAACTGGGGATCGAGCGGGAGGGACGTGATGGTGTGGAGTGCGACCGACGACTCGGCCGGGCCGGCGACGTTGAAATCGTCCATGCACTGCATAGATGACCCTCCCGGCGAGCTCGTGCAATCCACGCGTTCGAGCTACCTGGGCAGCGGCTGAAGCACGCCGAACACGTGGCTCAGCGCGGTCGTGGCGGTCGTCTGGCTGGCGGTTCCCAGGCTGTGGCAAGCGAAGCAGTTCGACCCGCTGTTGTCGTTGCTCGTACCCTGCTGGTACGTTTCCATCGTGCTGTTGGCAAGCAGACTGGTCCCTACCTCGTTGGGAGCGGGCCAGCCACTCCTGGGCGCCTGGCTGAAGCTGCCGGTGGGGGCGTTGCCGTTGGTCCAGGTCGCGCCGATCATCGTGTAGTTGCCGCGAATATCGCCGCCCACCAGCTGTCCCCGGACACTGTTGTTGATGGCGATGATCTCCGAGTTCGAGGCGGCGGCGGTCGCGTCGAACGGGTTCGGGCGCGTGTTGAACGCCGCGCCGAACGGCTTCAGGCGGATCGTATTGCTCGCCGAGATGCTGAACGGTGAGACCGCGCAGATGCTGTTCGCGGCGCAGGGGCTCGGGTTGGCGAACGCCATGTGCGCCTGGTTGAAACCACTGCTCGCACCGGATTCGGTGAACAGCCACGTCCCGGTCGTGTTCTGTGCAACCGCGACCGTCTGGTTCGACGTGTTGACATACGAATAGGCCGCGTTCGGGGTGTTGTTCGCGTGCTCGAAGGTGGCCCAGATCATCTCGGGGTGACCGGCGGTGCTGCCCACGACGTGCACACCCAGCAGCGCGAGCTGGATCGTCTTCTGCCCGTTCTGCGTCCAGGTCGTGGAGCTGCTCGTATTGTAGGTGGGAGTCGTCGCCTTCATCGTGATGTAGCTGGACAGGTTCGGCAGACCATCGGCCTCGATCCAGGAGCTCTTCACCTCGATGGCCAGCGCGTCCGCATCGACGAGAGTCCTGCCGCGCGACGCGGCGTACTGGACGATCTGGTCGAGCTGTTGCTGCGTGGTCGGAAACACCGCGGTGGTCGGGACCGTCGTCCCGAGCATGGTCCTGTAGTACGCGAACACGTCATTGGACATCGTCACGTAGTAGATCAGCTTGCGGCCGGTCTGGGCCATCAGCACGTCTCCGCCACCCGCCTGGCCCTCCTCGGACTGGATCACGTTGCCGTCCGGGTCGATGAAGATCGGGACCTTGTCGACGACGAACTTGCGAACCAGGGCCATCGGAGGTAGCCCCGTCCTGGCCTGGGGCGGCAGGGGCGCAGCCTTGGGGACGGGCACCGCGCTGAACTTGACCTCCTTGCCTGCCCTGTCGAGCAGGACAGGCTTGCCGTTGTCGAGCTTGACGTGCGGGATCGGGACGAGCTTTCCTGACTCATCGCGGATCTGCGGCACGGCGTTGGGCGGGGCGGGTTCGACCTCCAGGAGTTGCCCCGCCCTGGACATCACGACCGGCAAGCCATGCGGGCCGACCTGCGCCGCACGAAGCGCCAGGGGATGGATGAACCCCGGCACGTGTGGAAGGAAGATCCGCTGACCGTTCGCGTTGGGCGGCGACACGTCGAAGAACGTCGGCGAGTCGAAGATCCTCCCGCCGCCGCCGCCGTAGTTCGCCGGCGCCGGCGAGGTCATCCACAGGAACATCTGCTCGGACCACTGATAAAAGGTGCAGTTCGAGCTGGGGTTGAACGTGACGCTATCGGCCGGGTTCACCACGCCGTTCAGCGACGGCCTTCCCGACTGGAACCAGCTCGCGAATGTCGGCGCCGGGACCGTGCAGGTCTGGGCGGGGTTCGGGGGCAGGGATTGCGCGTAAGCCGGCGGCCCCCAGACCGCCACGGAGCAGACGATCGCCACGGCCATGTAGCGACTGGCGTGGCGCAAGATCCCGTTACCTTCCAAGGATGTTCGCATGATTGCCTCCCCTTTTGGTTGCTGGGTTGTGAACGTACTCATTCCCGGCACCCCGCTCCATTACCGGCGATAACCGAGCATTTCCCGGCGGAACCGGTCGGCGGCGGGAGGCCGCCGGGTCGCCCGTCGCGCGTCTCGCGGCGCCGCGGATCGCCGCGGGCCAGCTCGGCCCCGGGTGGCACGTGGAGCATCCACGCGTGAACACCGCGACGGTGCGACGACTGCCGCGCGGCCGTGGCAGACCGCGGTCGGCCCGGACTGAAATCGCATGTAATTGACTTGCAGTCATGGGATTCCGGACAGTCTTGTTATCATGATACGAAATGGCAAAGACATCCCGACCGGAGCGGTGCTTTCAACCCAGGTGTGCGTGATCGGATCCGGACCTGCCGGCATCACGGCGGCATGGGAGCTACAAAAGGCCGGAGTCAAGGTCATCCTGATCGAGGGCAGCCGTGACTACCGCAATGCCTCGATGGAGGCGAGCTGGCCAGACAAGGCCTTGCTGTACAACGGACAGGCCACGGGCCTGTTCGCGACCAACGAGCCGGAATTCCTCCTCCTGCCGTACACCCAGAATCCCGGCCCGCCGAAGGAACGCGAGCGGATCTACGGCGGCACCTCCGCCCACTGGGGTGGCCAGTCCCGGCCCGAGGATCCGGTCGATCTCGCGCCGCGGCAGGGCTTCCCGGGCTGGCCGATCACCCGTGCCGATCTCGACCCCTACTATGCCCGAGCGTCCGTGCTCTGCAATCTTCATGGGAACTATGGTCCCGGCGGAAACAATTTCCGAGCGGAATACTGGGCGGACATCCTGCAGGCACAGGTTCCCCGTCTCGCCGGTTTCGATACCGAGATGTACCAGTTCATCGGGTCCGATTATCTGAATTTCTCCACGAGGACGTTCGACGGCATCACGATCGGAGACAGCCCGGTCGACGTGATCCTGAACGCCAGCCTGCTCGATATCGACCACAGCCAGGGCCGCGTGACCGGATTGACCGTGGCCAGCATGTCCCCCGGCACCCCACCGAGCAGGGCGACCCAGTTCACGATCAAGGCCGACGCCTACGTGCTGGCATGCGGCGCGGTCGCGAATGCCCGTCAGCTCCTGCTATCGAACATCGGGAACGAGTATGGCCTGGTCGGTAAATACTTCATGTGTCACCCGCTCTCGCAGAACCAGATCATCAGCACCACGCCGTTCCTCAACAACGCTCAATCCCGGCTCATGAGCGGCGAGACCCCCAGCGGGCCATGGACGGACCCGAACGGCGTGACGGTGACCGGCCGGTTCATTCCCAACGCAGCGGAGACGGCGAGGCTCGGAATCGGCAGATGCTGGTTCTGGTACCCGTCGGGTCAATACTATTTCGAGCAGACGCCCAACCCCAACAGCCGGGTCACGCTGAGCCACACGGTCGACCCGGTGTTCGGGCAGCGTCAGACCCATATCGACTGGCAGCTCAGCTCCCGTGATGAGCTGACGTACAGCCACACGACGGCGCTGTTCAAGGCGGCCGTGACCGACCTCGGCGGCACCGTGGACCCTCCTCCGTCGTGGGAGATCGTCAAGAGTCAGCTGGTGGTCAACGGGCACCACATCGGGACCACCCGGATGTTGAACGACCCCACCCAGGGCGTGGTCGACTCGAACCTCAAGGTGCATTCGCTCGCCAACCTGTACGTCGCCGGATCGTCGGTGTTCCCGACCGCGGGGATCTCCAACCCGACCTTCACGATCATCACGCTCTCGATCCGTCTGGCCGATCACCTGACCAGAGCGCTGGGCAGCGACCGCTCCTGAGATCGAGGCCGCAGGATGCGAGATCGGCTCGGCTGCTTGAACCCTGCCCGTGTCAGCTAGAACGGGGCCGGTCGCTCGAGCTGGACGCGGCGCCCGGTGTGGGGGTGGATGAAGGCGAGCGCCTCGGCGTGGAGCGCGAGCCGCTCGGCGGCGCGGCCGTACAGCCGGTCACCGACGATCGGCGCACCGAGGCCGAGCGGATGGGCAGCGTGGACGCGGAGCTGGTGGCTGCGGCCGGTGCGCGGGACGAGGTGGACGCGGGTGCGCGCGCCGGCGCGATCGATGACCTGCCAGTCGGTGATCGCCGGCTTGCCGTGCTCGGGGTCGACGAGCTGGCGCGGCCGGTCGTCGAGGTCGACGCGGAGCGCGAGCACGACGGTGCCGCGATCGCCGGCGACCGGGCCGTCCAGCCAGGCGACGTAGCGCTTGTCGACCTCGCGGCGGGCGAACGCGCGCTGCAGAGCCGCGTGGGTGGCGGGGTCCTTGGCGGCGACGAGCAGGCCCGAGGTGTCGAGATCGAGCCGGTGGACGGCGGTGGCGCCGGGCCAGCGGGCGCGCAGCCGGGTGACCACCGAGTCCTGCAGGCGGCCGTCGCGGCCGGGCACCGAGAGCAGGCCGCATGGCTTGTCGACGACGACCAGCCAGGGGTCCTCGTGGACGACGCGCGGCTCGTCGGCGGGGATCGCCGCGGCGCCGAACACCGGGGCGGCGGCGCAGGCCAGGCCGTCGAGCATGAACGCCAGCAGCGGTCCGCACTTGCCGCGGCACGACGGGTAGAACTGACCGGCGCGGCGGCCGCCGGTCGCCGGCGGCGCACCCCACCAGAACTCGGCGAGCGCGAGCGGCGTCGCGCCGAGGCGGTAGGCATGGCCGAGCAGCTTGGGCCCGGCGCAGTCGCCGGCGCCGGACGGCGGCTCGCCCGGCGCGAACAGCGCGCGCAGCGGCCGGCGCTCGCCCCGCGCGCTGGAGATCACGTAGCTGTCGTGGATCCGGGTCATCAGGGCGCGCGAGCGCTCGGCGCGCCGGTGGGCGAGCTCGGCTTGGCCGGCGTCGAGGGCGTCGAGCCGGGTCGCGATCGCGGCGCGCTCGGCGGCGTGGTCGGCGAGCAGCCGGCGGCGCTCGGCGGCGTCGCCGCGGCTCGCCTGAGCGAGCGCGTGGAGCGCGGCGGGGTCGACCGCGCCGGCCCCGCGGATCGCCTGGCGGGCGGCCTGGCGGGCCGCGCGGTGGTCGCGGTGGCGCGCGCGCAGCGCGTCGAGCGCGGCGGCGTGGCGCGCGGCGAGCGCGGCGTGCTCGATGTGCAGCGCGGCGGCCTCGGCGCCATCCGCGAGTGCCCGCAGCACGCGATCGAGCTCGGCGAGCTCGCGCTCCCCGGCCGGCCAGAACGCGTCGCGCGCCGCGGCGTCGAACAGCGGCGGCACGAACCCGGGCACGCACCACGCGCCGTCGAGCATGCCCGAGAACCCGCGCAGGGTGCCGACGCGGCCGTCCGGCCCGGCGACGACGAGCACGCCGAACATCTTGCCGCCGCCGGGCGCAGCGAGCCGGGCGTCGAGACCGGCGCGGCCGCGCAGCTCGCCGATCAGCGCCTCGGCAGCGCGCCGCGCGACCGGGTGCGGCTCGCCGGGATCGAACGGGCTGGCCAGGCGCGCCGGCACGGCCGCCGGCGGCGGATCGAGGTACGCGATCGCGGGCTCGACCACCGGCTACTTCCGGCGCTTGATGACCCGCACGGTCTCGATCGCGCGATCGCTGGCCTCG
>JBGQCL010000357.1:0-12578 GCA_041495365.1 Kofleriaceae bacterium | reverse complement strand
CGGCGCCGAGAGCCCCGGAGCGGGCGGCGCGGTCGTGGCCGGAGCGGGCGGCGCCGAGAGCCCCGGAGCGGGCGGCGCGGTCGTGGCCGGAGCGGGCGGTGCCGACAGCCCCGGTGCGGGCGGCGACGACGGGCCGGGCGCCGGGGCCACCGCGGTCCGTGACGGCGTCACGCTCCCGCTCGGGACCACGACCGGCGCGACGCCGACCGCGGCCGGTGCCGGGGTCGGGATCGTGACGATCTGTCCGGGCGCGGGCTGCGCCGGCGGGGCAGGGCTGGCCTCGGCGGTCCATGCCGGACTGGCAGTCGCGCCGGGCAGGCCTTGCAGGTGCACGGACATCTCGGTGACGCCCGGGGCAGGTGGCGGGCGCAGCGTCGGGTCGGCTGGACCGGGCGCGGTGGACTGGCCGAGCTCCGGGCCGAGGAACGTCGGCTCGGTGGCCTGCCGGGCGCATGCACCGGCAGTGCTCGCGACCACCGCCGCGGCCAGCGCGGCGCGGAGAGCGGTGAGGGTCATGCGGTGTGACAGTGCGAGCCGCATGCCCGCGCCGGGGCGCGCAACGCGCTGCGACGAGGGTGCCGCGCGCGGCGCGATGCCGCGCTGTCACGCGGCGCTTGCGAGATCCTCGCGTGCGCATCGGCTCGCCGCTGGTACGCCGAGCGCAATGCGCGAAGGCATGCCTGTGCGCGCCATCGACACGGCGACCCTGACGTTCGGCCTGGTCGCGATCCCCGTGCGGATCTACGCGACCCGCGAGCGATCGCACGAGATCCACTTCCACCGGGTCCACGAGGGCTGCGGCGAGCGGCTTCACCAGCAGTACGTCTGCCCACGGCACGGCCCGGTGGACCGCGACGAGAGCATCAAGGGCTACGAGCTGAGCCGCGGCAACTTCGTCGAGCTGTCGCGGTCCGAGCTCGAGGCGCTGGAGGCGGTTGCATCGGACGAGATCGCGATCCAGGAGTGCGTGCCCGCCCCCGGGCCGCGCGGCGATCAGCGGTCGCGTTGCAGGACCGGCGACATGCCCGAATCGATGCGGACCCCGGCATCCGAGATCGGCGGAACGGGCGGAGTGAGCGCATCGGCCACGCCCGCGTCGCCCGGCGCCTGGGTCGGCGAGCCCGGCGTGGCCGGCGGGGTCGGGCTGCCCGGCTGCGACGGGCCGGTCGGCGACGGTGGCATGCCCGGTGAGGGTGGAGTCCCGGGCGGCGGCGGGCTCGGGGACGGCGACGGCGCGTTCGGTGAGGGCGTCGGCGGGTTCGGCGCGGGCGCGCCCGGCGTGGGCGGCGCTCCGGTCGGCCCCTGCGGCGTCATGGGCTGCGAGGCGAGCTGCACCGTCGGAACGCCGCCCAGGCTGCGCTCCAGCCCGGCGTGAGGGGCGCCGGGCGGTGGCGGGTAACGATGGATGCCGGCGTCGGGCATCATGGAGTCCGGACCGCCCGGAGGAGGCGTCGTCGGGGTGGGCTGCTCGCCTGGCGGCGGTGGCGTCGGGGTGGGCTGCTCGCCTGGCGGCGGTGGCGTCGGGGCGGGCTGTTCGCCCGGGGGCGGCGTCGTCGGGGCGGGCTGCTCGCCCGGCGGTGGTGGTGTCGGGGCGGGCTGTTCGCCCGGGGGCCCCTCGGGATGGTGGTGACATGCCAGGACGGCGGCGCTGGTGAACAGGCCGCACAGCGACACGGGAATGAACAGGCGAAGCAAGCGAGTCATGACGACCTTCCTTTGCGGAGGAGCGGATGCGACGTGTGTGCCGGTTCGCTGCGCGGGCGGCGGCGACACGGTGTGCTCCTGTGCGCGCTCGCGTCCGTGCGAACGCCCGCGGTGTCCGCCACGTGTAGCGCCGGGTAGCGCCGGCCGCGGCGACGGCGCGCGCGCCGTGCCGCGGTTCCGGTCCGGCGACGAGCTGTACCGAGTTTGCGGGCGCTTGCCGGCGGTCCGGACCAGGTTGCGCACCCGCCATGATGAATGTAGATTCATCAGCGTGAATCTCGATTCATCCCGGCGGCGGGCGCGGCGCGGTCGGCCGGTCCGCGCGGCGCGGGTCGCTCCGCGCGCCGAGCTGCGCAGGCAGATGCGGCGCACGGTGCGCGAGACCGTGCGGCTCGCGATCCTCGACGCCGCCGAGGAGCTGATCGCCCGCCACGGGCTGCACGACGCCGCGCTGGTCCAGATCGCCCGGCGCGCCGGGGTCGCGGTCGGCACGCTGTACAACTACTTCACCGACCGCGATGCCCTGATCCGCGCGCTGTTCGAGACCCGGCGCGCCACGTTCCGTCCCCGGCTGCTCGCCGCGATCGACGCCGGCCGCGACCTGGCGTTCGAGCCCCGGCTGCGCCGGTTCGTGCGCGATCTGCTCGATGCGTTCGAGTCGCACCGCAGCTTCCTCAAGCTCGCGATCGAGAACGAGCACCTCAAGCCGTCCGCCTCGAACACGCCGCAGGACCTCGCCGCCGGCGTGCGCGACATCCTCGCCGCCGGGGTCCGAGAGGGCGCGATCCCGGCCGCCGGTGACCTCCTGGCGCTCGCGATCACCGGGACGATCAAGGCGGTCGTGGTCCAGCGGATCCAGGCCGGCAGCGAGCTGGCGCGCGACGCTGATGCGATCGTCGACTTCGTGCTCGACGGCGCGCGGCGGTCGGCGCGATGACCGCCGCGCCTCCGGCCGGCGGCCTGACCCCGCTGCACGCGCCGCGCCAGGTCGGCAAGTGGACGGTCGCGATCTCGATCGCGTTCGGCTCGCTGATGGCGACGATCGACACCTCGATCGTCAACGTCGCGATCCCGCAGATCCGCGGCGAGCTCGGCGCGTCGCTCCAGGAGATCACCTGGATCACCACCGGCTACATGATCGCGATGGTGCTGGTCATGCCGCTGACCGGCTTCCTCGGCTCGTTCTTCGGCCAGAAGCGGGTCTACCTCGCGTCGCTGGTCGTGTTCACGATCGGCTCGGTGCTGTGCGGCACGGCGCGCTCGCTCGAGATGCTCGTCCTGTGGCGCATCCTCCAGGGCTTCGGCGGCGGCGCGCTGCAGCCGACCCAGCAGGCGATCCTGCGCCAGACCTTCCCGCCCTCCGAGCAGGGCATGGCGATGGCGGTGTTCTCGATGGTGATCATGGTCGGCCCCGCGGTCGGCCCGGTGCTCGGCGGCTGGATCACCGACAACTACTCGTGGCCGTGGATCTTCTTCGTCAACCTGCCGGTCGGCGTGCTCGGCATCTACCTCACGATGCGCAACGTGATCGAGCCCGCCGACGTGCTCGCCGCCAACCGCGCGCGCGCCGCGGTGGCGCGCAAGAACCTCGACTGGGCCGGCATCGCGCTGATGGCGATCGCGATCGGCGCGCTGCAGTACGTCCTCGAGGAGGGCCCGCAGGCCGACTGGTACGACTCGACCGCGATCGTGGTCGGTACCTACATCGCCGCGGTCGGCGGGTGCGCGTTCGTGATCCGCGAGCTGACCGCGACCGCGCCGGTCGTCGACCTGCGGATGTTCCGCGATCCCACGTTCGCGTCGGGCACGATGATCGGGGGCCTGGTGTTCGCGATGCTGATGGGCTCGATGTTCCTGCTGCCGGTGTTCACCCAGGAGATGATGCGGTTCACCGCGACCGAGTCCGGCGTCGTGCTGCTGCCGCGCACGATCGCGATAATCATCGTCTCGCCGATCATCGGCCGGCTGTACAACCAGATCCGGCCATCGTGGCTGTGCGGGTTCGGCATGATCATGACCGCGCTGGGCTGCTGGCTGCAGTCGGACATCAACCTGTCGACCTCGACCGCCGATCTGTTCTGGCCGCTCACGATCACCGGGATCGGCTTCGCGTTCCTGTTCGTGCCGCTGACCACCGCCGCGCTGTCGAACATCGCGCGCCACGAGATCGCCGGCGCCGCGGGCGTCAACAGCTTCGTGCGCCAGGTCGGCGGCTCGATCGGCCTGTCGGTCTTCGCCAACCTGTTCACCAGCTACAGCTACCGCGCCGCCGCCGGGCTGGCCCAGAACGTCACGATCCTGCGCCCCGAGGTCGCCGCCCAGGCGATGATGACCCGCAGCGCGATCATCGGCCGCGGCATGACTCCCGACACCGCCAGCGCGATCACCCAGCAGGCGATCATCCTGCGCAACCGGGTGCAGGGCACCGTGATCGGCTTCGACAAGACCTTCATTCTGCAGACGATCGCGTTCGTCATCGTGATCCCGCTGCTCCTGTTCCTGCGCGTCAAGCGCACCAAGGCCGCGCAAGGCCCGGCCCCCGAGGCGCCTCGGGAAGTGGCCATGCACCTGGAGTGACCGCCATGGAAGCCGCAAGCAAAGACATCGCCGCTCTCGCCGCCCGCCGCCGCCGCGCGAAGAACGCTTACCTGATCCTCGCGGTGAGCGCCGCGGCGGTTGCCGCGCTGTGGTTCGTGCACCGCTGGTGGACCCACAACAAGGAGGACACCGACGACGCGCAGATCGAGGCCGACGTCGTGCCCCTCGCGCCGCGGGTCGGCGGCCTGATCAAGACCGCGCGGGTCCACGACAACCAGAGGGTCAAGGCCGGCGACGTGCTGTTCGAGGTCGATCCGGCGGACCTCGACGTCGAGGTCGCGCGCTGCGAGGCCGAGCTCCAGGCTGCCCAGGCCCAGCAGGCCGCGGCCGAGGCCCAGGTCGGCGTCGTCCAGTCGTCGTCGACCGGCGGTCTGTCGTCGGCACGCGCCGCGCTGACCGGAGCCGGCGCCTCGGTGCGCAGCGCGGAGGAGGCGATGCGCGCCGCCCAGGCCGCGGTCGAGCGCGCCAGGGCTGACCTCGCCAGCGCCGAGTCCGACCTCAAGCGCCAGCAGGACCTGTTCGGCCAGAAGGCGGGCACCCGCCACGACGTCGAGCACGCCCAGCAGGCGCGCGACGTCGCCAAGGCATCGCTCGACGCCGCCAGCGCGCAGCTCGCGATGGCGCGCGATCAGCACAACCTCGCCCAGTCCCGCGTCGCCGAGGCCGAGGGCCACGTCACCCAGTCCACGCCGGTCGATCAGGCGGTCGCCGCCGCCACCGCCAGCGCCAGGCTCGCCGCGGCGCGCGTCACCGCCGCCCAGGTCGCGCTCGACAAGGCCAGGCTGCAGCGCAGCTACGCCACGGTTGCCGCGCCGGCCGCCGGCACGATCTCCAGGCTCGGCGCGCACGCCGGCCAGCAGGTCATGTCGGGTCAGCCGCTGCTCATGCTGGTCCCGCTCGACAGCTACGTGATCGCCAACTTCAAGGAGGGCCAGGTCGGCCGGATGAAGGCCGGCGATCCGGTCGACATCGAGATCGACGCCTACCCAAGCCAGACCTTCCACGGTGTGGTCGACACCGTGTCGCCCGCGACCGGCGCGCGGTTCTCGATGATCCCGCCCGACAACGCGACCGGCAACTTCGTCAAGGTCGTCCAGCGCGTCCCGGTCAAGATCACCTGGTCGTCGCCGCCCGGCGCCGCGATGCGCCCGGGCCTGTCCGCCGAGGTCACCGTTCACGTCGGCGGCTGAGCTGCGTCGAGCACATCGGTCTCGCCGGGGCACCCTGTGCGCCAGCGCCCGGCGCGAGCAGGGCGTGATCCGGGAGCGCGGCCGTCGTGGCTCCCCGGCACCCCGGCTTATGCTGGGAGCCCATGCTCCGCGTGCTCGCCACGTGCCTGACGATGACCACCGCAGGTTGCGGTATCGCCGACTTCGACGTCGAGCAGCCGGTCCCGGCCCAGACGATCCAGGGCTCGGGCCTCCCGGCGCCGCTCGTCGCGATCTTCCCGCTGCCGCTCGACCTCGACATCTCGTCGAAGATCAAGGCCCGGGACACCGGCCCGATCGACGGCGTGACGCTGTCGTCGCTCACGCTCGACATCACGTCGAGCGGCGGCGACTGGAGCTTCGTGGCGTCGATCGACGTGTTCGTGTCGAGCAGCAAGTCAGGGTCGACGCTGCCCCGGGCGAAGATCGCCTCGGTGGCGTCGCCCGGCGCGGTTCGCACGCTGAGCTTCCACGTCGAGGGCACCGTGAATCTCAAGCCCTACATCGACGAGGGCAGCCAGGTCGACTCCGCCGGCATGGGCACGCAGCCGACCCAGGACGTGTCGTTCAGCGGCAAGGGCGTGTTCACCGTCCACCCGCTGTGAGCGGGTCGCTCAGGTACCGCTGCCAGGGCTCGCGACGCAAGAGCCTTCGTCACCCTGCCGGTATCGACGATGAGGATCGAGCGGGATCTGCCAGGTCAGTGCACGCCTGCTGGCTGCCTTTGCAACAAGACGTTCCAGATCCCGGCCGCATGGTACGTTGAAAAGCATGGCGACAGTCCCGGTCACGCCCGAGGTCGTGTCGTGGGCCGTCGATCAGTCCGGCTTCACGGTCGAACAGATCGCGGATGCCGTTGACACGGATGCTCACGCGGTGCGGGCGTGGATGACCGGCGCGAAGAGACCAAGCCTGGGTGAGGCGCGGAAGCTCGCTCGAAAACTGCGTCGGCCCCTCGCGCTGTTTTTGTGGCCTGCCCCCCCATCCGATGAGCCGCCGCGCGTCGCGTTTCGCGCCCCTCTTGCAAGCGAGATGCGTGACTTGAACCCGACCGAACGCCGCTACATCAGGCAAGCAGCTCGGCTCCAGGGTTTGCTGGAGCATCTTGACGAGCAATCCGGTGACGAAGTGCGGAGCTTCCCGAAGATCACGCCTTCCATGGATCCGAACGTCGCAGCTACGGTGACTCGCGACTGGCTCGGTATCACTGTCGAGGAGCAGATTGCATGGCTATCCGAGTACACCGCATTTTCGCAGTGGCGCAGTTGCCTGCAGAGTCACGGCGTGTTCGTGTTCGCGCTCGCGCTCGGGCCTGATGCGTGTCGCGGAATCACGCTCGCGAATGAGCGCGTCCCAGTGGTCATCGTCAATACGGCCTTCAATACGCGTGCACGTATCTTCACGCTGTTTCATGAGCTAGCCCATGTGCTTACCCGCACAACGTCGGCATGCGCAGCAAGTCCAGCTGCAGCCAATGATGCTGCTGAGCAGCTAGAGCGCTGGTGCGAGCAGTGCGCCGCCACGGCCCTCATGCCCTGGAAGTCCGTCGAGGACTTCCTCCAGGAGCGCGCGTTTCCCGCGAAGCTCGATGATCTCGCCGGTGCAAATTCAGTCGCGCGGCGATACAAGGTGAGCCTCCCTGCTGCAGTGCTGCGCTTGATCGACGGTGGTCGTGCGAGCTGGAAGCTATGGAGAGCTATCCCTCGTGATGTCAACGCGAAGGCCAGCGGAGGCGGGGCACCCGAAGAACCGCGCACCACTCCCGTTGTGCGTCTCCATGAATTCGGAATGCTCGTGGCACGGCGGTTGGTGCGGGGCCTGCGAGCTGACTTGATCGAGCGCTCGCAGGTGGCTAGCTACCTGCGAGTGGATGATGGGTCCCTTGCGGAGATCGAACGCCGAGTCGAAGAGGCACAGGCAGCGAACGAATGAGCCGGGTCTGGGTGGCGGATACGTGTGCCTTGCTCGAAATCCGACGCTGCGTGGTAGCCGACGATGGAAAGCACGTTGCAGCTCGCAAGGCGGTGTTCGCGAAGCTTGGGCTACTGGTCGCGGCACGGCGGCTCATCTACCCCAAGGAGGTCTGGGACGAGCTCAAGGTGGGCAATGCGAAGCTGAAGGATCCGACACAGGACCTCGCGTTCGATTTCGCCGAACGGTACAAGGAAGTGGCCGCCATGTCAGCTGACCTGACGATCGTGCATGACCTCATCGCATCGAGCAGCTGGCACCGTTCGCGAAGACGATCGTTGTCACGGGGTACGCCAGCCCCGACGCGGTCGAGCGAGCATTCCGCCTCGGCGTCTACGATTACCTGGTGAAGAACGGAGCGTTCGAGGCCCTGATCCGGGCCAAGGTACGCAACGCCGTCGAGGTGACCAGTGAGCGCCGGCTCGCGGTCCTGTCCCGCGACGCGGTGGTGCGCGAGCTGCACGACCTCTGGGGGGCGGCCAAGGTGGAACCCGATCGCAACCGCAAGGGGTTGCTCCTGGAGGAGGTCGTGAAGCGGCTGTTCCGGGCCACGACCGGCTTCGAGCGGGTCGAGACCCGGCTCAGCAACGAGAGCGAGGAGATCGACCTCGTGGTCGAGAACCGCTGCGCCGAGCCGCTGTGGCGGAACGATGGATCGGCGTACCTGTTCGGTGAATGCAAGAACTGGTCGAGGAGGTGCGGGTCGGCAGAGCTTCGCGGGCTGTACGAGAAGCTCACCACCAAGTATCGCCGCGCGCACACCGGCTTCTTCATCGCGCCGGGCGGGTTCACCGACGAGTTTCATGCGGCGCGGGCGAAGCACGGCAGCGAGTCCGCGCTGGTGATCCCCGTCGATGGAGCCGACCTGGAGCGATGGATCCACGCCGACGATCGACTGGCCGTGCTCGGCGAGCTGCACAAGCGCGCCGTGTTCGACCAGCAGCGGTAGCGATCAGGTGCCGCTGGGCGCCGCGAGCCGCTTGAGGAACGGCAGGATCTGGCGGGTGGTGACGTCCTCGGCGACGGCCTCCAGGCAGTCGCGCACGCCGCCGGCGATCTCGCGATCGGAGTTGCCGGTGGTCGCCCTGGCCGAGCCGCTGGCTGACGCGGCCTTGTTGGCCTCCCACTTCTCGCCGCCGTCGACCCCGCTCCACGGCGCGACGCGGATCTCGACCTTGCACGAGATCTGGGTCAGGCGGTTGGCCTTGCTGACCTCGATCTTCTTGACGGTCGACGCGACGATGAACGCGCGGGAATGGCTCGACGCGAGCTCGGTCTGGGTCGGCAGCGGGCCGGGCCAGGTCGTGGCGTAGCCGGTGCGCTCGACGGACTTCTTGACGATCCGGGCGAGCCGCTCGCCGGTGTCGCTCGGCGCGACCTTGGACTGATCGGTGGCGCTGTCGATGTTGACGAACACGCCGGGCTTGTCGGTGTGGCCATCGGTCCGGGATTCGGACATCGGGTCCTTCTTCTTGCGGCGCAGGCCGGCGAGGTCCTGCTCGGCGCGCAGCGCGGTCGCGCGGACCTTGACGTCGGGATCGTTGACCGCGGCGTCGGCGAGCGCGTCGAGCCCGAGCTCGCGGGCGTCGTCGGCGGTGCGCGTGTCGATCATCTTGCCGAGCGCGAGCGCCGCGACCCGGCGGATCGTCGGCTCGTCGTCCTTGAGCAGCGGGCTGGCCAGCGCGTCGGCGAGCGCGATCACCGCGCGCGGCTGGTGCGACTTCGACAGCGCGAGGACCGCGGCGAGCCGGACCTTGTAGCTCGAGTCCTTGAGCTGGCGGATGTTGGCGTCGATCGGTTCGGCGCGTGCCGCTCCGGTCAGCAGAACCAAGGCGGTGACCACCGCCAGCGCGCGCATGGCCGGAGAAGGTAACACGCCGGAGCGATCGCCGAATCGGGGGGACCCGCACGACATCTCCCACCTCGGCGTAGAATGCGCGTATGTCGCTGCTCGACAGTGTGCGCGTGCTCGGAGCGATGGCGCGAATCACGGCACCCACGCTCGTGGACGTCGCGCGGGGATCGGTCGATCGCGGAGCGATCGACGAGCGCGTGCGGTGGTTCGGCCGGCGAGTGGTCGAACTGCTCGACATCCAGCTGACCGCGACCGGCGCCGAGCAGGTGCCGGGTCGGGCGGTCGTCTACATGTCGAACCACCAGAGCCACCTCGACATCCCGGTGCTGTACGCGACGCTGCCATCACCGACCATCCGCATGCTCGCCAAGGCCGAGCTGTTCCGGATCCCGCTGTGGGGCCGCGGGCTGCGCGCCGCCGGGTTCATCGAGGTCGATCGCGGCAACCACACCCGCGCGGTGCAATCGATCGAGCACGCGGCGCGGCTGGTGCAGGACGGGGTGAGCATCTGGGTCGCTCCGGAGGGCACACGCTCGGTCGACGGCCGGATCGGCAAGCTCAAGAAGGGCGGGTTCCACCTCGCGCTCGCAACCGGGACGCCGATCGTGCCGGTCGCGATCCGCGGCACGATCGGGATCCTGCCGCGCGGCGGCAAGGTGATGCGGCCCCACCAGCTGGTGTCGGTTCAGATCGGGCCCTCTATCGACGTGGCGGGGCGTGACCTGCCCGGCTTGATGGCGCAAGTCGGCGAATTCCTGGTCAAGAACGTCGAGAACGTCACGGGCAATCCGCGGTAAATCAGGTATTCTTGTGCCGTGACCTGGGTGGTCCCACTGGCGCTCGGGGGCTTCGCCATCCTCCTGATGGCGGTGTTCACGATGCTGTCCGCTCGCCGGCGCCACCGCGCGGCGCAGGCACCGGCTGCGGTGGTGGGCCCGCGGGTCTTGATTCACGACATCAACGACGACCGCTGCACGGGCTGTGACGCCTGCGTGGCGGTCTGCCCGACCAACGTGCTGGACCTGGTCGAGAACAAGAGCCGCGTGCTGCGGTTTCACGACTGCATCCAGTGCGAGGCGTGCATGTTCGCGTGCCCGACCGAGGCGCTGGTGATGTTCCCCGAGGGCGCCCTGCCGCCGCCGCTCAAGGTCCCCGAGATGGACGAGAGCTTCCAGACTGCGGTGCCGGGCCAGTACCTGATCGGTGAGGTCGCCGGCAAGCCGCTGGTCAAGAACGCGGCGAACCTCGGGCGCGCCGTGGTCGAGCACATGCTGGCGAGCGGGATGCAGCCGGGGGCGCTCGGCGGCGCCGACAACGCGGTCGATGTCGCGATCGTCGGCTCGGGTCCGGGCGGGCTGTCGGCCGCGCTGACCTGCATCCAGCGCGGGCTGTCGTACGTCGTGCTGGAGAAGGAGCAGGTGATCGCGTCGACGATCTCCCGCTACCCCAAGGGCAAGCTGGTGATGGCCGAGCCGTACGCCGAGACCAACCTGTCGCTGCTGCCGGTGTTCGACTCGGCCAAGGAGCAGCTGCTCCCGGTCTGGCGCGAGCTGATCGACCGGGTCGGGTTGCAGATCCATCAGGGCGAGTCGGTCGAGACCGTCGCGCGCGCCGGCGACGGCGCGTTCGACGTGCGCACCACCGTGGCGACCTACCGCGCGCAGCGCGTCGTGCTGTCGATCGGCACGCGCGGCAAGCCCCGCACGCTGCAGGTCCCCGGCGAGAACCTGCCCAAGGTGTTCAGCCTGCTGGAGGACCCCGACGAGTGGCGCGGCCGCTCGGTGCTGGTGGTCGGCGGCGGCGACTCGGCGTGCGAGGCGGCGCTCGCGCTGGCCGACGCCGGCGCCAGGGTGATGATCACGTACCGCGGCAAGAGCTTCGGCCGCGCCGCCCCCAAGAACAAGCAGGCGATCGAGAGCTACGCCGGCGAGGGCCGGATCAAGGCCAAGCTCGGCTCGCAGGTCATGGGGTTCGAGCCCGACTCGGTGACGCTCGCGCTGAGCGACGGCTCGCAGAAGCGCTACCCCAACGACGGCGCGTTCGTGCTGATCGGCGCCGATCCGCCGGTCCAGTGGCTCGAGAAGATGGGGATCCGGTTCGTCGAGCGGCCGCACCAGTACCAGCTGGGCAAGACCGACGACATCGTGCGCCGGCTCGTCGCACGCGCGGTCGAGTGCCCGGAGGACGCCGCGCGCGCCGCGGCCCAGGTGCTGGGCGGCAGCGTCGGTGTCGAGCCGCCGCGCTCGGGCGTGGCAGCCGCGCCGTCGGCGTCGCTGCCGATGCCGATGGGCGAGCCGGTGTCGGGGCCGCGCAAGTGGCTGCGCTCGGCGACCAGCATCTTCTCCAGCCGCGGCCACTCGGTGATGGCGCCGCTACCCCAGCCGCCCAGGCCGGGACCCGGCGATGCGCGCGACGCGCGGGACGGCCGCGACCCCGCGCCGCGCGAAGCCCGGGCCGCGCAGAGGGGCCGGAAGCTCGACGGGCCGGTGCCGCTGTCCGAGTTCGCCAAGCGCGGCAAGAGCAACAACCACTCGCACAGCGGTTTCGGCCGGCGCGACTCGCTGTCCGCCGGCGAGCGGACCCGGATCCTGCGCATGCTGCGCGACGAGGGCGGCCGCCTCGCCGACGAGGAGTCGCAGGTGTTCATCGGCGCCGCGCCGGGAGCGCCGGGCGGCCAGGACTACGACTTCGACTTCGACGACGACTCGCCTCCGGCGATCCCGGTGGCGCCGCCGATTTTCCGACCCGACGTGCCGGCCCGGCCCGCGGTCGTGGTCGGGCTCGCCCAGGCGCAGGCTGCACGGGCCAACCACAAGCGCGGGAGCGAGAAGATGCCCGCGCCCCGGCCGACCGCGGCGCAGGCAGCGCCACCGCCTCCGCCGCAGCTGCCTCCGCCTCCGCCTGGACCCCGATCGCGCCAGATCCAGGCCGTGGCGCCGAGCGCGGCGCCGAGCATGGCCACCACGATGCCGAGCGTGCCTACCGGCGCGGTTCCGACCCAGCTGCGGCGGCCGCCGCCGGCGCCGTTCGGCGACGAGCCGACCCGGCAGGTCGACGACGAGCTGCTCAATGCGCTGCGCAGCGCTCCGACCGCCAAGCCGGCGCCCAAGCCGGCGCTGCCCCGGCCGAGCGCGATGCAGCCGGCGGCGGGGCGGCCGAGCGCGATGCAGCCGGCGGCGGGGCGGCCGAGCGCGATGCAGCCGGCGGCGGGGCGGCCGAGCGCGATGCAGCCGGCGGCGGGG
>JBGQCL010000356.1:0-12614 GCA_041495365.1 Kofleriaceae bacterium | reverse complement strand
CGAGCTGCGCCACGCGTTCGGCGATCGACTGTACGCGATGCTGACCCGCCACCGCCAGGCCGACGACGTCGCGCGCGAGCGCCGGCTGCGCGCCCGGGCCGCCGCGGCCGGCCTGCCGATCGTCGCCGCGACCGAGGTGCTCTACCACTCGCGGGCGCGCCGGCCGCTGCAGGACGTCCTGACCTGCATCCGCCACGGCGTCACGCTGGTCACCGCGGGCCGCCGGATCCGCGGCAACGACGAGCACGACCTGTGCGCGCCGCACCGCTTCGACCGGCTGTTCGCCGACGATCCCGAGGCGGTCGCCCGCACCCGCGAGATCGCCGCGCGCTGCCGGTTCGGGCTGTGCGAGCTGCGCTACCGCTACCCGTCGGAGCGCCTGCCGGGCGGCACGACCTCGGCGGCGCACCTGCGCCAGCTGGTCCACGCCGGCGCCGTCCAGCGGTTCGAGACCCGGGCCGTCGCCGGCGAGGCCGCGATCCCGCCCGAGGTGCGCCACCAGCTCGACGCCGAGCTCGCGCTGATCGAGGAGCTCGACTACCCCGGCTACTTCCTCACGATGCACGAGATCGTGTCGTTCTGCCGGCGCCGCGGCATCCTGTGCCAGGGCCGCGGCTCGGCGGCGAACTCGGCGGTGTGCTTCTGCCTCGGCATCACCGCGATCGACCCGGTGCGCATGGGCCTTCTGTTCGAGCGCTTCCTGTCGCGCGAGCGCGCCGAGCCGCCCGACATCGATCTCGACATCGAGCACGAGCGCCGCGAGGAGGTGATCCAGCACGCCTACACCGTGTACGGCCGCGATCACGCCGCGATGGTGTGCAACGTGATCCGTTACCGCCCGCGCTCGGCGGTGCGCGACGTCGGCAAGGTGCTCGGGATCTCCGAGACCGCGCTCGACCGCGCCGCCAAGCAGCTGTCGATGTACGGCGCGGTCGACGATGCCGCCCTGGCGCGCGCCGGGCTGGGCGAGCACGGCGAGAGCGTGTTCGGCCACCTGGTCAAGCTGTCCCAGGAGATCCTCGAGTTCCCGCGCCACCTGTCGATCCACCCCGGCGGGTTCCTGCTCGGCCACGAGCCGGTCCACGACATCGTCCCGATCGAGAACGCGGCGATGCCGGGCCGCACCGTGATCCAGTGGGACAAGGACGATCTCGAGGACCTCGGGCTGTTCAAGGTCGACCTGCTCGGGCTCGGCGCGCTGCACCAGCTCCACCTCGCGTTCGACCTGCTGCGCGCGCATCGCGGGATCGAGCTGACGATGGCGACGATCCCGGCCGAGGATGGGGCGACCTACGACATGATCTGCACCGCCGACACCGTCGGCACGTTCCAGATCGAGAGCCGGGCGCAGATGTCGATGCTGCCGCGGCTCCGGCCGCGCACGTTCTACGACCTCGTCGTCGAGGTCAGCCTGGTCCGTCCGGGGCCGATCTCCGGCGGCATGGTCCACCCCTACCTGCGGCGGCGCAACGGCACGGAGCCGATCGAATATCCCCATCCCTGCCTGGAGGAGGTGCTGAAGAAGACGCTCGGCGTGCCGCTGTTCCAGGAGCAGGTCATGAAGCTCGCGATCGTCGCGGCCGATTACACGCCGGGCGAGGCCGACCAGCTGCGCCGCGACATGGCGGCGTGGCGCCGCTCGGGCCGGATCGAGAAGCACCGCGAGCGGCTGGTCAGCCGCATGGAGAACAAGGGCATCGCCCGCGAGTTCGCCGAGCGCGTGTTCGATCAGATCCGCGGGTTCGGCGAGTACGGCTTCCCCGAGTCGCACGCCGCGAGCTTCGCGCTGATCGCCTACGCCACGTCGTGGCTGCGCAAGCACCACCTGGCCGAGTTCACCTGCGCGCTGCTCAACGCCCAGCCGATGGGGTTCTACTCGCCGGCGACGATCGTCGGCGACGCCCAGCGCCACGGCCTCGAGATCCGGCCGATCGACGTCACCCGCAGCGCCTGGGACTGCACGCTGGAGCCGGTGGACGATGGCTTCCGGTTCGGCGTGCGCATGGGCCTGCGCTGGATCAAGGGCCTGGCGTTCGCCGACGGCCAGCGCATCGTCGCCGCGCGGCTCGATGGCCCGTTCGCCTCGGTCGAGGACTTCGTGCGCCGGTCGCGCGTTCCGGCCCGCAGCCACAGCGCGCTCGCCGAGGCCGGCGCGCTCGCCGCGCTCGCCGGGCCCAGCCGCCGGGATGCGCTGTGGCAGGTCACCGGCTGGGTCGCGCGCCACACCGACAGCCTGCCGGTCGGCGGCAGCGACGCGCCGGTCGCCTTCGATCCGCTGAGCCGGCTCGACGAGATCTGCTGGGACTACGAGGTCAGCGATCACTCGACCCGCGGCCACCCGCTCGCGCCGCTGCGCGGCGAGCTGTCGGCGCGGCGCTGGCCCGATGCGCGCACCGTGGCGCGCGGCCGCGACGGCCAGCGCATCGAGTACGTCGGCATCGTGATCTGCCGCCAGCAGCCGGGGACCGCCTCGGGCGTCGTGTTCATGACGCTGGAGGACGAGACCGGCTTCGTCAACCTGGTGGTGTGGCAGCAGGTGTTCGCGCAGTTCGCCCTGGTGATCAAGACCACCTCGCTGCTCGGCGTCACCGGCCGGCTGCAGGTCCAGGAGGGCATCGTCCACCTGATCGCCGACGAGATCTGGAAGCCGCGGCTGTCGCGCCCGGCGGTGGAGGTCGCCAGCCGCGACTTCCATTAGCGTGGTGGGGCGTGCGTTCAGGAGAGCGCGGGCACGCGAGCTCGCCGTGGGCTGCTGCGCGGATGGGGTCGGGGCCGCGCCCGCCGAATCACCACCCGTCCTGCGCGGACCCCGCGAGGTATGTGCGGGACAACGAACGGCCAATCGTAATCACGGTCGCGCCACCGACCCCATCCTGCTCGCGGTCGCCCACGGCGAGCCCGCGTTGGCGTTCTCCTCCGCGCTACGCTCTACGGGTCCGAGCTGGGCTTGCCGGGATCGTTGCGGTCGGGATCGTTGTCGTCGGCGGTCACTTCTTGTCGGGCTGCTTGGCGATCACCTGGTCCTTGATCTTCTGGTAGGTCGCGCTCGGGACGATCTTGCGCGACACCAGCTGGTCCTTCTTGGCGTAGGGCCGGCCGGCGATGATCTTCTTGGCGTAGGCCTCGCCGATGCCGGGCAGCGCCTCGAGGTCGGCCTGGCTGGCGGTGTTGAGGTCGACCAGGGGCTTGGCCGCGGGCTTGGCGTCGCCCGCGGGCTTGGCGTCGCCGGCGGGCTTGGTCGCGGCGGGCTTGTCGCCGGCCGGTGCCTTCTGGGCACGACCGAGGCTGGGGGCGAACAGGAGCGCGACGGCGAGCCCGATGGCAAGGGGGACGCCGCCGAGGAGCCGGGCCAGAGCGAGACGAGCGGGGCGGGTGGTCATGGCATCCCCTACTATGCCACGCGGGCAGATCTTCAACGGAAGCGCCGGCCGCAATCAAATCTTCATCCGGCGGTCGCAGCGGCTGGTGGGCGCACGGCGGGTGCCCTCAGTCGAGCGCCTTGATCGCCTCGAGGACCTCGGCGGCGTGGCCCTTGACGCTGACCTTGGGCCAGTGCTGCACGACCTTGCCGTCTTTCCCGATCAGCACGGTCGACCGGATGATGCCCTTCATCTTCTTGCCGTACATCACCTTGTCGCCCCACGCGCCGTAGACCTCCAGCACCTTGCCGTCGGGGTCGCTGAGCAGCGGGAAGGCCAGTCCGAACTTGTCGCGGAACTTGCCATGCGAGGCGATCGAGTCCTTGCTGGCGCCGAGCACGACCGCGCCGAGCTTCTTGAACGCGGGCAGCGCCGCGTTGAAATCGTTGGCCTCGACCGTGCAGCCCGGCGTGTTGTCGCGCGGGTAGAAGTACAGCACGACGATCTTGCCGGCGTAGTCGGAGAGCTTGACCTTGGCGCCGTCGGAGGACTCCAGGGTGAACGCCGGGGCCTTCTTGCCAACTTCGATCATGCCGCCAGGTACCACGTTTGCTACTGTGGAACCAATGCGGTGGATGCTCCTGCTCGCGCTGGCTGCGTACTCGATGGCGTGTTCCGGACCCGGACCGACGGGGCCGGCGTGGCCCAGGCCGGCGAGCCGAGACGCCGACGGCGGCGAGAGCCTGGCGCCCCGGGCCGCGGCGCGGGCGATCGCCGCGATCGTCGAGGACGATCGACCGTCCGAGCGCGCGGCCGCCGACCGGCCCGCCGCGGCGCCGGTCCCGGCGGCCAGCGTCGGTGCCGCGCCGCTTGCCGCCACGCCGGCGCAGGACGAGCCGCTGCCGAGCGAGGAGATCGTGATCGAGGTCGACGACTGAACGGCGGCGGCGCGGCGCGCTCAGAACAGCATGACGCTGTTCGAGCAGAAGTGGCCGGCGCCGGGGTTGATGCCGTCGGCGGGTGCCGGGAAGAAGTAGCCGATCGTCATGCACAGCTCGTACATCGCGGGGTTGTCGCCGGTCTTGATGGTCCGGTCCGTGGGATTCGAGTACTCGCATTGATAGAACAGCGTCCCGCTCTTGAACGTGTAGAACGGCGACACCGGCCAGCTGTACATCCCGGGCACTTCCCAGTTCCTGGTTTCAAAGACCATGTCGACCCCGTCCTTGACGAACGTGTGGACTCCCTGCTTGTAGGTGTGGCCCGTCATCCCGAAGAACCGGAGCGGCTTGCCGGTCGGATCGAGCGGCACCGAACACGAACCGTTGACCATGCCCGTGGCCGGCTGGGCCTGGCTGCCGGGCATGATGGAGATGTTCAGGTTGATCGTCGTGAACGGCGCGGCGAGCGTGACCTGCGCGCCATCGGGATAGGCGTAGGCGCCGAGATCGACCTGTGCGTGGAGCACGGTGCTGCCCGTGTTGAGGTAGTGGATCTGGAGAAAGCCCGATTGCCGGGCCTTGACCCGCTGGCCGATCGGGTTGCCGCTGCCGTCATCGCCCGGCATCGCCGCCTCGGCGTCGGGGGTCTGCGCCGCGTAGGTCCAGACCACGCTGCTGGCGTTGCTGAGGGTCGTGCAGCCGGCCGGCCTCATGTCCGCCGTCTGCAGGTCGTTCTGCGTCAGGTACAGGATCAGGTCGTGGGCACCCGGCATCATGTGCGAGGCCCAGCGCTGGATCACCAGCTCGCCGGTGTTCGGGGTCTGGAAGTAGTGGCAGTACGTGATCTCGGCCCCGGGGCCGATGTCGACGATGGGGAACTTCAGCTGGAACGTCGGCGGTGCCATCTGCATCCCGCCGGCGTCTGCCGTCTGGCCATCCGGTGTCAGCTGGCTGCCGGGCTGCACGGCCGCGCTGCACGCCAGCAGCGGAGTCAACGGCAACAGCACGAACGCGAGGCTTCGCATGCGCACCCTCCTGGTAGTGAGCCTATCAAGCCCGCTCGTCGAAGCGCACGACATTGCGCTCGAAGAACTGTTTTCGCGATCGGGTCGTGACAGGTGCCGCGCCAGGTGCCGTTGTGCGCCGAGGCACGTACACTGCGGGCCATGGCACGGTTCGACGTCGACTTCTTCGTGATCGGAGGTGGCTCCGGTGGTGTGCGTGCGGCTCGCGTGGCGGCGGAGCATGGTGCGCGGGTCGCCGTCGCCGAGGCCGATCGCTGGGGCGGGACCTGTGTGATCCGGGGATGTGTGCCCAAGAAGCTCCTCGTGTATGCGAGCGAGATCAGCCGCACACTGCAGGACGCTCGCGGCCAGGGCTGGAACATTCCAGAAGCACTGCACGACTGGGCCGCGCTCATCGCCGCCAAGGACGAGGAGATCACGCGGCTGTCGAACGCATATGTGGAGCGGTTGCGCAAGGTGGGCGCCGATGTCATCGCCGGGCGCGCGCGGCTGACCGATCGCCACACGATCGAGGTCGCGGGCCGGACCATCACGGCGGCGCACGTGCTGATCGCCACCGGCGGGCGGGCGCGGCGGCCGAGCGCCGATTGGATCACATCGGACGACGCGTTCCACCTGCCGGCGCTGCCCGCGCGGATCGCGATCATGGGCGGCGGCTACATCGCCGTCGAGTTCGCACACATCTTCGCCGGGCTCGGCGCGAAGGTCAGCCTGGTTCATCGCGACGAGCTGGTGCTGCGCGGCTTCGATCCCGACATCCGCCAGGCGGTCACCGCGAACCTGTCGGCGCACGGCATCGACTTCATCTGCTGCCGCGAGCTGGTGCGGCGCGGGCGCCAGGTGATCGCGGGCGGCCGCGAGTTCGAGGTCGACGCCGCGATGGCGGCGATCGGGCGCGATCCGGCGACCGCGGAGCTCGGGCTGACCGAGGCCGGCGTCGAGCTCGACGCGCGCGGCGCGATCACGGTCGACGAGTGGTCGCGGACGAGCGTCCCGCACATCTACGCGGTCGGCGACGTCACCGGCCGGGTCGCGCTCACCCCGGTCGCGATCCGCGAGGGCCACGCGGTCGCCGACACGCTGTTCGGCCACCGGCCGACGCCGGTCCACCACCACCTGATCCCGACGGCGGTGTTCGCGCAGCCGGCGGCCGCGGCGGTCGGGCTGACCGAGCCCGCGGCGCTCGCCGCCGGCCACGACGTCGTCGTGTTCCGCGCCCGGTTCCGGCCGATGCGCTACGCGCTGAGCAAGCGCGACGAGCAGGTCGTGATCAAGGTCATCGTCGACCGCACGACCGACCGCGTGCTGGGCGTGCACATGATCGGGGTCGAGGCGCCCGAGATCATCCAGACCGTCGCGATCGCCGTGACGATGGGTGCGACCAAGGCCGACCTCGACCGGACGTTCGCGCTGCACCCGACCACGGCCGAGGAGCTGGTCCTGCTGCGCTGAGCGCGCCGCTGCGTGACGCAGCCCGCCATACCGCCGCCGGTACCAGATCGCCGGTCACGACAGACGATCGCGATAGTCGCGATAGCCGAACCGGCGATGCACCGTGATCTGGCCGGTTGTCGGGTCGTGGGTCGCGATCGACGGCAGCCGCACGCCGTTGAATGTCGTGGTCTTGACCATCGTGTAGTGCGCCATGTCGAGGAGCACCAGCTTGTCGCCGATCGCGAGCGGGCGCTCGAAGCTGTAGTCGCCGATCACGTCGCCGGCCAGGCAGGTCATGCCGCCGAGCCGGTAGGTGTGCTGCAGCGCGTCCGGCTCGCCGGCCCCGATGATCACCGGGCGATACGGCATCTCCAGCACGTCCGGCATGTGGGCGGTCGCCGAGGTGTCGAGGATCGCGATGTCCATGTCGTTGTGCAGGACGTCGAGCACGCTGGCGACCAGCACGCCGGCGCCGAGCGCGATCGCCTCGCCGGGCTCGAGGTAGACCTCGACGTCCCACCTGGCCTGGAAGCCCTGGACCAGGTGGACCAGGTGGTCGCGATCGTAGTCGGGCCGGGTGATGTGGTGGCCGCCGCCGAAGTTGACCCAGTCCATCTGCGGGATGAACTCGCCGAACTGGCGCTCGAACGCGGCCAGGGAGCGCTCCAGCGCGTCGCTACCGGCCTGGCACAGGGTGTGGAAATGCAGGCCGTCGAGGCCGTCGAGATCGTCGGCCGTGAGGTTCTTGCGCGTGGTGCCCAGCCGCGAGCACGGCCCGGCCGGGTCGTAGAGCGCGACGCCGACCTCCTGGTGCTCGTGGTTGACCCGCAGGCCGCACGAGATCGACCGGCCGGCGCGCCGCGCCTGCTCGATCGCCCGGCGATGGCGGCGCCACTGGCCGGGCGTGTTGAGCACGATGTGGTCGGCGAGCGTGGTCAGCTCGCGGATCTCGCCTTCGGTGTAGGCCGGGGCGTAGGCGTGGACCTCGCCGTCGAGCTCCTCGCGCGCCAGCCGCGCCTCGGCGACCGAGCTCGCGGTCGCGCCGGCGAGGTAGCGCCTGACCAGCGGGAACGTCGACCACTGCGCGAAGCCCTTGAGCGCGAGCAGGATCGTGCAGCGCGCGCGCTGCTGGATGTCGGCGAGGACCCGCAGGTTGGCCTCGAGCGCGCCGAGGTCGGTCACGAAGCACGGGGTCTCGAGATCGCGCACGTCGATCGCGCGGGCGACGTCGGCCCCGAGCGCAGCTCCCGCACTCATGATGACCTGCTCATCTCTCCTCGACGTGCCACGGCAAGCCGCGCTTCGCCACGTCGGCGAGGAATGGATCCGGATCCATCTGCTCCATGTTGAACACGCCGGCGCCCTTCCATGCGCCGGTCACCATCATCGCGGCGCCGGTCACGGCCGGGACGCCGGTGGTGTACGACACCGCCTGGGCGCGGACCTCGCGGTAGGTCTCGGTGTGGTCGCACACGTTGTAGATGAAGTAGCGCTTGCGCTTGCCGTCCTTGATGCCCTCGCACAGGCAGCCGATCGACGTCTTGCCGGTGTACCCGGTGGCGAGCGACGCCGGATCGGGGAGCAGCGCGCGCAGGAACTTGATCGGCACGATCTTGTGGCCCTCGAACTCGACCTCGTCGATCCGGGTCATGCCGACATTCTGCAGCACCTCGAGGTGCTTGAGGTAGGACTCGCCGAACGTCATCCAGAACCGGATCCGGCGCAGGCCCTTGAGGTGGAGGACCAGCGACTCGAGCTCCTCGTGGTAGAGCAGGAAGCTCTTGCGCTCGCCGACGCCGGGGTAGTCGAACATCTGCGACACGCTGAGCGGGTCGGTCTCCTTCCACGCTCCGTCCTCCCAGTACCGGCCGCGCGCGGTGACCTCGCGCAGGTTGATCTCGGGGTTGAAGTTGGTCGCGAACGCCTTGCCGTGCGAGCCGGCGTTGCAGTCGACGATGTCGACGTGGTGGACCTCGTCGAGCAGGTGGCGCTGGACGTGGGCGCAGAACACGTTGGTCATGCCCGGGTCGAAGCCCGAGCCGAGCAGCGCCATCCGGCCGGCGGCGGCGAACCGCTCGCGGTACGCCCACTGCCAGCGGTACTCGAACTTCGCGACGTCGCGCGGTTCGTAGTTGGCGGTGTCGAGGTAGTCGACGCCGGCGGCGAGGCAGGCGTCCATGATGTGGAGGTCCTGGTAGGGCAGCGCGACGTTGATGACGACCGCCGGCCGGTAGTCGGCGATCAGCCGGGTGGTCGCGGCGACGTCATCGGCGTCGACCTGCGCGGTGCGGATCGCGCGGCCGTGCATCTGCTGGATCTCGGCGGCGAGCTTGTCGCAGCTCGCGATCCGGCGGCTGGCGAGCAGGATGTCGCTGAACGTCTGGCGATCCATCGCGCACTTGTGGGCGACCACGCCGCCGACGCCTCCGGCGCCGATGATGAGGACCTTCGACATAGGGGGCGCAAGCTATCACACGGCGATGGCGTTCGTGCCGTCACGCCGGATCGTCGGGATCGCGATCCTCGGGGGCTCCGGAGTCCTCGGGGGCCTCGGTGTTCGGGGCTCCGGGCGCCATGGCCCGGGCCGCGGCGGCGGCGAGCTGCGCCGGCGACATCTCCACGGTCGACGGCCGCCGCGCGATCTCGGCGAGCAGGCTCGTGGTCAGCGGGTCATCGAGCGTCGCGGTCCGCGACGTCAGCGGTGGGGTGGACGATTTCGGGATGCGCGCCGGCCCGGGTCCGGCCAATCTCGGCGCGGGCTCGCCGGCCGGCGGCTTGTTCGCGGCGGACTGCTCCGGCGGGTCCGCGGGCCGCGAGTCTCCCTTGCCCATACCCGGAGCGTAGCAGCTCTCCACGCGGTGCCACAGCTCCACAGCTCGGGGAATCTCGGGGCGGCCCCGATCGGCTCAGGCCTGGATCTCGGGCGCTCCGTTGCTGTCATCGGGCGGCGCCAGATCGCGGCGCACCGACTTGGTGAGCCGCTTCTCCAGCTTCCTGGACCTGGCGCGGAACGCCTCGCGCCCGGCCTTGCGCGCCGACTTCATCAGCTCATCGAGGTGCTGGTCGATCGTCGCGCGCAGCCGGCCGAGCGCCTCGGGCGCGATGCCCTGGCCGTAGGTCACCACGAAGTCGCGCACCATGATCAGGTCGACCGCGGGGCCGAGCACGTCGGTCGCGCCCGACACCTCGTCGTGCAGCTCGGTCAGCCGCGGCCCGGCGTGGTGCGCGATCAGCTCGAGCTGGTACCCCAGTTCCTTGCTGCGCCGGCGCCAGGTGTGGAACCACGACCGCGAGCGCTTCGCGGCGCGGCACGCGTGGCGGGCCTGGCCGTAGGTCGCGCGGACGCCGGCAGACACGGTGTCCCACTCGACATCGTGCGGCAGCGCGGCCTGCAGCGCCTCGGCCTGCGCGGCGGCGCGCGCGGCGCTCTCGGCGAGCAGCTGCTTGATCTCGGCGACCGCCGGCATCGCCTCGGCGGCGTTGGCCAGCACGCGGTTCGCGGTGGCGCGGTCGTCGTCGTCGAGCGCCATCTGACCGAGGGTCTCGGGCGCGACCGCGTGATCGCGCACCGTGGACAGCGCGCGCCGCGCGTCCTGCAGGGCGGTCTTGACCGCGCGGCGCTCGCTCCTGGGCAGCGCGCCGCCGACCAGGCCGAGCACGGCGCGGGCCCGGCGCAGCGCCTTGCGCGACGCGTGGACCGCGGCCGACGCCGAGCCCTTGTCGATCGCGGCGACCGCGTCGCGTGCGTCGTGAGCGGCGGCCTCGAACGCGCGGATCAGCGCACCGCGCAGCGCGGCGGCATCCTGGATCGCTGAAGTTTTCGCGCCCAGCGGTCCGAGCTTGTCGTGCTCGGGGTAGGACAGCGCGGGCTTGGGATCTGACGGCGTGGCCATGGCGTCGTTCACCATACAATGTGACGTCCGGATTGCGGCAACGTCATCGTCCATTCGAGTGGATCTATCGAAGATGTCACACAGCCGTGGGGTATGTTGGCGGCTCATGGCTCACCCGCTCCTGTTCGATCCGGTCGACAGCCCGTACCTGGTGCCGTTCGACGACTCGTTCAAGCTGCGCAAATTGCAGACGAATCCCGACGACAATCCGGGCAAGGAAGCCAACGTCGCCGCGCTCGGCCAGGCGATAGAGAAGCTGTCGAAGCTTCAGGAGAAGCTCTACGCGCACGACCGCTACAGCGTCCTCCTGATCTTCCAGGCGATGGATGCCGCCGGCAAGGACGGCACGATCCGCGCCGTGATGACTGGCATCAACCCCCAGGGCTGCCAGGTCTATGCGTTCAAGTCGCCGAACGCGGAGGAGCTCGACCACGACTTCCTGTGGCGCGTCCAGAACTGCCTGCCGGAGCGCGGCCGGATCGGGATCTGGAACCGCAGTCACTACGAGGAAGTCCTGGTCGTACGGGTCAACCCGGGCTACCTCGACCACCAGAAGCTGCCGCGCCGGCCCAAGGACCTCGCCGAACTGTGGGCCGAGCGCCACGAGTCGATCGGAGCGGCCGAGAAGCACTGGGCGCGCAACGGCTGTGTCGTCCTCAAGTTCTTCCTCAACGTCTCGCAAAGGGAACAGCACAAGCGGTTCCTCGAGCGGGTCACGGATCCCGAGCACTTCTGGAAGTTCAGCTCGGCCGACATGGCCGAGAGCAAGAAGTGGGACGTGTACATGGACGCGTACCAGGACGCGCTGGCCGCGACCAGCAAGCCATGGGCGCCGTGGTACGCGATCCCCGCCGATTCCAAGCACTCCATGCGGCGCGCGGTCGCCGAGATCATCATCGGCACGCTCCGGCAGCTGCGCCTGGAGTATCCCAGCCTGCCGGCGCGCGAGCTGACCGAGCTCGAGCGGGTCAAGGTCGAGCTCCAGGCCGAGTGAGCCATCCGGCGACCGGCGACAGGGGCGAGGGTCGGGATCCGGATCGGATGGCACCGCCGGTCTGCGCGCGATCAGGGCGCCGGTGGGCTCACCCGCGCGCGGGCGCCGCAGACCGCGCCTCCGTGACACGGACCGCGCCGGTCATCACTTGTTGCTGTAGTTGACCGGGATCCACTCGTAGCCGGCGCCTTCCTTGCGGATGTGGCCGATGCCGGGGAACGAGACGTGGGTGAACGCGACGTAGTAGCCCTTGGCGGTGGCGTCGGCGTACAGCTTCTGGCGCTGCGGCGCCGCGGTCTTCGGATCGGCGTCGAACTGGATCGTCACCGACGGGTCGGCGAACTGGACCGCGGCGACGTGCATCAGGTCGCCGCAGAACACCATCTTCTCGCCCTTGCTCTCGATCGCGTAGATCGTGTGGCCGGGGGTGTGACCCGGGGCGGCCAGCGCGTGGATGCCGGGGACGAGCTCGACGTCGTCGCCCTCGATCGGCTTGTACTTCTTGGCATAGGGCTTCATCGACGCCATCGCGCCCTTGAAGAAGTCCTTCATCGCGTCGGGCGCCTTGTCCATGTTGGCCTGGGTCAGCCAGAACTCGCCCTCGGCCTTGCCGGCGCGGATCGTGGCGTTGGGGAACACCGCCTTGCCGTTGGTCGCGACCCCGCCGACGTGGTCCGCGTGCATGTGGGTGACGTAGATCTCGTCGATCTGCTCGGGCTTGTAGCCGGCCGCCTTGAGGCTGATGACCACCTTGCCGAGCGTCGGGCCGAACAGGTTGCCCGAGCCGCTGTCGATCATGACCAGCTTGGTGCCGGTGTTGACCACGAACGCGTTGACCGAGGTCTCGACCGGCGCCTTCATGAAGTGCTCGGCCAGCGCCTTGTTCACCTTGTCGGGCGTGGTGTTGGTCAGCAGCTTGTCCATCGGCAGATCGGCCGTGCCGTCCGACAGCGCGGTGACCTCGAAGT
>JBGQCL010000355.1:0-12618 GCA_041495365.1 Kofleriaceae bacterium | reverse complement strand
GGGGATGTGGCGGAACCGGGGGTTGCGGCGGCGGGGGGTGTGGCGGAACCGGGGGTTGCGGCGGCGGGGGATGTGGCGGAACCGGGGGTTGCGGCGGCGGGGGGTGTGGCGGAACCGGGGGTTGTGGCGGCGGGGGATGTGGCGGCGGGGGATGTGGCGGAACCGGGGGATGTGGCGGCGGGGGGTGCGGTGAGGCCGGCCGCGGATGGGGCCACCGGCCGGCTCCCCGGCGAAGGGCTGCGCGCAGCGAACCACATCGCCGCAGCGATCCCGACCCCGACGGCCAGCGCACCGCCGCTGAACCACAGCCACCAGGGCGTCGGCGATGCGCCCGGAGGAACGGGAAGCCGGTAGGAACCCTCGAGCGTGAGCGGCGGCGGGAGGCTGTAGGCGCCGTCGAGCGTCATCGGCGGCGGAGGGGCGCCCGAGGCGTGCGGGGCGGCGGTCGGCGAGCCGGACGCACCCGCGGACTGCGGGCCGGCGGCGAGCGGACCGGAGCGGGACGCTCTCGAGGGCAGCGCGCCGGAGGGATGCGCGGCGTGTGGGCCGGAGGGATGCGCGGCGTGTGGGCCGGAGGCCGCAGCGGTGGCGTACGGGCTCGCGTCGCCGGCGGTCGGCGGATCGGTGCCCGCGGCGAACGGGCCCGGTGCGTGGGGATCGGAGACGTGCGCGCGGTGAGGGCCGGAGGCGAGCGAGGCAGCGTACGGGATGGCGCCATGCGGGGCCGCGGCCACACCGCGCGGATCGACGTGCGGCCCGGGGGCCGGCATGCCCGGCGGGAACGAGTCGGAGACGTGAGGGCCGGAGGCGAGCGAGGCGGCCGCGGTCACACGGTGCGGATCGACGTGCGGCCCGGGGGCCGGCATGCCCGGCGGGAACGAGTCGGAGACGTGCGCGCGGTGCGGGCCGGAGGCAAGCGGACCGGCGTCGGTGGTGAGCGGCGGATCGTCGCCGTGCGGCGCGGGGGCGAGTGGGCTCGCGGTGCCGGGATCGGAGCTGTGCGCGCGGTGCGGACCGGAGCTGTGCGCGCGGTGCGGACCGGAGCTGTGCGCGCGGTGCGGACCGGAGCTGTGCGCAGCGCCCGAGGCGTCGGCGCCTGGCTCCCCGGGCGCGCGCTGCGACAGCGGCGTCGGCAGCGGCAGCCCGGCCGAGAGCGGCGGTAGCGGCGTGCGCCGCGCGCGGGGGCCGCTGCCGGACAGCGAGCCGGTGCCGGGCGGGTACAGGCCGGCGGCGCCATCGCTCTCGCTCAGCAGGTGGAGCAGCGCCTCCCGCAGCTCCGAGATGTGCGCGAACCGCTGATCGGGGTCCTTGTCGAGGCACCGGACGACCAGCGCCTCGAGCCGGGGATCGATCCCGGCGCCACCCGGGGTCTCGTGCGGTGGCACCGGCGTCTCGGTGAGGTGCTTGCGGACGTACTCGCCGAACGACCGGCCGCGGAACATCGGCTGGCCGGTGAACAGCTCGTACATGATCGCGCCGAGCGAGTAGATGTCGCTGCGCGCGTCGATCACCATGCCGCCGGCCTGCTCGGGCGACATGTACGCCGGCGTGCCGATCACCGAGCCGGCGGCGGTCTGGAACCCGACGTCCTCGTCGTCGCGGTTGAGCAGCTTGGCGACGCCGAAATCGAGCAGCTTGACCAGCTCGCCGCCGTCGGGGGTCGGCACCACGACGACGTTGTCGGGCTTGAGGTCGCGGTGCACCACGCCGACCTGGTGCGCGGCGCCCAGGCCGTCGCAGATCTGGATCAGCACGGCGATCGCGCGCGCCAGATCGACGCCGCTCTGCGCCCACGCGCCGAGGCTCGTGCCGGTGAGCAGCTCCATCACGATGTAGGTCGTGCCGTCGTCGAGCTCGACGAAGTCGGTGACGTCGACGATGTTGCGATGGCGCACGCGGTTGACCGTGCGGGCCTCCTGGAAGAACCGCGACACCGCATCGCGCCGGCTGGCGTAGTCGTTGCGCAGCAGCTTGAGCGCGACCTCGCGGCCGAGCTTGACGTGCTCGGCGCGGTAGACGTAGCCCATGCCGCCCTTGCCGAGCAGCTCGGTCACGCGGTAGCTGCCGAGCACGCTGCCGAGGTAGTCGGCCGGCTCGTCGGCGCGGCGGACGCGCGGCGGCGGAGCGACCGGCGTCTTGCCGCGCGCCGCCGGAGACTCGATCGCCGTGATCGGGCGGTTGTGGGTCCCGAGCGCGAGCACCGCCGCGGCCTGGTCCTCGGGGCTCAGGTTGAGCGACTGCGTCGGCTCGCGCACCCCCACCTCCTCCCCGGGGCTCGTGGGGTTCGGCGGTGGGCCGGAGCGAGGATCGCGAGTGGTCATGCGGAGCTCCGGCAGGCCAGGTCCGGAGATGACAGAGTGTACGATCCCGGGCGTGATGTCAGCAATCAAGCGATTTCGCTAGCTTGTGAGCTGGCACACGTCGATGACACCCGCCCTGGCTCGCCGCGGCCAGCTCTCGTCAGGGCTGTGCGCAGCGTGCGAGGTCGGCCAGCGCGCGGTTGATCGCGGCGTCGACCTGGGTGTCGGCGCCGGTGCGCAGCGCGCGGATCGCGTTGGCGTCCTGCAGGCACGCATCGTGGGAGCACAGGTCGGGGCTGCACACGTTACGCAGCGCGTGCACGGCGGTGACCTGGACATCGCGGCTGGGGTGGTGGAGCAGCTCCGTCGCGGTCAGCAGCTCGACGTCGCCCTGCAGCCCGGACCGGGTCGCTCCGAGCGCCTCCATCGCGGCGCGCAGGCGCAGCATGTCCTGCGGCGACAGCGCGGCGACCGCGAGCAGCGCGCGGTAGCGGTCGACGGTCGCGACCAGGGCGTCGTGCACCGCGGTGCCGGCGCAGCCGGTCGGCAGGCAGTACTGCGGCAGCGCGCGCAGCGCGCGGATCTGGAGGCCGAGGTCCTGCGTGGGACCGCGGGCCAGCGCCAGCACGCCGTCGAGGCCCGGTGTCGGACCGGAGCCCGATGAGAACACGAGGTCGATCACCGCGCGGGTCGGTGGCGCGTCGACCACGGTCAGCGCATCGACCTGGGCGGGCGTCGGCTCGATGTCGCTGCCGGTCGCCGGGACCGCGCACAGCAGCGCGGCAAGCACGAGGAGCCTCCGCGTCATCGCAGCACCGGGCTCCGGGTCAGGGTGAAGGTCTGATCCACGGTGAGGTCGGCGCCGTCGTGGATCTGGGAGAAGTACATCAGGTTGCTGCTCGAGTCATCGGTGTCCGCGTCCAGGTCCTGCCACGGCGGGTCGCTCGGCCCCTGCACCGGATCGGGGGGCTCGACGTTGTGGTAGAGGCCCATGTAGTGGCCGATCGCGTGTGCGGTCAGCCGGGCGACCGCGTGCCAGTCGCGGTAGCACAGCGTGTCGAGCGAGATCGCGATCCCCGACGCGCCGGGGACGCCGGACGGCCCGGGGGTGGGGCCGAACACCTCGACCCCGAGCGGCGACAGCGAGCGGACGAAGAACACGTTGATCCCGGTCGGGTCCGTGCCGAGCGCGAACAGCGAGCCGATGTCGGCGACGTCGACGCCGTCGAGCGCGTGGCGGTCGGGGATGTCCTGGTAGCTCACCCCGTTGACCGCGATGCCGACCTGGCCGAACACCCGCTGCAACTCGCGGAGGTAGTCGGTCTGGAAGAACGCCGCGCCGCGGGCTGCGCCGGCGGACAGCGCCGCGTTGCCGGTCATCGCCGCGCAGGGATGGTCGTCCAGGTCGAGGAAGAAGAAGTGCAGGTCGAGGTCGAGCGTGCGGCCGTCGTTGATCCGGACGAACGCGGTGACGCGGGGAACCGCCGAGCCATGGGAGTTGTCGGGCCAGAACGACGACACCTGGATCTGGTACGCGCCGTTCTTGAGCTCGCCGGGGCTCGGGATCGACGACATCAGCAGGACCGAGCGGCGGAACGCCGGGATGTGGCGGAAGTGGTTGACCACCGGGCCGCCGCTCGGGTTGCAGTTCACCGGGGTGGCGCAGACGCCGGAGGCGGCGTCCCTGCGGACGCCGCCGTCGACCGGGCCGAGGTCGGCGGTGGCGTCCTGGCTGTAGAACTGGGCGGCGGCGAGCAGGTCGGTGCAGGTCCTCGGATCGCGCGGCGTCGCGAACGAGCACGGCACGGTGTAGCGCGTGCAGCCGCATGGATCGAGCACGCTCTCGACGCCGACCTTCTGCCCGGGATCGTCGACGGTCATCACCAGCCCGGCGGACACGGCGTCGGACGGGACCGGCAGCAGGATCTGCGCGCTCGGGCTGACCACCGGGATCTCCCAGGTCACGGTGCCCTGTGTCGGCAGACAGCCCTCGAACAGCGCGCCGTTCACCGCGACCCGCGGGATCGTCGTGCAGCTGGTGCCGCCGGCGCAGTCCGTGCTGTCGCGGCACAGATCGACGCAGTGGCCGAGCTCACAGGTCCCGTTGCGGCAGTCGCTGTCGCCGCGGCACAGCTTGCCGGCCGGGCGACCCATGGTGTTCTCGTCGAAGCAGTTCGCGACCAGGCGGTTGGTCGTCGGGTTGACCTCGGCGCCCTTGATCTCGCACGCCAGGCCGGCCACGCAGTCGGACTCGCCCTGACAGTCATCGCCGGGCCCGCCATCGGCGACGACGCACAGGTGGTTGCGGCACGCGTAGCCGTCGCCGCAGTCGGGTGCGCGGTCGCAGCGCGGCTCGCAGATGTCGTTCAAGCACTGCAACCGGCCGTCGCAGTCGTCGTTGCTACCACAGGATTCTCCGACGCCCGCACCCCCGCGACACCCGACGAGAGCGGCGCCGAGGGCAGTGAGGGACATCAGCACGGAGAGGAGGTCGCGTCGCATCGGCGAGGGCGCACCGAGTCAGGCGAGAGCGGCGAGTATATAATGCTCGGCTCGGGGGGATCCCATGCCGTTTGCTTCGCCTTTGGTTTGCCTGGTCTTGCTGGTGGGGATGGGCCTGGTGCGGCCGGCAGCCGCCGGCCCGGCGCTCGATGACGACAAGGCCAGGCCGCCGGCGCCCGCAGCGGTGCCGGCCAAGGAGCCCGGTGCCCGGAGCGCCCCGGCGGACAGCCCGGAGACCGAGCCCGACTGCACCAAGCCCGGCGATCCGCGCTGCGCCGCCGCCGGACCCGGCGTGGCCGCCGACGCCGAGGTCGAGTACGGCGTCGGCGTGCGGCTGCGCAGCGTCTGGCTCCCCAGGTCGGTGCTCCAGCTGTTCGTCACCCGCGCGGCGGGCGGGGCCCACAACTACGGCGTCGGCGTCGACCTGAGCCGGCGGCGCGGCACGACCGAGCTGCAGCTCGGCTTCGAGTTCGAGCACATCAACGTCGGCCAGGGCGTGTGGATCAACAAGGGCGACAACGTCGCGATGGGCGACGAGGCCGACTACGTGCTCGGCCCGGATCGATCCACCGGATCCGGGAACCAGTTCGGCTGGTTCACGCTGGAGTTCAACTTCTTCAACCACGCCGAGCTCACGCCGTGGCTGTCGGTGCGCTACGGCGCGGGCCTGGGCCTGGGCGTCCTGATCGGCGAGCTCGACCACTACAACATCATCTGCGCGATGGGCGCGACCAATGCATCGCCCGAGCCGGGCTGCGTCCCTCGCAACAGGTTCAACGGCACCGGCACGTATAGCGAGGGCCAGGAGACCCTGGTCAAGTACGACCTCGGCACGCCGGTGTTCCCGGTGGTCAACGCGGTCGTCGGCCTGCAGCTCAAGCCGACCGATCACACGACGATCAACCTCGAGGGCGGGATCCGCACCCTGCCGTTCGTCGGCGTGTCGTCGTCGTTCTTCTTCTAGCGCCTGCGGCGGAGGTCGCCGACGCGGAGGGTTATGCGCTCGGCGTCGAAGTACTCGGCGAGGGGGATCGAGAACTTCCGGCTGGCGCCGGTGAGCTCCTTCCACTGCTGCGCGTCGATCGTCTTGTGGGCGTCGAGGAAGGCGAGCAGCCGGGTGCGCAGCTCGCCGATCGCGCCGGCGTGGACGTAGAGGTCGGGCTTGACCCGGATCAGCTGCTTGCCGGCGATCAGGCGGTCGAGCATGGTCTTGACCTGGGGCTCGGGGAGGCGCAGCTCGGCGGGGATGTCCTTGGGCCGCGGCGGCTCGAGCGCCCAGGCGCGGAACTGGTCGGCGAGCTTGGTCTCGGCGGGGGTCAGGGTGGCGCCGCGGCCCGGCGCGCTGGCCTTGCGCACCCGGTCGCCGTCGCCGGCGATCGCGGCCTTGCGCTCGAGGCCGGCGAGGATCGCATCGTAGGCACGGACCGGGAGCGCGGGCGGCAGCTGGGTGCGCAGCTCCTCGCGCAGCACGCCCTCGGGGCCTGCGGCGACGGCCTTGAGGATGCGGCCCTCGAGCTCGGCGACCGCGGTCGCGTGGAGGTAGTGGGCGTGGTCGCCGGCGCCGACCGCGAGCAGCTCGCCGCTGCCGATCAGCGTGGCGAGCACCGGCGCGAGCACGTCGCCGGGCACGCCGGTGCGGCGCACGAGGTCGGGCAGGCCGAGGCCGGCGAACGCGGCGGTCTTGACGTCGAGCGCGAGCCGCTGGTCGTGGCGGGCGGCGGCGAGCCGGGCGACGGTGTCGCCGTGGGTCGAGCCCTTGCGGGCGCGGGGCGCGAGGACGCGGATGACCCGGCCGCCGCCGATCGTCGTGCCGTGGGTCGCGGTCGCGACGAAGCCGCGCACGATGAAGCGATCGCCGGGCAGCGCGCCGAGCGGGGTGGTGGCGGCGATCCGGAGCTGGGCGAGGGCGGTGTCGCCGGGCGCGAGGTTGATCCCGGGCGGGGCGCTGCCCCCCGCCCCGCCGGCGGAGCCGTCGGGGTCCCCACCCTCCGCCTCGCGGTGGTCGACTAGCACGAGGCTGGCGAGCACCTGCGCGGTGCCGTGGTGGACCAGCACCTTGGTGCGCGGCCCGAGCGGCCCGGGCGCGGTCGCCAGGTGGCGGAGCTCGACGTCGAGGATGTGCGAGGCGGCCACCCGGCCGGGGTGGGCGAGCAGGTCGCCGCGCGCGAGGTCGTCGACCGCGACGCCGCCGAGGTTGATCGCGGCGCGGTGGCCGGCGACCGCGCGCTCGACCGCGTCGCCGTGGACCTCGATGCCGCGGACCCGCGCGGTGAGGCCACCGGGCAGCACGGCGAGCTCGTCGCCGAGCGCGACCGCGCCGCCGAGCACGGTCCCGGTCACGATCGTGCCGAAGCCCTTCACGGTGAACACGCGGTCGATCGGCAGGCGGAACACGCCGGTCGCCTCGCGCGGGGGGACCTGGTCGACCGCGGCGGCGAGCGCGGCGCGCAGCTCGTCGAGCCCGGCGCCGCTGCGGGTCGAGCACGCGACGACCGGCGCGCCGGCGAGGAACGTGCCGGCGACCTCGGCCGCGACGTCCGCGGTCACCATCGCCAGCCACTCGTCGTCGACCAGGTCGCGCTTGGTCAGCGCCACCAGGCCGCGGCGAACGCCGAGCAGCTCGCAGATGTCGAGGTGCTCGCGGGTCTGCGGCATCACGCCCTCGTCGGCGGCGATCACCAGGCACACCAGATCCAGGCCGGTCGCGCCGGCGACCATCGACTTGACGAACCGCTCGTGGCCGGGGACGTCGACGACGGCGATCCGCCGATCGCCGAGATCGAGCCGGGCGAACCCGAGCTCGGTGGTGATGCCGCGCGCCTTCTCGACCGGCAGGCGGTCGGTGTCGATGCCGGTCAGCGCGAGGACCAGCGACGTCTTGCCGTGGTCGATGTGGCCGGCGGTGCCAAGGACGATCGGGTGCGACACGCGGGGACCTTACCGCGGCGGGGGCCGGACGGCCGCAGCTACGCCCGCTCGCGCAGCTCGCGCTTGAGCACCTTGCCGGTCGGGTTGCGCGGCAGCTCGCGGACGAACGTGACCTTGCGCGGCCGCTTGAAGTCGGCGAGCCCGGCGCGGCAGTGGTCGATGACGTCGTGCTCGGTCAGCGCGTGGCCGTCGCGCACGACGACGAACGCCTGCAGGGTCTCCCCCCACTCGGGATCGGGCACGCCGACCACCGCGGCGTCGAGGATCGCGGGGTGGGCCTGGAGGTGGTCCTCGATCTCGCGCGGGTAGATGTTGACCCCGCCGGAGATCACCATGTCGTGCTTGCGCGACTCGAGGTAGTAGTAGCCGTCGGCGTCGCGCCGGGCGAGGTCGCCGACCGAGAACAGCCCGCCGCGCTGCGAGTCGGTGGTCGCCTCGGCGTTGCGGTGGTAGCCGGTGATCAGCATCGAGTTGCGGGCGTAGAGCTCGCCGATCTCGCCGGGGGCGACCTCGCGGCCGGCGTCGTCGAGCAGCCGGATCTCGTTGCCGCGCAGCGCGCGGCCGATCGTGCCGGGCCGGGTCAGGTGGTCGTCGGGGCCGGCCAGCGTGACCATGCCGGTCTCGGTCGAGCCGTAGAAGTTCCACAGGACCGGTCCGAACCGAGCCGTGAACCGGCGCGCGGTCTCGGTCGACAGCGGCGCGGCCCCGCTCATCACCCAGCGCAGCGACGACGTGTCGTGGCGGGCGAGGACGTCGGCGGGCAGGCTGGTGATCCGGACCAGCATGGTCGGCACCACCAGCGAGCAGGTGACGCGCTCGCGGGCGATGATGTCGAGCGCGCCCGCCGGGTCGAACTCGTTCATCAGCACGACCGTCGCGCCGAGCCCCATCAGGATCGCGGCGAACGCCGGCGCCATGCTGTGGTAGAGCGGGCACACCACCAGGTGGCGGTCGTCGCCGCGGATGCCGACCTGCAGCACCATGTCTGCGACCGACTCCAGGCCGGTGTGCCGCAGGTTGCGGTGCGCGCCCTTCGACTTGCCGGTGGTCCCCGAGGTGTAGACGATCACGCCGCCGCCGTCGCCGCCGCGCGTCCGGGGCGGCACGTGGGGCGAGGCCGCGGCCAGCGCGCGGTCCCACGCGGCGACCTCGTGGGCGCGGCCGTTGTCACCGGCGGCCGCGGGCTCGCCGACGACGATCATCGGATCCGCCCGGCCGGTCAGCGCGCGGGCCTGGGTCATCTCGGCGAGGTAGTCGGCGTGGACCAGGGTCGCGGCGGGCTCGGCGTTGCTCAGGATGTGGGCGACCTCGCCGGCCTTGAGCCGGTAGCCGATCTGGACCGCGGTGGCGCCGAGCAGACCGAGCGCGTGCTGGGCGAGCAGGTGCTCGCCGCCGTTGGGCAGCATCAGCGCGACCCGGCTGCCGCCCGCGATGCCGCGCGCGCGCAGCGCGTTGGCGAGCCGGTTGGTGGTCGCGGCGAGCTCGCCCCAGGTCATCCGCCGGACGCCGGTCCCGGTGTACTCGATCAGCGCCTCGCGGTCGGGGTGCGCCGCGGCCTGGTACATCACCGCGAGGTGCGGGCCGAGCGGGACCTTGACCGCGCCGCGCAGGAACTCGACGAGCTGCGCCGGCCGGGCCAGCTCGAGCGACCCGGTCGAGCGCAGGGCGCGCGCGTAGAGCACCGCATGGGATAACCTCGTGCGAAGGGCGTCGATCACCCGCCCACCATACAGCGACCGCGGACGTTCACCACGCTGCGGTTCACCCCGCTAGCGGGCGAGCGTGGTCGCGAGCAGCTGCTTGACCTCGCTGAGCTGTGCCGAGGCCGGCTGGCTGCGTCCGACGTAGGCCCCCCAGGCGTCGCGCGCGGCCGCCTCGTTGTGGAGGTCGAAGTTGACGCGGCCCTGGAGGTAGAGCGCGTCGGTCAGCCACGCCACCGGCTTGCGGGTCTTGGCCTCGATGTCACCGGCGATCCGGATCGCGCTGATCAGTGCGACGATCGTCGCCGGTCCGTGGTTGGCGTCGTGCTCGAGCTGGGCGATCCGCCAGAACGCCTCGGCGTTGGCCTCGATCTTCACGGCCTCGCCGAGCCACCGGCGAGCCTCGGCGGGGCGCTGGCTGTCCTGGTAGGCCGCCCCGAGCAGGAACAGCGTCGTGGCGTTGCGAGGATCGAGCCGCACGGCGGCGCTCAGGTGGGGCACGGCCTTGATCGCCTCGTGGCGGAGCAGGTAGAGCCGGCCCTGTCCGACCAGCGGGTTGATCATGGTGGGCGCGGTCTCGGCGGCCTCGGCGTAGATCCGCAGCGCGAGCTTCTGGGCGTCGCGGTCGCCGGCCTGCCCGGTCGCCTCGGCGGCGCGGCCGAGCGCGTCAAGGTACTGGGGATCGCGATCGGCCTCGACCGCGCGCTGGAACTGCTGGCGGGCCTCGAGCGGCTTGCCCGCGGCGAGCAGGCCCTCGCCCTTGAGGTAGTGCCCGGCGGCGTCGCGCGGATCGGCCGCGAGGATCTTGTCGCCGCACTCGACGGCCTTGTCGATCGCACCGGTGCGGGCGTAGAACCGGCCGGCGCGGGCGCGCAGCTCCAGGCCGGGCTCGGGGCCAGCGAGCAGCTTGGCGTACAGCGCGGCGGCGTCGGGGTCGCGCTGCAGCGCCTCGTAGGTGTGTGCGAGCTCGGCGGTGATGTCGAGCCGTGCCGGATCGAGGGCGAGGGCGGCGCGCAGGGACTCGAGCGCCTCCTGGGGCCGGTCGAGCAGCAGCAGCGCGCGGCCGAGCTGGAACCGGGCCTCGGCATCCTGCGCGAGACCGTCGACCGCGCGGCGCAGCCACGGCTCGGCCTTGTCGGCGTTGCCGGCCTGGAGGTAGCTGATGCCGAGGGTCAACGCGAGCTGCGGATCGCGCGCGGCCTGCCCGGCGAAGTTGCCGAGCAGCTCGTCGGTCCGGGTTCGCAGCGCGTCGGCGCGCGCGGTGTCGTGCTCGGCGACCGCGGCGCGGGTCAGCGCGGCGAGCTTGCTGACCGCGGCGACCATCGGCTCGAGGTCGAGATCGCGCGCGGCCTGGGCGCCCTTGATGAAGGCGTCGACCGCGGCCTGGCCATCGCCCTGGGCCTCGGCGAGCTTGCCGCGCACCACCTGCAGCCGTGCGAGCTCGAGCGGGGCCAGCGGCGGCGTGCGGGAGGCGAGCGCGGCGAGCCGCTGGCCGGCGAGCTGGAACCGGCGCTGCTTGATCTCGATCTCGCTCTGCACGAGCTGGGCGGCGACGTTGTCCTTGGACACCGCGAGCGCCTTCGACGTCAACCCGGCCGCGGGTCCGATCTTGTTGTCGCGCAGCTCGGTCTCGGCGAGCGCGGCGATCGCGCCGAGGTCATCCGGGGTGAGCACGAGCGCCTTGCGGAACCGCTCGCGCGCGATGTCGTAGCGCCCGGCGCGCATCGCGGCGTCGCCGGCGAGCGTCAGCGCCCGTGCCACCGCGCGCGGATCGGCGCCGGTGATGTCCTTGCGCGCGAGGATCGCGAGCAGGTCGGCCTCGCGGCGCTGGGCAGCCGCGGGCGGCTGGGCGGCGGCGAGCCCGACCTGGGCGCCGATGTGGTCCTTGGCGAGCTCGAGCACCGCGGTGAAGTCGGCGCGCGCGCCGTCGAGGTCGGCGAGATCGAGCCGGGCGTTGCCGCGGCCGTACAGCGCCGACAGCTTGGCCCCGGGCGCGTTCATCGCGAGGTCGTAGGCCTGGATCGCGCCGGCGGCGTCGCCGCGGGCGGCGCGCACCCATCCGGTGTAGAGCGCGAGCGCACCATCCTGGCGCTCGTTGCCGGTCAGCGCCGGGAGCTGCCCCAGCGCGGTGTCGGGCTGGTGGGCCGCGAGCGCGGCGAGCGCGCGGGCGCGGGTCAGCATCGGGTTCGAGATCCCGTTGCTGTTCGCGGTGTCGAGCATCGCATGCGCCTGGGCGATCTTGGCCGCCGCACCGGTGCCGTCGTCGAGCTCGCTCGCGAGCAGCGCCTCGGCGCCGATGCCGAGCGCGTCCGGGTTGACCTCGTCGAGCTCGACCACCCGGCGGGCGGCGGCGGCGGCGCGCTGCCAGTGCCGGGCGTCGGTGGCGGCGTACGCCGCGCGCGCCTGGGCGAGCTGCTCCGCGATCGCGGCCCGGCGGGCGGCCGCCGCGACCTGGCGGCGATAGATCACGAGGCCGCCGGCGGCGAGCGCCGCGAGGACGATCAAGACCGCGATCGCGACGCGGTTGCGGGTCCGGCGGTCGCCGGCCGGTCGCGCGGCGGCGGGCTCGTCCTTGCCCGGGCGGCGGGCGACCGGGGGCGCTGCGCCGGGCCGGGGCGCCTCGAGCTCGAGCACGGGGCCGGCCTCGGCGCTCCGGGCGTCCCCCTGGACCGCCCGCGGGGCCGATGGTCGCGTCGGCGACTCGAACCGGACCGGCGCGGACGGTCGCGACAGATCGAGGTCGTCGAACGTTCCCGACGCGCGCGCCGCGACGGGCGGGCTGGCCGACGGGGGCAGCGAGCCGGCGTCGGGTTCTGGGCCGGCCGTGAGCTGGAGCTCGATGGCCTCGCCCGCGGATCGCTCGGAGGCGGCGCGCCCGGGCTGCGGCCGGTCGTCGAAGAATCCCCTGGGCGCGGGGACCTCGGGCCTGGAGGTGCTTGGGAGGCCGGGGATGTCGTCGAAGAAGCCCTGGGGCGCGGGGACCTCGGGCCTGGAGGTGCTTGGGAGGCCGGGGATGTCGTCGAAGTAGCCCTTGGGGGCGGGGACCTCGGGCTTGGAGGTCCGGGGGAGGCCGGGGATGTCGTCGAAGTAGCCCTTGGGGGCGGGGACCTCGGGCCTGGGGGTCCGGGGGAGGCCGGGGATGTCGTCGAAGTAGCCCTTGGGGGCGGGGACCTCGGGCCTGGGGGTGC
>JBGQCL010000354.1:0-12641 GCA_041495365.1 Kofleriaceae bacterium | reverse complement strand
TGCGCGCCTGGTCCGCGATCGCCGCGAGCTGGCGGTCGGTCGCCGCCGCGATCTCCGTCGCGATCTCTCCCCGGGCGCGCGCGATCTCGCCATCGATCGCCACCGCCGCCGCCTCGGCCCGCCGCCGTGCGTCGGCCACCGCGGCGGCCGCGGCGTCACGCGCCGCGGCGATCGCCTGGTCGAGCCGGAGCTCGGTATCGGCCAGCGCGTGCAGCGCGGACGGGGCCGACGCGGATTCTGCGCGATCGGCACCCGGCGTTCGACGATGATCGAGCACGCTGCAGCAGATTGCAGCCGACATGCCACGCGGCGGCACATCCGGATGCGAGCACGGGCACCGCCGGTCCGCGCAGCCCGTGCTGCCGCGCCTCGCGGCATGCGCAGGTTCGGCGCGGTCTTCGCGGCGCCGTCACACCGGCGCGAACGGGGCCTCGTCGGCGATGTACGACACGTAGCGAAAGTCGCGGATCCGCTGGACCCGGGCGCCCTCCCAGGTCAGCAGGATGAAGTACGCCGGCCGCGCCTGGCCATCGAGGTGCGCCGCCAGCGCCAGCCTGCCGTCGAGCTCGACCACCGACAGCCGGACCGCCAGCTTCTCGTAGCTGGCGAAGTACGCCCCGACGGCCTTGCCGCGGCGCTGCGACTTCGCCACCAGATCGAGCCGGCAGTCCTCGCCGATCAGCGCGCGCACCCCGTCCCAGTCGCCGGCGTTGAACCGCGCAGCGTAGCGATCGAGATCGGCGCGGCGGCCGGCATCGATCGCGGCCGGCTCCGCCGCGGCGTCGCGCAGCCGGGCGCGGCCGCGGACCAGCGCCGCCTTGACCGCGGGCACCGTCGCGCCCATCACCGCCGCAGCGTCCTCCAGCGAGTAGCCCAGCACGTCCTTCAGGATCACGGCGCTGCGCTGCGCCACCGGCAGGACGAGGAACCGCGACAGCGCGGCGCGCACCACCGCCGGATCGGCGCGGTCGTCGAACCCGATCGCATCGTCGAGGTCGTCGCGCGCCTCGGTGTACTTGTGGGCGTGGCGGCGCAGGAAGTCGATCGCCGCGTTGTGCGCGATCCGGAACAGCCACGGCCGCAGCGGCGGCACCTCGGGCATCATCGACAGCGCGTAGAACGCCCGGGCCAGCGTGTCCTGCACGATGTCCTCGCCCTCGATCACCGATCCGGTCAGCCGGGCGCAGTAGCGGTGCAGCTCGGGGCGGATCGCGCCGACCATCGCGAGGAACTGTTCGCGCGCCTGGGCGAAGCTCATCGGTGCTGGGTCCATGGGCAGACCTTATCGCAGTGCGGCCGCGCACGTCTGCGCCGTGCGCGAGCGCGCAGTCGCGGGCCGGCACGCCAGGCCTCCCGCGGTACGCACCACCGCCGTGGAATTGCACCGGAACGCGCTGCCGGCTGCGTCCGGCGAGCCCCCGCCCGGGCCGCGGTGGGGCCGGGGCGCGATCGGTCGCCGCACTACGTAGTTCCACGCGGTCGCCGGCTCTCGCAAGAATGGTATCGGTGACCATGGCCGCGCCGACGGGTTCCGGCATGGTTGAGGTCATGAACCAGCGCGTGTCCACCGGTGTCGACGGTCTGGATCACGTGCTGTGTGGCGGCCTGCCCCGGCATCGCCTGTACTTGCTCGAGGGCGATCCCGGCGTCGGCAAGACGACGCTCGCGCTACAGTTCCTGCTCGCCGGGGTGGCCGCCGGCGAGCGCGCGCTCTACGTCACCCTGTCCGAGACCGAGGACGAGATCCGCGCGATCGCCGACTCGCATGGCTGGTCGCTGTCGGGGCTCGCGATGTTCGAGCTGTCCGCGCTGGAGCAGCAGCTCCGGATCGACGCCCAGAGCACGATCTTCCGGCCGTCGGACGTCGAGCTCACCGAGATCACGCAGGCGCTGCTCCACCAGGTCGACGAGGTCGCGCCCGATCGCGTCGTGTTCGACTCGCTGTCCGAGCTCCGGCTGCTCGCGCAGAATGCGCTGCGCTACCGCCGCGAGGTGCTGAACCTCAAGACCTACTTCTCGATCCGGCACTGCACCGTGCTGCTGCTCGATGACCGGACGTCGGATCCCGGCGATCAGCAGCTGCAGAGCCTCGCGCACGGCGTGATCTCGATGCACCAGCGCGCGCCGGACTACGGCGGCGACCGCCGGCAGCTGCGCGTGACCAAGCTGCGCGGCGCGGCGTTCCGCGGCGGGTTCCACGACATGCTGATCGAGTCCGGTGGCGTGCGGGTGTTCCCGCGGCTGGTCGCGGCCGAGCACCACGCGGCGTTCGAGCGGACGCCGGTGCAGAGCGGCGTCGCCGCGCTCGACAACCTGCTCGGCGGCGGCATCGATCGAGGCACGAGCACGCTGCTGATCGGCGGCGCCGGCACCGGCAAGTCCTCGATCATGGCGCAGTATGCGACCGCGGTGGCGGCCCGCGGCGAGCGCGCGGCGATCTTCGCGTTCGACGAGCTGCGCGACACCTCGATCCACCGCGCCGACGCGCTCGGCATGGGGATGAGCGGTCACATCGCCGCCGGGCGCATCGTGCTCCAGCAGATCGATCCCGGCGAGCTCACCCCGGGCGTGCTCGCCCATCGCGCGATCGAGCTGGTCGAGCGCGAGCGCGTGCGGTTCATCGCGCTCGACACGCTCAACGGCTACCTGCACGCGATGCCCGCCGAGCAGCACCTCTACATCCAGCTCCACGAGCTGCTGTCGTACCTCGGCCAGCGCGGCGTGACGACGATGCTGGTGATGGCGCAATCCGGCATGGTCGGCGTGATGCATAGCCCGGTCGACATCAGCTACATCGCGGACAACGTGCTGCTGCTGCGCTACTTCGAGGCCGACGGCCGGATCCGCAAGGCGATCTCGGTGGTCAAGAAGCGCACCGGCCGGCACGAGGACACGATCCGGGAGCTGTCGCTCAGCAGCCGGGGCATCGAGGTCGGCGCGCCGCTGGCCGAGTTCCATGGCGTCCTCACCGGCGTCCCGCAGTTCCACGGCCGGCCCTCGCAGCTGAGCGAGAAATGACCGCGCCGGCGAGCGAGCGAGCCCTGGTGTTCGCGCCCCGCGGGCGCGACGCCGAGCTCACGTGCACGCTGCTCACGATGCACGGCATCGCGGTCGCCCGCTGTGCCAGCGCCCGCGACCTGATCGCCGGGATCCGCGACGGCGCCGGCTGCGCGATCATGACCAGCGAGGTGCTCGATCGCGAGCTCCACCGCGAGCTCCACGCCTGGCTCGCGACCCAGCCGCCGTGGTCGGACTTTCCGATGATCGTGCTGAGCATCGCCACCGGCGCCGCCTCGGGCGCGCTCGAGCTGGGGAACATGACGATCCTCGAGCGGCCGGTGGCCCCGCGGACGCTGCTGGCCGCCGTCCGCGCCGCGCTGCGCGGACGCCGCCGGCAGTACGACGCGCAGGCCGCGATCCACCAGCGCGACCAGTTCCTGGCGATGCTGGGCCACGAGCTCCGCAACCCGCTGGCCGCGATCGTGCTCGCGTCCGACCTGCTGCCCGCCGAGCGCGCAAGCAACACGATCCTGGCCAGGCGACTCGCCCTGGTCGGCCGCCAGGCCAATCACCTGAGCCGGCTCGTCAACGACCTGCTCGATGTCGCGCGCGTGACCTCCGGCAAGCTCCAGCTGCGCCGCGAGGCGGTCGACGTCGATGTCCTGATCCGGGACTGCGTCGAGACCGCCGAGCCCCGCGCGCGCGAGCGCCAGATCGGCTTCGTCGTGACGCTGATGAGCGGCGCGACGATCGAGGGCGACGCCGGCCGGCTCGAGCAGGTGATCGCGAACCTGCTCGCCAACGCGATCAAGTACAGCCCGGCCGGCCGGACGATCGCGGTGTCCTCGAGCCGCTCCGGCGACGGCTGCGAGGTCCGCGTGCGCGACCAGGGGATCGGGATCGCGGCCGACATGCTGCCGCGCGTGTTCGACCTGTTCACGCAGGCCGACGTCAGCCTCGATCGTTCGGAGGGTGGGCTCGGCATCGGGCTCGCGCTGGTCGACCGCATGGTCCGCCTGCACCAGGGGACCGTGTCGGTGTCCAGCGCCGGGGTCGGCAAGGGCAGCGAGTTCGTCGTGTGGCTTCCGTTCGGCGATCCGCCGGCCACGCCCGCGGCCGCGCCCGGCCCGGTGGGGGAGCTGGACCGCCCGCTCCGCGTCGTGATCGTCGAGGACAATCGCGACCTGCTCGAGCTCACGCAGGCGGTCATCGAGTCGCTGGGCTGCGCGACCGAGATCGCGGCCGACGGCGAGGAGGGGCTGGAGCGGATCGTCGCGACCCACCCCGACCTCGCGCTGGTCGATGTCGGTCTCCCCAAGCTCGACGGCTACGAGCTCGCGAAGCGGGTCAAGCAGCGCCTGGTCGCGCCGCCGACGCTCGTCGCGGTCACGGGCTACGGCCAGCGCAGCGACCGGACGCGCGCGCTGTCGGCGGGGTTCGACGACCACATCACCAAGCCGGTGCGCACCGAGACGCTGCAGGCGCTGATCGAGGCCACCCGAACGCGGCTCGCGCCGCACCGTCGAGGTCCGCGACGCGAGCACGACGATTCCGTGTCGTAGCCGGTCACCGCTTGTTGCCGCCCTTGACCTTTGCCATCACGCGGCCCGTTCCGCTTCGCGCTGGAGGTCGGCAGCATACGCCCGGAACGACGGGCCGAAGTCCGGGAGCGAGCCCTTGATCATCGGCAGCATCACGCCGCTCAGGACCTCGACCATCGAGAACGCGGTCTTGCCCTCGCCGGCCGGCGCGAGCGCGAACGTCCGCACGCCCTTGAACATCGGCGCGAACCCGTCGCTCCACACCATCAGCCGCGCCGGCAAGAGCCGGGTCACCCGGGGCCGGAACGTCCGGCCCGGCGCCGCCGCGACCTCGAGCGCCAGCCGCTCGCCCTCGGCGATCGTGCCGGTGATCCGGGTGACCGTGGAGTTCCAGCGCGGGAAGTCCGCGGCGTTGGTGAGCAGCGACCAGATGCGCTGCGGGGTGGCGCGGATGTCGATCGCAGCCGAGCATTCGATGCGGAACGTCCGCGATGTCCGGGTGACCGTGGCGGGGGAAGTCGTCATCTCGGCCGGACAACGGGCGAGCCGGCCGAAAGGATGCGGTCGAGGTGAAAAACTGCGAACTGCGCGGAATCGCAGAGCCGCTCCCCGACGAAGCCGTGAGCCGCTCCTCCACCGGGGGCAGCTCCGGGCGGCGGTCGAAGATCACGAGCCACCCGCGATCGAGCCCGAGCCCCGCGAGGTAGCCGTCGAGTTGCGCGAGCCCCGCCGCCTGCGGATCCGGCCGGCCGGTTCGCCAGACCTTGATCTCGATCGCCAGCGTCTCGCCCGCGTAGCGGAGGCACAGGTCCCTGGTCATGGGCGATAGCCGCGACGGCCGGTTCTTCGGCCTGGTGACCCGCGAGGTGATCCTGGGACGGGCCATCGGCGTGCTCTGGCGAGCCGGGCCGACGTGGGACGGGCTGTAGCCCTTTACCGCTCGCCGGAGCCGGCGGGAGGTGCATGCCGGCGACCCACGCCACGATGTCGGTTGCGACAGGATGCCGGGACATGACCACGTTCGCGCAAGCCGGAGGCCCGACCGGCCGACCTGCGATGCACCAGCTCTGCCCGCGTACCTGGCCGCCGGTGCAGCGGACGCCTTCGGGCGATGGCGGGCATGGTAGGCTGGTCTCGTGAAGGCGATGTTGAACTTGTCTCGTCGGACAACGTACGCCGATTACCTTGCCGCGGAGCAGAACAGCGAGCGCCGGCACGAGTTCATCGACGGCGTGATCGTCGCGATGGCCGGGGGGTCCGACGAGCACAACGCGATCGCGACGCGCTTCACCACCCTGTTCGGGGTGCGCGTGGCTCGAGGGTGTCTCTCCTACAACCCTGATCAGCGATTCTGGATCGCAGCGACCGGTCGTGGTCGCTACAGCGACGGCTCGATCATCTGCGGCAAGCCGGCGCATCCGGCGCATGACGATCAGGCGACGACCAATCCTCTGGTCGTGGTCGAGGTGCTATCCCCCACCAGCGAGGGCGACGACGATGGCGACAAGCGCCGCGACTTTCAATCGCTCGCGTCGCTGCAGGCGTACGTGATCGCCGCGCAAGACGTTCGGTGTGTGAAGGTCTATCGTCGCACCGGACGCGGCGAGTGGCGCAACGAGCCAGACGTGTACCGCGGAGGCGAGAGCTTCGAGCTGCCCAGCATGACGCAGGTGATCGCGGTCGACGAGGTCTACGACAGCATCCTCGACGCAGGTGGGCGCTCGCTGTTGCGCTGAATCACCCGCGTTGACGAGAGGTCCCCGTCGAGCGCCGCTCCAGGCGGCGAGCGCGACTGCGTGAACACGGCAAGCTTCCGCCGCGGCGTGCGGCCGTGGTTGGCTCCTCGACGGCGCGGCAGCGCGACCCGGTCACCAACGCGCAGTGGGCGCGCTACATGGGCCAGACCGGCGCGCGCGCGCCCGAGATCGGGCTGGCCCGGGAGCGCGACTTCGTGACCTTGGTCCACGCGGCGACGACCGTGGGCATGCGAGGGAACGGTAGCAGAGTTGTTGCGCGTTGCGCGCGGGCTTCGAGCGGCGGCGGCGCGTCCGGCGGCAGGGCCGAGCGGCCTGCGGGCGCGTCTCTGGCGCCTTGGGTGCTCGCCGTGTCCCGCAGTGCGGCTACTGTCAGGCCGGCCAGATCATGACCACGGTCGCGCTGCTGCGCGCCAACCCGGATCCGAGCGACGACGACATCGACAGCGCGCTGTCGGCCAACCTGTGCCGGTGCGGCACGTACCCGCGGATCCGGCGCGCCGTGCACCGCGCCGCTGCCGCGCTGCGCAAGCTGCCGGCCGCCGTTGGCACCACCGGGGCAAGCCCCAGGGAGCCCAGGTGACCCGGGCGCGCGGCCCGTCGCGCCGGACGTTCCTGGTCGGCTCGGCGAGCGGCGCGCTGGTCGTCGGCTGCGCGCTCGGCCCGACCGGCGGCCCGATGTGGCGCCAGTTCCGGCGCACCGGCGAGCTCCGGCCCAGCGCGTGGATCCGGATCCTGCCCGACAGCACCGTGATCTTCACGCTCGACCGGGTCGAGATGGGGCAGGGCACGACGACGTCGCACGCCGCGCTGGTCGCCGAGGAGCTCGAGGTCGACCCGCGCAAGCTCGTGATCGAGGCGGCCGGGGCCGATCGCAGCTTCGACAACCCCGACAGCCAGCTCCACGTCCAGCTGACCGGCGGCTCGACCAGCATGCGGACGTCATGACCGCGCGCGGCGAGAGCCGCGGTGGTCGTCGCGCTCGGGGCCGCGCTGATCGGTGGCCTCGGCGCCTGCCGGGCCGCTCGCGCCGACGATCGGACCGCGGCGGGCCAGGCCGGCTTCCTCACCCTGTACCGGGTGCTGCAGCACCCGCGCTGCCTGAACTGCCACCCGAGCGGCGACGCCCCGCTGCAGCACGACGACTCGCAGCCGCACGGCATGGCGATCTCGCGCCGCTCCGAGGCCAACGGCGTCGCCTGCGCGACCTGCCACCGCGACCGCAACGGCGCCCGCGCCGGCCAGCCGCCCGGCGCGCCCAGCTGGCACCTGCCGCCGGCCGACACCCCGATGATCTTCCAGGGCCGCACGCCGCACCAGCTGTGCCTGCAGCTGCTCGACCCGCGACAGACCCGCGGCCGCGCCGTCGCCGCGCTGATCGATCACGTCGCGCACGACGAGCTGGTCGGCTGGGGCTGGGCCCCGGGCCCCGGCCGCACGCCGGTCCCGATCCCGCGCGCCGACGTCGTCGCCGCCATGCAGGCGTGGGCCGACGCCGGCACGCCGTGTCCCGAGTAGCGCTACTGCGGAGCCAGCGGAACCGTCGCCTCGACCGTCCACTCGAAGATCGGGTCGATGCCATCGCTGCGGTGGAACGTCAGCTTGGCCGAGTACCCGCTTAGAACTCGAAGTCCACGCCGGCGAACCAGGTCGCGTCGCCGACCGACAGCTTCTTGTCCGAGCCGAAGCCGTCGACCTTGGCGAGCGACAGCTCGGCGTAGATCCCGGCGTGCTGGATCCCGCTCTGCTGCATCGACATCGCGGTCGACGCGTCGAGCCGCTCGGCGCGGATCGCCACACCGATCGCGCCCTGCACGCCGAGCGACGCGCCGAGCGCCTTGTTGCCGCAGTTGTCCCCGTTCTCGTCGCAGATCCGTGCGTAGTGGCCGTTGACCGAGACCCACCACGTGTAATACGAGAGCCCGCCGCGAGCATAGGGTACCAGCGGGATGCCGTACTCGTCGTCGAGCATCGTGAAGCGGTAGGTCGCGGTCAGTGCGAACGGGACCAGGCGGAACGCCTCCTGGGCGTTCGAGCGCATGGTGGTGGTCATGTTGTTCATCGTGGTGAACGCACGCGCCGTCTTCTGCCAGTAGCCGATCGAGCCGCCGACGGCGACCTGGCCAAAGCCGGTCCAGAGGATGCGGTCGACGTCGAGCATGGTCAGGATATGCTGCGAAGTGCCGAACGTCGCATCGTACCGGCTGGGCTGGAGGTTCAGCGGGTTACCGACGTCCGGGGTGTATGGGCCGATGCGGACGCCCGCGTGCCAGCTGACCAGGCTCGGGTCGCCGGGCGGCACATGCTCCTGCTCGGACTGCTGGGCGGGATCCGTGTCCTCCCAGTACGGCCGGTAGCCGCCGTTGCCGGCGTGCACCGGTCCAGCACCGAGCGCGAGCAGCGCCGCGGTCGCCGGGGCGACGAGCCGGCGGGGCAGTCGCCCGCGCGGGGCCCCGGTCGCCGCGAGGCGCCGCCGGCGGAACCACCACGCGGCGGCGAGCAGACCGAGCACGACGGGCAAGCCGAGCCAGTGCCAGAGCAGCGCGAGCGCGACGAGCGGCGCGAGCGCGACGGCGGCGATCGCGCGTAGTGCCATCGACCCATGGACGTCCGCGCCGAGCCGGGCCAGCGTCGCGTAGTACGCGCGACCCAGCCAGCGGCCGGCCTGCGAGCCGCCCAGCGTGTCGTCGCGGAATGCCCGCAGGACGCGGGTCAGCGCGCTGTCGTTGCCGTAGGTCTCGGCGATCAGACACAGCCCGCCTTCGGTCTTGTTGCCGTTGTCGTGCAAGTCCTCCCAGAAGTCGGTCACCGCGTGTGGCGTGACCGTGTGGTCGAAGTGCCTGGCTGTGAAGTTACCGTGGAGGTCGACCGTGACGAGGATCAACTGGTACGGGACATCGTTCTTCAGGTGCTTGATCTGCAGCGAGCTTGCCGTCCCCGTCGGGGCCTCGCCGCAAATGAACCGGGGATCGAGCGCCGCGAAGTCGCCGGCCGCCGCCGGGACGGCGACCTCCCCCGCGACAGGGCCCGGGATGTCCGTCGGGATCTCGTAGCTCAGCTTGCTGGCGACCGGGTCGATCCCGCAGGTCGCCTGCGTGGTGACGTACTGGGGATCGCTGGTCCGCGACGCGAACACCGGCGTGGTCCCGTCCGCCATCGTGCACAGTGCCTGGTAGTACGCGATGTCGGTGGTGCCGGAGCTCGGGGCAGACCACGTGATGTCGAGCTCGTTCTCGTTCGAACGCGCAGCGATGCCCAGCGGCACCGGCGGTGGCAGGGTATCGACGCCGCTGGCTGCGTTCGTGTCCGTGCTCAACGTCCCGGCGACGACGCTCTTGCTGTAGTCGTAGGCGTCGGTCGCGGTCATCGGGTTCGCGCGCGACAGCGCGAAGATCGACGCAGCGACGCTGTTGTCCTGGAGGCAGGCCTCCGTGTTGTGCAGCTTGCCGTTGACCACCTCGTACAGGTTGAATTCACGGTAGTCGCCATAGGGGGACTGGAGATCGGGATTCCCGATGGAGAAGGTGACCGAGGCCGGCGAGACCAGCTGCTCGCAGTTCAGGTTGCGCTGCTGCACGTCGCTCCCGTCGCACCCGGTGCCGACCCAGAAGTCGATGTTGATGCCCCCGGAGATCGTCGAGCCGGACGGCATCGTCTCGTGGACCAGGTACTCGAAGTTCCCGGGGGTCCCGCTCTTGCCCAAATTGGCCTGCGCGCAGTTGCAATGGGCGAGGTTGAAGTACTGGCGCAGCACGGGGCTGCCGGCATCCGGTTCGAAGAACGGGTCCGTGCTGGTGCTGTTCGGATCGATGATCTTGCGGTGCTCGAACACGACCGTTGCGCCGCTCGGCAGCGGGCTGCCGGCCTGTGCGCGCGCGACGCTGCCTGCAGCAAGCACCACCAGCAGCACGGCCACGGGTACGGATCGCGTCATCGCTGCTGCTTTCTGCAAGGGAAGGGCCGTCGGGCAACCGACGATGATCTAGCTATCACGCGGGGATGGACGCTTCAACCAACGTCGGTCCCGCTGCCAAACTGGCACGCGCGACGGGGCCCCGGGTGTCAGCGAGGCGCGTGCCGGACCGCGCGGAGCGTGGCGCGGATCTCGTCGGCCAGCGCGACGGCGCGCTGCGCGGCGGCGGGATCGGTGCGGCGGCCCCACTCGGCGGCGTAGTACAGCTCGGTCAGCTCACCGACCTGCGCCGCCGCCGGGTCGCCGCGCGCGGCCATGCGGTGGGCGAGCTCGCGCGGCGTGAGCGATCCCTCGCGCGCGACGCCCGCCCGGGCCAGCGCCCGCGCGACGTCGTCGTAGATCTCGGCGAGCGGCGAGCGGGTCCGCGGCCGGGGCCGGTAGGTCGCGACGGGGAGGGTGGGGCGCCGCCGGACGCGGCGCGCGAGCACCAGCGCGATCGGCGCGGCGATGACCGCGGCGAGCCAGCCGTGGTGCATCACCAGGTCCTGGACGCCTCCCGCGGCGCGCTTGACCGCGAGGCCGGCCGAGTGCAGCGCGCCGCCGACCTCGTTGAACAGCGCCAGCTGCGACGTCAGGTCGTACTCGATCACCCACTTGTTCCACTGGAACCGCAGGGTATCGACGAACCGGCCGAGCCGCGCGGCCCAGCCGCTGCCGCCCCGGCCGAGCGCGTCGACGTTGGCCGGCGGCGTGGGGTCGACCGTGACCCAGCCGGTGCCGGGGTAGTACACCTCGTCCCACGAGTGCGCGTCGCCAGCGCGGACCGCGACGTAGCCCTGGTACTCGTTCCACTCGCCGCCGAGGAAGCCGTTGACCTGGCGGGTCGGGATCGCGACCGCGCGCGCGAGCACCGCGAACGCCGACGCGAAGTACTCGCAGTGGCCCTTCTTGCGATCGAACAGGAAGAAGTCGACCGGCTCGCGCGCCCCCGGATCGGCGAGCACCAGCGTGTAGGTCAGGTTGCCGACCAGCCACGCCTTGATCGCCTGGACCTTGTCGTACTCGGTGGTGAGCCCGGCGGTGATCGTGCGCGCGAGCTCGCGGGTCCGCGGCGTGATCTCGCGCGGCAGCTGGAGATAGGCCTGGTAGCGCTCGGGCAGGTTGCCCGCGGCGGGGGCGCGCAGCGCGTCGGCCGGCGGCGAGGACAGCTGCGACCACACCGTGTAGTGCACGGTGCTGCCGTGGTCGAGCCGGACCTCGTCGTTGTGCTCGTACAGCGGCCGGCGCGGCCGCAGGGTGTGGGCGTACTCCACGATCCGCGGCGCGCTCGCCACGAACAGCACGTCGGAGTCCAGCGGGTCGAGCCAGATGTCCTGCTTGACCAGCTGGCCGGCGAGCGCGTCGATCGCGGCCGAGGTCAGCGGCGGCCCGTCTCACCGCAGGTAGCGCCGGTCGCGGGTCGCGCTCTGCTCCAGGGTCTGCTGCGTTTGCGGCGAGGTGATCTGGCGCGACCACTGGCCGTGCTCGTAATGGTCGAACGCGACCCCGCGCCAGTGGATCGCCGGCGCGTCGCGGCCGCCGTAGCGGCCGGCGACCTCGACCCGCATCACCACGGTGGCGTCGTTCTTGATCAGGCCGTGGCCGCCGAGCTTGACCCCGTCGGCGAACCCGGCGAGCGTCAGGCCGCCGCGCGCCTTGAGGAAGAACCCGACGCCGACCCGGGGCAGGGCGAGGAACACCAGCGCGGCGAACAGGAACACCGCGAACGACAGCGCGCCGGTGCCGAGGAAGAACCGGCCGTTGACGATCCGCCGCGAGTCGAGGATGCGGCGGACCTCGACCCGCTCCGACGCGCGGTCCGCGGCGTGCTTGACCAGGAGGTTATCCTCCATCTCGCGCCGCAGGTGGAACAGCGTGAGCGCCCAGGTCGACGCGATCACGAAGCCGAGGAAGCACAGCCCGTAGGTCAGATCGGGGTTGAGCACCGAGCCGGCGACCAGCATGAGGAACGCGAGCAGGTACATCTGCTGCCAGTCGCGCGCGGCCCGGCGGTTGAACGCCTTGGCGACGATCAGCCAGATCAGGAACTGCGCGCCGACCTCGAGGAAGTCCGCGTTGACCACCGCGGTCAGCACGCTGTAGACCAGCGTGATCAGCGAGCCGATCGTCCACCACAGCGACCAGCGCTCGATCCGGACCAGCGGGGGCTCCCACCACCACGACGCGACGAGGCCGATCAGGCCGCCGATCGCGATCAGCGGCGCGACCCCGCCGCCGCCGACCAGCGCGCAGTACGCGCAGCCCACCATCAGGTAGCTCGCGACCTTGTGGGCGACGGCGAACCTCATACGTCCATCACCGTCGCGGCGCTGGGCCGGCCCGCCGCCGACACCGCGCGCGGCACAACGAGCACGCTGTCGACCCGGGGCGGCA
>JBGQCL010000353.1:0-12649 GCA_041495365.1 Kofleriaceae bacterium | reverse complement strand
GGATCGCGCGGGATGGTCGTGGCGGAGCGGCGGTCGGACCGCTCGCGGTCGTCGTCGCGGTCGGCCTCGCGCTCGGTGTCGCGATCGGGGCGCTCGGTGGCGGCGGCCGGGCGCTCGGTGGCGGCGGCCGGGCGCTCGGCGGCGGCGGCCGGGTTCTCGCGCTCGGTGTCGCGAGCGGCGGGCATGCTGCGGTCCGCGCGGCTGAGCGGGGAGGTGTGGGCGCTGTCCCAGCGCTCGATGCGGCTGCGGCGATCGGCGTCCGGCGAATCGTCCGACCGCGGGCGCGAGCTGCCGCGCATCGGCTTGGTCGGGGTGCGTGAGGAGGGTGGCTCGCCGCCTCGCGGGGGGCGGTCCAGGGGAGTGGGGCGCCCCGAGCGCAGGGCGGCGCCCGAGGAGACGGTGCCGTCGTCGCCGGAGTCGCCGCGGGTGGTGCGGGCGCGATCGTCGAACCGGCGGCGGACGGCAGGGCGCGGGGGCTCGGGCTCGGGCTCGGCGACGGCGGCGTCGGTGTCGTCGAGCTCGTCGAGCTCGCGGACGAGCTCGCGGGCCTCGGGGAGCTCGCCGAGGTCGATCTCGCCGCGGCGGATGAGATCGAGGACGAGCTCGCCCAGGTCGGCGAGGGCATCGCGGCGGCGTCGGCTGGCGCGGGCGCTGTCGAGGCGGGCGCGGCCCTCGCGTGCGCCGCGCTCGAGGGCGTCGCGCACGACACCCGTGGTGGTCCGGAGCAGCGTGCCGAGAGTGCCGCGCAGCTCCGGCGGACGGAAGCCGCCGCGTCGCTTGCTAGCCATGGTCACAGGGTAACATCTGGGCTACGGTCGGAGTCCCCCCGTGACGGTACGCCGCCTGCTGATCGGGTTGGTTGTCGTGACCGCAGCATGTCCGGCGCCGGAGCCGCCCGCGGCGCCGATTCCGCCGGTGTCGACCGGGAAGGTGCGGGTTCGGGTTTTCACCGAGCCGTCGCCGGTGCGGCTGCTGGCGCCGGCGGGTCGGTTCGTGTTCGTCGGGACGGATCACGAGCTGGAGCGGTGGGATGGCGACGGCAAGGTGCTGACGCTGTCGGCGGATGCGGGGCTGCCGGGGACCCGCGTGGCGGCGCTGGCGCCGGATCCGGAGCGGCGGTGGGTGTGGATCCTCACGGAGGGCGGACTGGGGCATTACGATGCGGGGGCCGAGCTGTATCAGGAGATGCCGGCGCCCCCGGCGTCGCTGGGGGTGGACTTCATGGCGCTGGCGCAACATGACGCGACGGCGAGCGTGGCGCCGGCGGAGGACGGCGGCGCGTGGCTGGCGAGCTCGCACGGGCTGGTGCGGGTGAGCGGGCAGGGGGAGTGGGCGCCGACGACGATCAAGGAACCGATCCGCGCGCTGGCGCGCGATCGCGCCGGGTGGCTGTGGGTGGCGGCGAAGGGCGGGCTGATCGTGCGCAAGCCGACGGGCGAGACGATGCGGGTGGGGGCGGCGCAGGGCTGCGCGGTGGCGGAGCCGCGGCTGCTGGTCGAGCTGGCGGACGGGCAGATGCTGGTGATCGGGGCGGACGCCGACGGGCACGATCGGCTGGCGGTGGGCAAGCAGCTGGCGTGGGTGACGTATCGCGCGCTGCCGGAGGTGCGCTGGGACGCGGCGGCGCGGCGCAGGGCGGGAGCGGTGGTGATGGGAGGCGAGCGGGTGTACCGGATCGCGCCGGCGAGCGCGGGGGAGGTGCGGCAGCTGGCGCGCGACGGGATGCGGCTGGTGGCGGTGGCGGGGACCGCGGCGACGGACTGGGGGATCGATCCGATCGACCTGGTGGTGCCGCCGGGGGCGATGACGGTGGGGTCGGCGGACGACGAGCTGCTGATCGGGACGCGCGATCTGGGGATCGCGCGGTATCGCGAGGGGGATGCGCACCCGCGGGACTGGCTGCGAAGCAAGGAGATGCTGCGCGACGCGACGAGGCTGAGCGTGGCGTGCGCGCGGGTGCAGGACTGCTGGATCGCGACCGGCGCGCGGCAGGCGTGGCACTGGACGGGGGACCGGTTCGCGGCGGGCGGGCCGGACGAGGTGGTGCTGGCGGTGGTGCGAGATCCGGCGGGGCCGATCTTCGCGCTGCACCGCGGCTCGGCGGAGAACGAGATCCACCTGTCGAAGATCGACGGCACGGGGTGGACGGCGCTGCCGAAGGTGGCGCTGGCGACGCCGGGGACGGCGCCGGAGGTGAGCTTCGCGAGGTTCGCGTCGCCGGGGTCGCTGTGGATCGGGCTGCGCTACCACGACGGGGTGGAGCGGCGGGCGTGGGGGCTGGCGATCGTGGAGACCGCGACGGGGAAGACGGTCTATCACCGGACGGAGGCGCCGGGAGCCGTGCCGCCGTCGGGGGCCGGGGACCGGCGGGCGCCGAAGATGCTGCCGATCCCGGTGGGGGTGGTGGACGCGGACGTGCGCGGGTCGGTGGCGTGGTTCGCGACCAACGAGGGCGTGGCGCGGCTGCTGAACGGCGAGGTGACGCTGTGGACGGAGGCGGACGGGCTGCGCAGCGAGCTGGCGCGCGCGGTGACGATCGCGGCGGACGGGCAGGTGATCATCGCGACGGGCGCCGGCGCGGGGGTGTGGAACGGGACGGCGTGGGAGTTTCCAGCGGCGCTGCGGTTCGAGATCAACGACGTGGTGGCGACGCGCAACGGGCAGGTGTGGATGGCGACCGAGCGCGGGATCGCGGCGTGGGACGGCAAGAAGGTGCGGCGGGTGGACATGCTGCGCGGGCTGGCCGAGAACCAGATGCTCGACATCGCCGTCGACCGGTTCGACCGGGTGTGGGCGCGCGGGCCGGGCTCGCTGACGCTGATCTCGCAGTAGCGGCCACGCGCGCGGCGGGACGGCGTGTGGGCATCCGCGCACTTGCCGAGCGACGATCCCGGCGGTGTGGTGTCACCGCCACAAAACTTGCCCGGGTGCGGGCGATCCGTAACGTCGGTGCACGGTGCGAAAGATCGTGGCGGATATGTACGTCCGGCCGGCGTTCCGGCGCTGGGGCGTCCGGTGCGCGCTGGCGGTGGCGATCGCGATCGCGATCGGCTACGTGCCGGGGCAGGTGGCGCGGCGCGATCCGCGGGCGGCCCGGCTGGAGGCGCAGATCGAGGAGCTGACGGCGGAGGCGCGGGTGGTGGCGGCGCGCAACGCGACGCTGCGGCGTGAGATCGACGCGCTGCGCACGGACATCGGCGCGATCGAGGACCGCGCGCGCGGGGATCTGGGCATGGTGTACCCCGACGAGGTCGTGCTCCGGTTGCCACAAGCGCCGGAGGTGCCGGGGGCGCCGTAGTGACGGCGCGCGGGCTCGAGCGCGCGGCGCGGCGTGCACTGAAAGTTTCGATCGGGGCGATCGCCGGCGGAGTGGCGTGCGCGGTGGTCGCGGCCGGCGGGGTCGATGGCGCGGCGGTGCTGGCGCGCCGGCCGAGCCTGGCGATGACGATGATCGCGGTGGCGATCGCGGCGCTGGTGGCGATGGCGGTGATCCGGCGGGTGCAGTTCGCGCCGCCGTCGGCGCGGGCGCAGCGGGTGTCGTTCTGGCTGGCCGCGGCGAGCGATCTGGCCGACCTCGAGCTGGCGCTGACGCTGGTGGCGGGGATCCATGTCGTGATCGCGGTGACCGGCGGGCTGGACTCGCCGGCGTATCCGCTGCTGTACGGGCTGGTGGCGTTCGCGATGACGGTGCTGGCGCGGCCGGGCGCGGTGGCGGCGGTGGCGGCGGCGCTGCTGCTGGAGGCGGCGCTGGTGATGCGCGGGCGGATCGCCGCGCCCGAGCTGCTGGCGGGGTCGGTCCACGCGGCGTACCTGGTGGGCGCGGCGGCGGCGCACGCGGTGCTGCTGCGCGGGCTGACCGCGCGCTACCGGCGGCGGCGGGCGGCGCGGCTCGACGAGGAGCTCGGCGCGCTGCGCGAGTCGGCGCGCGACTACCGGCTGATCGCGGCGGCGCTCGGGCCGAGCAGCCGGGCGCCGCGCGGGCGCGACGAGGAGGAGCGGCTGCTGGCGATCGGCGGAGTCGGCATGATCGGCGACGCGGCGAGCTGGGTGCTGGGCACGCTGAAGCGATCGCTGGGCGCGATGACGGTGGCGCTGCTGTGGCTCGACGACGACGGCGAGCGGGTCAAGCTCAAGGAGGTCGCGTCGGACGCCGACGACATCACCGAGCTGCCGCGGCTGCCGTCGGCGGGGATCCTCGGCGCGGTGGTGCGCGATCGCCAGCCGCTGCTGTGCGCGGCGACCAAGCCGGGGCAGCTGCCGTACTACGAGTCGGGGCGCGCCGGGCTGGCGCTGGTCGCCGTGCCGCTGATCGAGCACGGCCACCTGCGCGGGATCCTGGCGGCGGACCGCGAGGCGCCGTTCACCGAGGCCGATCGCGACCTCCTGGCCGACGCGAGCGCGCAGGTGCTGCGGGTGGTGCAGTCCGAGCAGGTGTTCCGCGCGGTCGAGCGCGCGAAGTACGAGCACGAGCGGTTCTACCAGGCGACGGCGATGCTGGGCCGCGCGCTGACGGTGGAGCAGGTGATCGAGACCGCGTTCGACGCGGCGGCCGCGATCGTCGAGTACGACGTCGCCGCGATCGCGCTGTACGACCGGGCCAAGGCGCGGCACAAGGTCGCCGCGGTGCGGGTCGGCGAGGGCGGCGCCGGGATCGTCGATCCCGCGCAGCTGGCCGGCCTCGAGTTCAAGGACAACGCGGGGCTGGCGGCGATGGTGGTCAAGAACCGGCACTACCTGCCGGCCGGCGGCGAGCCGCGCGAGGTGTCGGCGCCGATCTACACGCGCAAGGTGAAGATCGACGACGCGCGCTCGCTGCTGGTGCTGCCGCTGCTGGCGGCCGACGAGCCGGTCGGCACGCTGACGGTGATGGCGCGGGCCGAGAAGCGGTTTGGCAAGGACGTACGAGAGATGCTGTCGGTGATTGCCAATCAAGTGGCGATCGCACTGGAGAACGGATTCCTGTATCGCAAGATGGAGACGATGGCGACGACCGACGGGCTGACCGGGCTGACCAACCACCGCACGTTCCAGCAGCGGTTCGCGGACATGCTGGAGCGCGCGGCGCGCCACAACCACCGGGTCGCGGTGCTGCTGTGCGACGTCGACCACTTCAAGAAGGTCAACGACAACTACGGGCACCCGGTCGGCGACGAGGTGCTGCGCCGGGTCGCGCGGGTGCTGCAGGAGGTGCCGCGCAAGATCGACATCCCGGCGCGCTACGGCGGCGAGGAGTTCGCGGTGCTGCTCGACAACGTCGACGTCGCGCAGGCCAAGCAGGTCGCCGAGCGGATCCGGATCGAGATCGCGAAGCTGGTGATCGAGAGCGACAAGGGGCCGCTGTCGGTGACCGAGTCGATCGGGGTCGCGGCGTTCCCCGACGACGGGCGCGACCGTGCCACGCTGATCGAGCGCGCCGACCTCGCGCTGTACCACGCCAAGCACACCGGGCGGAACCGTGTGGTGACGTGGGCCGAGGCGCAGGCGGAGAAGGGCGGCCACGGCGGCCAGGGCGCGAAGAAGGCGAGCTGACGCGGCGAGCCGCGCCCGCGGGCGCGGCCGGCGCCCACCGGGCATTTCGGAGTGCGCCGGGCGCCGCGAGAATCGGCCGCCGCGCGGTGGACATGTCGCGATCCGGCCTTAGATTCGAGGTGATGGCCCTCCGGGTGATCGCGTTGCTCGTCAGCCTCGTTGCCACCCTGGCGACGATGGTGAACGCGTCCCCGTCGGTGGCCGCGCCGCCGGACGTCGCCGGGCTGGTCGACGACGGCGCGCTCGATCCGGATCCGGCGATCGCCGCGGCGCCGGTCGCGTTCCCGGCGCCGGTGCGCGGCGAGCTGCGGCCGGTGGTCGCACGGCCGGCGGAGCCGCCCGGCCGCCTGGATCTCGCGTCGGTGTTCCGCCCACCTCACCGGATCGCGCCTGCCTGAGCATCCTGCGCGAAACGAAACTCTCTCGGAGGTGGCATGTCGGAACTCGTCGTGCCCGCCTGGGCCTGGGGCCTGCTGGCGGGCGTCATGTTGCTGTTGATCGCGGTCGATCTGGTCGCCCACCGCGGCGATCGGATCGACTCACGGCGCCGCGCGCTGGTGTGGACCGTGGTGTGGATCGCCGCGGCGGTGGTGTTCGGCGCGGGCGTCGCGGTGTGGTTCGGTGCGGACGCGGCCGAGCAGTACTTCGCGGCGTACCTGCTCGAGAAGAGCCTAAGCGTCGATAACCTGTTCGTGTTCGTCGTGGTGTTCGGCGCGCTCGACATCCCGCTGTCCGAGCAGCGCCGCGTGCTGACCTGGGGGATCCTCGGTGCGCTGGTCACCCGCGGCGTGTTCATCGCGCTCGGCGCGGCGATCCTGCATCGCTGGCACGAGATCACGTACGTGTTCGGCGCGATCCTGGTGTTCACCGCGTTCAAGCTGCTGCGCGGCGGCGAGGGCGGGTCGAACCGGCTGCTGGGCTGGCTCGAGCGCCACCTGCCGTGGACCCGCGAGCGCAGCGGCCATCATTTCATCGTGCGGCGCGACGGGCGCTGGCTGGCGACGCCGCTGCTGGTCGCGCTGCTGGCGATCGAGCTGACCGATGTGATGTTCGCGGTCGACTCGATCCCGGCGGCGTTCGCGGTGTCCGACGAGCCGTTCGTGATCTACAGCTCGAACGTGTTCGCGGTGCTCGGCCTGCGCGCCCTGTACTCGGTGCTGCTCGGCACGCTCGCCGACCTGCGTTACCTGAAGTACGGGCTGTCGGCGGTGCTCGCGTTCGCGGGCGCCAAGATGCTGGCCGCGCGGTGGGTCAAGATCTCGCCGATCGTGTCCGTCCTGGTGATCGCGCTGGTGATCGGCATCGCCGCGGGGGCCAGTGTGTGGGTGGCGCGGCGCGACCGCCGGCGGGGGCGAATCGAAGCAAGCCCCTGATCCGGCGGCGATCCGGCCGCGCCGCTTCCGCCCCGCGCCCGGCGCGCCCGTGGCCCGCGCCCGGGCAGACCGCGGCGATGGGTCGCGCGTTGAACCGTTCGATGCGCTCGCCTGCTCGTCTGTCCGCTCTCGCTCTTGCCGCCTGCGCCGGCGCCTGCACCGGCACGCACGCCGACCCCGGCCAGCCCGCCGGACCACCGCCGCCACGCCCTGCGCGGGCCGCGCCGCCGCGGGCCGCGCCGGCTACCGGGGCCGTCACCCCGGTCACCACGCTGTTCGTGGCGTCGCACGCCCCGCCGCCGGGGCGACCGGGTGACCTGGCGCCGCCGTGGTCGCTGACCGCCTCCGACGGCAGCGGCTTGGAGCTGACCCGGGTCGATGCCCGCGCGGTGGTCGAGGGGCCGCTCGCGTTCACCGAGCTCCACCTCTACTTCCACAACCCCGAGGCGCGGACGCGCGAGGGCACGTTCTCGATCACGCTGCCGGAGCGCGCCGCGGTGTCGCGGTTCGCGATGGAGAGCGACGGCCGGTTCCTCGAGGCCGAGGTCGTCGAGAAGCAGCGGGCGCGGCAGGTGTACGAGGACTTCCTGCATCGCAAGCAGGACCCGGCGCTGCTCGAGAAGGCCGAGGGCAACCAGTTCTCCGCCCGGGTGTTTCCGATCCCGGCGCGCGCCGACAAGCACCTGGTGGTCAGCTACTCCCAGGAGGTCGCGCCCGGCCACTACACGCTGCCGCTGCGCGGCCTGGCGCGCAGCCCGCGGATCGACGTCCGGGTCCAGGTCCGGGGCAAGACCGGAGGGATCGTCGAGCAGACGCTGAGCGAGCGCGACTGGACGCCGGATCGCGACGCGGTGGTCGACGCGACGTCGGTCGGCGCGCCGGCGGCGATCGCGGCCGGCGAGCTCGCGGCCGCCCGGGTGCGGGTCGAGCTGCCGGACGCGGCGGCACCGCCGGCGTCGGTGACGATCCTGGTCGATACCAGCGCGTCGCGCGGGCTCGGGTTCGCGGCGCAGGCCCGCGCGATCCACCAGCTGGTCGACGAGCTCGCCGGCGGTTTCGGCGGAGCGCTGCCGGTGCAGGTGATCGCGTTCGACCAGGTGACCGCGCCGCTGTACGCCGGCCGCGCCGACCGGATCGGCAACCTCGAGGCGGCGCTGGTCGCGCGCGGCGCGCTCGGCGCCTCCGATCTCGGCCAGGCGCTGCGCTGGCTCGCGGATCATGCACCGGGGGCGCGGGTCGTGGTGGTCACCGACGGGGTGATCACCGCGGGAGCCGGGATCGATGCGCTGCCCGAGCTCGCCCGGCGGCTCGCCGCCCGCGGGGTCGACCGGATCGACGTCGCGCTGACCGGCGGGATCCGCGACGACGCGGCCGCCGCGGCGATCACCCGCGCCGGGCTCGCCCACCCCGGGGCCGTGCTGGATCTCGACCGCGGCGCGGCCGAGGCGGCGCGCCGGATCGGCCTCACCGTGCGCACCGAGATCCCGGTCGCGGTCGATGGCGCGCGCTGGGTGTTCCCGCGCGTGATCGACGCGGCGCAGGCGGGCGACGAGGTCACGGTGTTCGTCCGCCGCGATCGGCAGGCCCAGCAGCTGGCGCTGACGATCGGCGGGGTGCGCACGGCGATGACGCCGGTCGGCGTGACGCCGGTGCTGCTGGAGCGCGCGGTCGCCGCGGCCGAGGTCGCCGAGCTCGACCGCCGGCTCGCGGCGCTGACCGGCGCGGCGGCCGACTCGCTGCGCGGCGAGATCGTCCAGCGCTCGATCGCGGCCCGGGTGGTGTCGAGCCAGACCTCGATGCTGGTGCTCGAGTCCGATGCCCACTACGCGCGCTACGGCATCGACCGGACCACGCTCGCCGACATCCTCGCGATCGGCCCGTCCGGCGTGGAGCTGTTTCATCGCACCGCACCGGCGCCCCGCACCGCACCGGCGCCCCGCGGGGCGCCGCCGGTCCAGATCGCGGCGCCGGTGCCGCCCACCGAGCCCAGGTCGCTGCCGGCCAGGAAGCTGGCGGGGGCCGACAAGGCGCAGAAGGAGACCGGGGACACCGAGGAGGGCAAGGCCGGCAAGGCCGGCAAGCGGGAGGCGGCCCGCGACGCGCCGGGCGACGCGATCCAGCAGCTCGGCGAGATCGCCGACGCGAGCAAGGTCCGCGTGCGGGCGGCCCCGGCCGTGGCGGCAGCGATGCCGGAGCCCGTCCCGGCGAGCCCGCCTGCGGGTCCCGCGTCGCAGGACAGCGGACCCGCGGGGGCCTACGCGGGATCGCGCAGCCTGACGTTCCGCGCCGCGCCCGAGCGTCCGGCGCCCGCGGACCCGGACCCGGACACCACCTCGCGCCGCGGTGACACCGCGGGTGGCGCGGGCGCGGGCAGCGCCGCCGGCGAGGCGATCGCGCTGCCGTCCGGCGCGGTGAGGGAGGCGGCGAGGGAGATCGAGCGGGTGCCCGCGCCGAGCCCGCGTCCGGTGCCGCCCGCGAGGGTGCCGCCTCCGCCGCCGCCGGCCCCGTCGTCGCAGCGGCACCGGGCCGCAGGATCCGATCGCCGCGCCTACGCCATCTCCGGATCCGGCGATGCGAACGGGATGGGGATCGGCGCGGGTGGCGCCGCCGACGACGCGAACGACGATGGCCTGGCGGGACACCGGCGCCTGCCTGCGCTCCGCGGCCTGCTGGCGGAGATCGAGCGCGCGCTCGCGACGGGCAGCGTGGACCGCGCACTCGCCGCCGCACGCGCCTGGCACGACCGGGAGCCTGGCAACGTGCTCGCGCTGATCGGGTTCGGCGATGCGCTGGAGGCCCGGCACGATCTCGACACCGCGGCCCGGGTCTACGGCTCGATCATCGACCTGTACCCGGCGCGCGCCGACCTCCGCCGGTTCGCCGGCGAGCGGCTCGAGCGGGTCGGCAAGGCCCAGCGCGCGCTGATCATCGACACCTACCGGCGCGCCGTCGAGCAGCGGCCCGATCACCTGACCGGCCATCGCCTGCTGGCGTACGCGCTGGTTCGCGACGGCCAGTATGCCGCCGCGTTCGCCGCGATCCTCGACGGCATCGATCGCAGCTACCCGGCGAACCGGTTCGCCGGCGCTGAGCGCGTGCTCGCCGAGGACGTCGGGATGATCGGCGCGGCCTACCTCGCGCACGTCGCGGGCAAGCGCGACGAGGTGATCGCGCAGCTCGACCGGCGCGGCATCGCGCTGCCGACCCGGCCGTCGACCCGCTTCATCCTGTACTGGGAGACCGATGGCAACGACGTCGACTTCCATATCCGGGACGCGCGGGGTGGCCACGCATGGTACGGCCACCGGCAGCTGAGCTCGGGCGGTGAGCTCTACGCGGACATCACGACCGGCTACGGCCCCGAGTGCTTCGCGATCCAGGGCACGCCCCATGCCGGGCCGTACCAGCTCGCGATCAACTACTTCTCCCAGGGGCCGATGGGCTACGGGATGGGGCTGCTGCAGGTCCAGACGTTCGATGGCCGAGGCAACCTTGGCTTCGAGGATCGGCCGTACGTCATCATGACCGACGAGGCCTTCGTGGACCTCGGCACGTACCGGTAGACGGCCCCTTGCCGCGGTCCGCAAGTGGGGCACCTTGCCCCGGGCATGTTGCTTGCACCGCTTCGGCGCGAGCTCGCAAATGTGGCCTCGCAACGAACGCAGCGCTCGATGCTCCCCGGTTCCGCGGGGCACATCGCAACGAGTACAGGGGCTTCGCGACGGATTGTCAATGGTATCCCGCGGCAAGATCGAGCGACCCGCGTGTGTTGCCGCGCGACCCTTCCTGGGAGATCTGCCCCAAGAAACCATCACCTAGCCAACATTCGCCGATCTCGGGCACACCGGCCTGACTCCGCTTCGGGGGTGTCACATTGTATCCGCAGTGCCACGCTCAAACCACGACGTGGCTGTCACACCGTATCTTCAATGTCACGCTGAACACAGCCCAGGGGCCTGTGCAGCTGCCTTTCTGTGCCTGAAACTCGAGTAACCTAGCTTTCGAGACAGAACTGCAACGTGAGCTAGTTTGCCGCGTCACGCGGTCGCATTTGGCATGGGTCGGAGCTTGTAAGTTGGCGCTCGTTTTGCTGTGATGGCGCCCCCATGAGGCCCTCTTATTTCCTGGTTTGCGCTTTGCTGTCGCCCGCCGTAATTGGCTGCAGTGACAGCTTTCCGGCGCCTCCGAATGTCGCGCCACCGCCGCCGACGGCTGTTCACATCAAGTCTGGGGCCATGCCCCTGTTCGTCGCGTACCGCGACGGCTTCGATACCGCGTCCAAGCCGGTCCCGTGGACGATGGCGTCGCCGTCGCTGATGGTCACCTTCATGGCCCGTGACATGTACTCGGTGGCGGTCGTGTGCGCGATCGATGCGACCACCGTGATGACGTGGCAGTCGTTCCGCACGATCGGCGACGACGCGACGGACAAGGTGCCGGAGCCGACGCTGGATACGCCCTGTCAACCGGCCGGGCCGGCGCCGTCGACGATCACCGGAACGGTCACCGGGCCGGGCTTTGTCCACGTCGACGCAGACGACCAGGCGACGGCCGCGGGCGCGTTCGCCCTGAGCGCGGTCGACGGAACCTACGACTTCGTGGTGAGCGACACCGCCGCGAAGAAGGCGCTGATCACGCATGGCTTCGTGGTCAATGGCCCCACGAACGCGGGCGCCGCGGCGAATGCCGGGACCGGCATGGCGCTGGTCACGCTCACCCCCTCGCTCGCCAACCCGCCGCCCGTCGCGGACCCGAAGAACCCCAAGAAGAACACCGAGACCGTGCTCGCCCGGGTCGAGGTCCTGACCAAGAACAACTCCACCCCGGCCACGGTGTTCACCGCCGACTTCAACCTCGACCTGAAGGTGAACAAGGACCAGGTGGTCACCATCATGGGCATGCCCGATGCGGCGCTCACCAAGGACGATACGCAGAGCATCAAGTTCATCGGAACGAATCCGATCGCCGACACCAAGATCATGACCACGCGCTCGGTCACCATGCCGTTCGCGATGGGTGACAAGGTCACCAAGGGCACGACCGCGCTCGCGTTCCCGTCGCGGCTGGCCACGGCCACCGTGTCGCCGGGCTGGGGACTCGACGGAACCAACCGGCTGAGCGTCGCGCTGCCCTCGCTGCCTGCGCTCGACGATCTGACGATCGATACGTCGGGCACGTCGACGGACGGGTTGAAGACCGCCCTGTACGAGCTCCACATCACGGCGGGCTACCTCGCCGACACCACGCTGGCGCGCCCGCTGCTCGACACCGACATCACGGGCTTCTTGCCGGCCTGGAAGATCAACTTCAAGAAGGCCTACTCGCGTGACATCACCACGCAGCACGACGCGTTCGACGATGATGGTAACTTCGTGGACCACGAGACCAGCGTGTTCCACGAGGACGTCGACGCGACACCCTGATCGGTGACTCGTGCGCCGGCGCCCGGGGTGGTGCGCGCCGTCGCACGCGTGGTTGCACCGGCCTCGATGTCCGGGGGAGGGGTGGGCCGCGGGGCGGGATCAGTAGCAGCGGCGTGCGCAGACCCGGTGACCGTGGCTCCACCCGCAGTCTTGATCGCAAGGCGCGGTGTGGACGATACCGCCGGTGGCCGTCGCTGCGAGCAAGGCGGCGACCACCTCCATGCGCGTCGACGCTCGGTGACGGACCGCGGACGAGACCGCTAGCTCCCCCTGATACGCCGGCGATTCGCCGGGAGCTGCGGGGGCTTGCAGCCGGTGTCACCG
>JBGQCL010000352.1:0-12662 GCA_041495365.1 Kofleriaceae bacterium | reverse complement strand
ATCGACCACGTCTTCGCCGCCGCGGGCGGCGCCCCGAACCTGATCAAGATCACCCCGTGTCTCGCGATCAACGCGGGCGACGGGCCCGGGGCCCGGCCGACGGTCCGTCTGTTCTACACGCACGGCATCTGGAACAGCGCGGCCCAGGCGCCGGGCCTCGGCGTGTACACCGGCGGCACGAGCGGACCCGGGCTGCAACAGGTCTACGGCAACGCGACCAACGGTGGCTCGTTCGGTCTCCAGGCCGAGGCCTGGTGGTAGAGCGCTGCGCGGCGATCAGAAGTGCCGGACTGGACGAAGCGCTGACCGCCGCCGTATCGGTCGCGCAGCCGACGGAGCTCACCAGGTGAATATCGTGGCCCAGGGGAACGCGCCGGCGGAGGCCTGGAAGTAGACGAAGCCATCGGCGGACCGGGTGACGGGCATCTGGCCGCAGGTGCTGGCCTGGCCGCCCACCGTGGCCGTTCGTCCGTCGAAGCTGGAGCATCCCCAGCCGTTGATCACGGCGCTGGTCCGGTAGCAGATCGGGCCGGTGGTGTTGAAGTTGCCCGTGTTTCCTCCGGAGAAGGTGATGGGGTTGTCGCAGGGAGCGCCGGTGACGCTGGCGTTGAACGTGGCAGTCACCGACCGCGCCGCCGTCATCGACACGGTGCAGGTGCCGGTCCCGGTGCAGGCGCCGCTCCAGCCGGCGAAGCTCGAGCCGCTCGCCGCCGAGGCGGTGAGGGTCACCGAGGTCCCGCTGGCGAAGCTCGCGCTGCAGGTGCTGCCGCAGCTGATGCCGGCGGGTGTGGAGCTGACGGTGCCGGTGCCGGTGCCGGCCCTGGCGACCGTGAGGGTCTGGCTCGTGGCGCTGGCAGTGAAGGTGGCGGTCGCCGACTGCGCCGCCGTTCCCGCCGGCATGGTGCAGGTGCCGGTGCCGGTGCAGGCACCGCTCCAGCCGGCGAAGGTCGAGCCGCTGGCCGCCGCGGCGGTGAGCGTCACCGACGCGGTGGTGGCGAAGCTCGCGCTGCAGGTGCTGCCGCAGCTGATGCCTGCCGGCGACGAGGTGACGGTGCCGCTGCCCGTGCCGGCCTTGGTGACCGTCAGCGTGCGGGTCGTCCCGCCGGTTCCGGGAACGAACGGCGACAGATAGGTGCCCGGGATGACTTGCTGGGCGATGCCCGGGCCTTGCCACGCCACGGACACGTTGTCGCCTCCGCCGGCTTCCACGTGCACCACCTCGATGTAGTACTTCTGACCCGCGACCAGGTTGATCGTCGCCGACTTCTGGGACGGGAGCTTCGAGAACTCGTGCGGGTTCGTCCAGCTGTCGACGAACGCGATCCGGGTGGCGCTGGCCGGATCGGTGCTGGTGCTGAGGAACAGGTCGCCGCCGTCATCGCTCGCCAGCCAGAACGTGTAGCTGCCCGAGATCGGCGGATGGATGTACCCGCGGATGCGAGTACCGTAGCCGTCGCCGAAGTTGGTGGGACCTTCCAGCGAGGTGAGCTGCCCGCTGCCACTCGGGTTGTTCGGGTAGCTGGCGTTCGAGGTCAAGCTGCTCGTCATCCCGTTCCCGCTGATGTTGAGCCAGAATTCACGCAGGATCGTTCCGGACCCTCCCGATCCGTGGGGGATGAAGTTGGCGGTGACGGTGGTGTTGCCGAGGATCTTGAGCGTGGCGGGGTTGGTCGTTCCGTTGAGCGCGCCGGTCCAGCCGGCGAAGTCCTGGCCGGCGCCCGGCGTGGCCGTGACGGTCACGACCGTGCCACCGGCGTACGTGGGGGCCACCGGATTGACCGACACCATCCCCGTGCCGGCCGTGCTGGTCGTGAGCGTGTACTGGACGTTCGGATTGCCGACGCCGGCGCCGCGCAGGACCGCGTCCAGCGCGCCCTGGTCGGTGACCGCGCCGGTGTTGCGGTCGACCAGGGCGAAGCCGTTGCTCTGGCTGGGCAAGACGCCGTTGTCCCAGTAGAACGTCTTGAGCCCATTGCTGGCCGCGATCTGGTTGATGGTCTGGAGCCAGTACTGCCGCGCGTCGAGGCTGAGGTTGGGCCGCGTGGCCACGCCGTACTCGCCGACGATGACCGGGATGCCCTGGTCGACCCACTTCGCCCGGACCTGGGCGAACAGGTCGGTCACGTAGGGCTCGTAGGCCCAGGTGCACGCGCTCTGGGTCGGGAACGGCGCGCCCCAGAACAGACAGCTGCCGCTGAGGTTCAAGGTGAAGTCGAACGGATCGTAGAAGTGAGTCTCGACGATCAGCCGGTTGGCGATGGTGTCGGTCGGCAGCGTGAAGAAGCTCAGGCCGTGCTGCATGTTGGTGTTGTAGGTCTGGACGACCAGCGTCCGCGACGCGTTGTTGCCGCCGGTCGCGCGCACGGCGTTGACGAAGGTCTGGAGGTACGACTGCTGCACCGTGATGTTCTCGGTGCTCGGGGTCCCGAAGTCGGCGTGGACCTCGTTGGTCGCGGCGAACAGCAGGTGCTGGTCGTAGGTCTTGAACGTGTTGGCGATCTGGGTCCAGTACGCCTGCTGTTTCACGTTGACCGCCGTCTGGGACGCAAACACGGGGTGATCCTGGAGCCAGCCACCATCCCAGTGGATGTTGAGGACCACGAACAGGCCATCGTTGATGGCGAGATCCACGACCTGCTTGACCCGGGCCATCCACACCGGGTCGATCACGTGCGTGGTCTGATCGGCGTGGATGTCCCAGGAAGCCGGAATCCGCACGGCATTGAACCCGGCATGCTTCACGCTATCGATGAGCTGCTGGGTGACGAGCGGGTTGCCGAATCCGGTCTCACCGGGAAGCGACTCGAGCGAGTTGCCGAGGTTCCAGCCGACGGTGATCTGGCTGGCGACCTGGGCGGCGGGCGGCAGGGTCTGCGCCAGCGCCGCCGCGGGAGCCAGCAGCGCGGCGAGGCAGAACACGATCGCCCACCGCAGGGATGAGGGTTGTGGGAGCGCTCTCATGATACCGGTCCTCCGAACGAAAAGAGTGGGCGATTGCCGCGCGACGACGCCGCGGACACACGGGTGGCTCGGTCGATCAGTCGACCGCGAACGTCGAGATCCGGAACGAGCCGTGAAAGACCAGGTACACGTCGTGGCGGCCGGTGGCGCCGATCGCCTCGCCGAACTCCTTGGTCTCGTCGACCAGGTCGACGCCGGCGTGGTCGTCGAAGTCGATCGCGCGGGTCTCGCGGTCGAGCCTGCGCGGCGGGATGTCCTCGCCGCGCACGCGAACCGTGGCGCGCTGGCGGAGGTCGATCCGCGCGTTCATCGGCCGGTGCGGATCCTGGAACGGCAGGGTCGTGGCCGCGGCGGGCCTCGACGGCTCCGCGCGCAGCCCGTGCACGGCCGGCAGCGATGCCCCGGCGACCACAGCACTCGAGAGGACAAACAATCGGAGCGTGGTTCGAGCACTCATCTCGTTACCCTTTCCTCGACCTCGGGCAAGACGGTCCAGCGTTTCCGTGCAAGCGACATGGATGCCCGCGTTGTGCTGGGGTGAATGGATTCCCAGGCCACCGCATAGCCAACGAATGGTAAGGTTGTCAAGTGGTAAGGCCAGCTTGCCGGTGAATGAACTGCAAGCCAGGAGACCTGGGCAAACGTACGATAATCGGCTTATCCGCGTTCGTCGAGCCCCGTTCGCGCGATTAGCAGTCCGAGATCCACCTATCTATCAGCGGGTCATCAGCGGGTCATCAGCGGGTCATTTGTACTCATGATCTTGATCCTGCGTATTATTGAGCAAGATCACCGTGAACGCGATGTTCATGGCGAGCTCGGCCACCGCGCCATCCGGAGTCGGTATGACCACACCATGGCTCGCGGAGATCGTGTGCCGCCCCACCATCAGCACGCGCCATGGCGCCGGCGGTCCGCTGCGCTCGATGCGGATCTCGCGGCCGGTTCGCGCGATCGCAAACCGCACGCCGTCGCCGCCCGACGGAGCCGGGATCGAGGCGGCGAGCCGCGCGCCGTCGCACAGCTCGTGAACGCGGAGCGTCACGCCATCGGCGTGGTCGTAGTCGGGTCGGTCGTTGCGCGCACCGACCCGGCGGTTGGTTCGAGGCGTGGCTCGCGTCACGCGACCGCGATGCGCGATGTGCGACATCAGCGCACGATCGGAGCCGCATGTTTCGACCGATTTTCCAAGACATGAACAGTAACGGAGTGCGAAGCTCCCGGCGATGAGAGCGCTCTCAAAAGTTCGGGAGCACACGTGGGAGAGCGTCATGAGAGCGCTCCCATGACTCCCGCGCATGCTGGTCATTCCCGACGCTCGCCAGCGACGAGCTCGCTCGGGGAGAAGACGATCATGACCGGGTCATCGCTCCGTCGTCGTTCGCGCTCTGACCGTGTTAGCGCTGATCATCGCGATCTGGATCGCGGGCGCCCGATCCGCACCGGCGCAGACCCGGATGCCTCCAGGGGATTCGATCACCGGCTCGCCGGGATGCTGGCGCGTGTTGCTCTGGCACGACCTCCAGAACGCCGGGTTCACCCGCAGCGAGCTCGTCGACGCCTTGCCGCCGCAGGCTGCGGGCTCCCCGACGTCGTCATGGTGCACCTGGGGAACACCTGCGCCGTGACATGCACGGCGACCGCCGGTGGAGTCAGCTTCACCGTGAGCGGGCACTCCTGATCGTGCGCCCATGCCGTCCGCCGAGCTGAGAAGCGACCGGCGCCGCCGCAGCCGACGGCATGCCATGCCTTGCTCCCTCAGATATCCGATATCCGGAATAGCCTATGATAGGACGCGGCTTGCTGCTGTGCGTCCAGGCAGCGGCCCGCGGCTCCTCGTCGAGAGCTGCGCTCGCAACTCTGCACCTCGACTCCAGCTGCCCTCAGATATTCAATACCCCATCAGATATCTGTCGATCGCCTGCATGCTCGGAGATGGAAGTGTGCGGTTTCGCCTCGAGCGAGTGATTCTGCAGATTCTCGACCTCGCAGAGATGTCGCGCGAATTACCCAATGAAACGTGTTGCACACGCAATCTGATAACTCGCTCTCATGTTCGAAAGATTCTCAAGCGCATTCGAACTCCAAGATTGACATCGTTCTTCACACCAGTAGTATCAGGTCCGATTTCAAATCATCGTCGACCGTACTGCAGTGTTCGCCCCGGGAATCGCGATGACGAACGCGATCAGAAAATCCCGGCAGCTCGGCGAAGCCAGGCAGCACGGCCGGTCGATGACAGCGATCGAGGGACCTCCGGGGGGCCGGATGGCCCCAGGTGTGCGTCGTGTGAGAGGCGGGTCACCCCTCTTTGCTTCGGAGGTATTCAGATGGAGATCTCGTTTGTTCTGAGAGCAGGCATACTGGGCGCATCGGCAGGCTTGCTCGTGGGATGTTCCCTCGGGGCGGCCAGCGAGCCGACCACGTCGACGGAGACGGCCTCGATCGCGCTGGGCGGACATGTCGGGGGCATCACCGATGCCGACTTCCAGGAAGCGCTCGACAACTTCAACCTGGTCGAGGGAATCAGCGACGGCCTGGGGCCGGTGTTCAACGACGTGGCGTGCGGGCGATGCCACACCAACGGCGCGGCCGGCGGGGCGGGAGAGCAGATCGAGCGGCGGTACGGCCGGGTCACCAACGGCATCTTCCACGAACTGGCCAGCGAGGGCGGGTCGCTGCGCCAGCTCCAGACGCTGGGCACGTTCTCGAACGGCACCCGGACCTGCACCGTGCCGCTCGAGCGCGAGCCGACGGACGCCACCGTTCACAACGTCGGTCGCCTGACGACCCCGCTGTTCGGGCTCGGCCTGGTCGACGCGATGCCCGACTCGTTCTTCACCCAGCTTGTCGCCGCCGAGCCGGCCGCGGTCCGCGGCACCGTCAATACCGCGGCGGTGCTGATCCCCAACCCGGCTGACGTTTCGCAGCGCATCGGCACGGTGCGGGTCGCGCGCTTCGGATGGAAGGCCGGCATCTCGAACCTGACGACGTTTGCCGGCGACGCCTACAAGAACGAGATGGGCATCACCACCCAGCACTGCTTCGCCGGTACGTCGATCACGGCGTTCGCGACCGAGTCCGCGCCCAACGGCACGCCGATGCCGGCCGGCTGCGACGACATGGCGCCGGCCCAGCCGGCCGGCAACGGCGTCCCGGCCGGGACCGACGATGCGGTCGGCAGCTGCGCCGGCGGCCTGACCGAGCTCCAGGAGGACGTCCAGAACTTCCTCACGTTCATGACGTTCGTGGCGCCGCCGGAGCGCGATCTCAGCGACTTGATCGCGGTCAACGCCGGCGCGGTGGTGTTCAACAACGTCGGCTGCAATGGCTGCCACGTCACCACGACGTTCCGCACCCCCAACCCGGCGCCCAACGGCGTGCCCGGTGGGTTCGCGTTCAACCCGTTCTCCGACTTCGCGGTCCACGACATGGGCACGCTGGGCGACGGGATCGGAAACGAAGGCGACACCGTCGCGGTGACCCGGCGGATGCGGACCGCGCCGCTGTGGGGCATCCGGTTCCGCAACCACCTGCTCCACGACGGCCGGACGCCCGACATCGCCACCGCGATCCGGGCGCACGATGGTCAAGGCCTGACCGCGGCCCAGGCGTTCGGCCGGCTCGGCGCGGCCGACCAGCACAATCTCATCCAGTTCGTTCGCTCGCTATGAAATGCGTTAATGTAACTACGATTGATCGGGAGTGTGTCTGATTCAGTACGACGGCCAATGTAAAATGTGAGAGGCATCGGAATTCTCACCGCGTGATTTTCACGAATTCTCATGGATGAGATTACCGGCCGGTCGGATATGGTCCCGCCATGTCCAGACTGCGCGTCTTGCTGTCCTGCTACGTGGTCGTCGCGGTCGGTGCGGGGCTGCGCGACGTGGCCCACGCGGCGAACGATCTGTCGGTCTACGGCGACGGGCTCGGTAGCGCCTGGGAGAACTGGAGCTGGGCGTCGGTCGACTTCGCGAGCACCGCGGTCGTGCATTCGGGGGCCACGTCGGTCGCGGTCACCGCCGGCCCGTTCACCGCGCTGTGGTTCCGGCACGTCGCGTTCGACGACACCGACTACGGCAACGTCAGCTTCTGGATCAACGGCGGTCCGGTCGGCGGACAGCGGCTGCACGTCGCCGCCACCCTGGCCGACGCCGGGCAGTCGGTCGGGTTCGACATCCCGCCGCTGGCGGCCAACTCGTGGCAGCAGGTCACCATCCCGCTGAGCGCGCTGGGCGCGGTGGCCGCGACCAACTTCAGCGGGTTCTGGATCCAGGAGTGGGCCGGCCTCGACCAGCCGACGTACTACGTCGACGACGTCGTGATGACCCGCGCCGTCCCGATCATCCCGCCGCCGCCGCTCGATCACGGCATGGCGCTCTACGGTGATCGGTTCGCCGAGGGCTGGGATAACTGGAGCTGGGCCAGCGTCGATCCGGGGAACGCGCGTCCGGTCAACTCCGGCACCAGCTCGATCGCGGTGCGAGCCGGCCCGTTCACCGCGCTCGCGTTTCACCACGCCGCGATGGACACGACCAGCTACGCCAGCCTGACGTTCTGGATCAACGCCGGCAGCCAGGGCGGGCAGGTCCTGACCTTGCGCGCCCTGCTGTCCGGCGTCGCCATGCCGCAGAGCTTCGCGCTCCCGGCGATGACCGCGGACCCGACGACGCCGTGGCGCAAGATCACGGTGCCGCTCGGCGCGCTCGGCGTCGCCGGCAAGCCGGACCTCACCGACATCTGGATGCAGGAGACCGGTGGCGCCGATCAGACGGCGAACCCGTTCTACATCGACGACATGCGGCTCGACCTCGGCCCCGCGCCCACCCGGGTCCAGGCCACCGTGGACGGCAAGCAGCAGCTGCGCACCGTCGATCCCCGGCTGTTCGGCCTCAACGCCGACATCTGGGACGGCGCGTTCAACACCAGCACCACCGCGGACCTGCTGATCGAGGCCGACAACCGGGCGCTGCGGTTCGGCGGCGGCTCGCTGTCGGACGCCTACCACTGGCAGACCAACACCACCGAGGGCCAGACCTTCCAGTGGGCGACCAGCCTCGACGCGTTTGCCAACGTCGCGCTCGCGACCCAGGGCCAGGTGTTCATCACGGCGAACTACGGCTCAGGCTCGCCGCAGGAGGCCGCCGCCGAGGTGAGCTACGCGAACGGGACCAAGCACTACGGCTTCGCCTACTGGGAGATCGGCAACGAGAACTACGGCTCGTGGGAGCTCGACAACAATGCGCGGCCGCACGATCCGGTGACCTACGCGACGCGGTTCAAGGACTACGTCCAGCAGATGAAGGCGGTCGACCCCTCGATCAAGATCGGCGCGGTCGTCGTCGCTGACGAGGACAGCTTCGCCAACTACGCCGACGAGGGGGCCGTCAACCCCCGCACCGGCGCCACCCATCACGGCTGGAACGCGGTGATGCTCGCGACGCTCGAGCAACTCGGGGTCACCCCGGACTTCGTGATCTACCACCGCTACGAGCAGGGCCCCAGCGGGGAGAGCGACGCGTTCCTGCTCAACTCGGCGCGGACCTGGGCGAACGACGCCGCCGCGATCCGCGCGGCGCTGAACGACTACCTCGGCAGCGCCGCGAGCCAGGTCGAGATCATCTGCACGGAGAACAACTCGGTGTTCTCCAATCCCGGCAAGCAGACCACCAGCCTGGTGAACGGGCTGTTCATGGCCGACAGCCTGGCGAACATCATGAAGAGCGAGTTCAACGGGTTCTTCTGGTGGAACCTGCGAAACGGCCAGGAGGCGGCCAACAACAACGATCCGAACCTGTACGGCTGGCGCCCGTATGGCGACTACGGCCTGGTCACGGCGGCCACGCCGGCCGGTCCGGCGGACCGCTATCCGACGTTTTACGCCTACAAGCTGCTCCAGCACTTCGCCCGCGGCGGCGAGCGCGTGATCGCCGCGGCCAGCGACTACACCGGGGTCGGGATCTACGCGGTGCGGGATCGCCGCGCCCACACCGTGAACCTGCTGCTGATCAACAAGCACCCCGCGGCCACGCTCGACGTGAACATCGCGATCAGCGGCTTCCAGGCGTCCCGCGCAGTGGAGGTGTTCAGCTACGGGATCCCGCAGGACGAGGCGGCCCGGACCGGCACCGGCTCGGCGGATGTCGCCCGATCGACCGCGGTGCTCCGCGGCTCGACGTTCATCTGGCAGCCGGCCCCGTACTCGGCCACCGTGATCCGGTTCGCCGTGACCGACGACAATGGCGCAGAATGACGACCACGGTCATGACGCTCACGGTCACGACGACCACGGCCATGACGACCGGCGCTGATCACCGCGCTTGTTCCCCCCCGGTCCAGCTCACAAATGTACCGTACATTGGTCGGACCATTTTGCCACCAGGCCACCTGACCGACCAGATCCCCTGGCCGCCTGGTGCTTTCCAGCTGGACTTCACGCATTGTGTATCTCACTAGGCGCGATATCATGCACATGTAGTTTCACTCACTGTAGATTTCGGGCGGACCGCAGATTTTGCAGTTTTTCGGTAGAGACTTGTAAAATAGCCAGTCGTGCTCGAGAGATCTCTCGTAGACCCCTCGACCCCCTCGACAACGAGGCGTTGCTGAATTAGATTTCGCTCATCAATCGAGTTCGCCAATTGTGGCGAACGGACCGTCGTGTCGACCAGCGGTTATGTGCATGCGCTCATGCAGAGTGCATCGTTTGCGAGTGCAGAAATGGAGAACGCCCCATGACAAGACTCACAGCTTCTCGATTGTCCTTCCCCCTCCTCGGGCTCACGCTCGCCCTCCACGCCTGCAGCGGCGGCTCAGACGACCTGTCCGCCGAGAGCGTCGGCGTCGGCGTCGGCGCCGTCGCGGTCTCGGGCACCGGCGTCACCGTCGACGTGCTGCCCACCCAGAGCTGGAACGGCGGCTTCAACGGCGCGGTCCGGATCACCGACACCGGGTTCGCGAGCCCGATCACCTCGTTCCAGATCGTGTTCCAGCTCAGCGGCACCGCCGGCGTCTCGGGCACGGGGTGGAACGGCAGCGTCGCGGCCGCCGATGCCTCGGGCAACCGCACGGCCTTGAACCCCGACTGGTTGCAGTTCCAGCCGATCCAGATCGGCCAGACCTGGGACGTCGGCTTCACCGGCACCAACGCGTTCGCCAGCTCCACCATCGTGAGCGTGAAGCTCAACGGCACGACCATCCCGATCGGCACCGGCGGCGGCAGCGGGAGTGGGAGTGGCAGTGGCAGTGGCAGTGGCAGTGGCGGCGACACCACCAAGCCCACCGTCTCGCTGTCGAGCAGTTCGACCAGCGTCATCGCCGCCGGCAACATCACGCTCACCGCCCCCGCGACCGACAACATCGGTGTCACCCGCGTCGACTTCTTCGACGGAACGACGCTGCTCGGCTCCGACACCACGCCGCCGTCGCCGTTCACCCTGACGGTCTCCCTGACCGGGGCCAACAACGGCAATCACTCCTACACGGCCAAGGCGTTCGACGCCGCCGGCAACAACACCACCTCGACGGCCGTGACCGTCAACGTGGCCATCCCCAGCACCACCCCCGCGGTGTTCCGCGTCAACACGAACGGCCGGATCACCCGGAACGGCACGGTCTTCCCGGTGCACTGCGGCTCGTGGTTCGGCCTCGAGGGTCGCTACGAGCTGGCCAACGACGCGGCGAACCCACGCGGCGCGCCGATGGAGCTCTTCATGGGCAACACGTTCTGGGTCAACGGCGGCGCGGGCAGCGGCCGCACGGTCGCGGGAGACATGGCCGAGATGCACGCGGCAGGCGTCAACGTGATCCGCGTCCCGGTCGTCCCGCAGACGCTCAATGCCAACGACCCCCAGGGCAAGGACCCGGTCCTGAAGAACCACGCGTCGGTGCGGGTGGCCAACTCGCGCCTGGCGCTCGAGCAGCTGATCACGGCCGCGGCGCAGAACAACGTCCAGGTCATGCTCGACATGCACTCGTGCTCCAACTTCGTCGGCTGACGCAAGGGCCGTCTGGACGCGCGTCCGCCGTTCGTCGACAACAACCGCGACAACTACGACTTCAAGCGTGAGGACTCGTCCTGTGCGGCGACCAACAACCCGGCCGGCGTGACCCGGATCCAGGCCTACAACGAGAGCCTGTGGCTGAACGACCTCAAGACGCTGGCCGGCCTCGGTCAGCAGCTCGGCGTCGACAACATCATCGGCATCGATCTCTTCAACGAGCCCTGGGACTACACCTGGGCGGAGTGGAAGACGCTCACCGAGCACGCGTTCACGGCGATCAACTCGGTGAACCCGAACACGCTGGTGTTCGTCCAGGGCGTCTCGGGCACGGCCGGCAACCAGGACGGCACGCCGACCACGATCAGCCAGACCCCGTTCGGCGACACGGCCCTCAACGTGAACTGGGGCGAGAACCTGTTCGAGGCCGGCGCCAACCCGCCCAACATTCCGAAGGACTGGCTGGTGTTCTCACCGCACATCTATGGCCCGTCGGTGTTCGTGCAGCGCCAGTTCATGGACCCGGCGCAGACGCAGTGCACGGGCAAGGACGGTGATGCCGCAGGCGACCTCAAGTGCAACGTCGTCATCAACCCGGCCCTGCTCCGGCAAGGCTGGGAGGCGCACTGGGGCTACCTCAAGCAGCTGGGCTTCGCCGTCGTCGTCGGCGAGTTCGGCGGCAACCTCGACTGGCCGAAGGGCCCGGCCGCCATCCGCGATCAGAATCGCTGGGGCTACCTCCCGATCGGCCTCGATGGCCAGTGGCAGAACGCGTTCGTGGATTACATGGTCTCGAAGGGCGTCGAGGGCTGCTACTGGGCGATCAACCCCGAGTCGGGCGACACCGCCGGCTGGTACGGCCACGCCTACGATCCGATCACCAACACGGCCGGCTGGGGTGAGTGGCGGCCGTTCGACACCCGGAAGACCACGCTGCTGACCCGGCTCTGGGGCCCGTAGCGCGACCTGCAACGCGGGCCGGCGGCGGCGAACGCGACCGGCTCGCTCAGCTCGCGCGGCGCTCGGCGCCGGGCAGCGCGTCGACCGTGCGCGGAAACGCCTTGCCGTCGGCGTCGAACACGTGGACCACGCCGGGGCCGATCCCGATCTCGATGGGCTCGCCCGCCCGGGTCAGGCTGGCGCCCTCGATGCGGCACAGCGTCAGGCCCTCGGTCCCGGGCAGCCGGACGTAGATCAGCGCGCTCTCGCCGAGGTTCTCGACCAGGGCGACCTCGCCGCGCAGCCGGCCCCCGGTGGCCCCCGGGGCCGCCCCCGAGCCGGCGACCGGGCTGGTGTGCTCGGGCCGGACCCCGACGGTCAGCTCGGCACCCTTGGCGGCGCGCGTCGCGTCGACCGCGCAGGTCAGCTCGGTGCCGTCGCGTAGCGCGACCCGGGCCTGGCTGGGCTCGGCGGCGACCAGCGTGCCGGGCAGGAAGTTCATCTTGGGCGATCCGATGAACCCCGCGACGAACCGGTTGGCCGGCCGGTGATAGAGCTCGAGCGGCGCGCCGACCTGCTCGACCAGCCCGGCGTTGAGCACCACGATCCGGGTCGCCATCGTCATGGCCTCGACCTGGTCGTGGGTGACGTAGATGATCGTCGTCTTGAGCTCGCCGTGCAGCCGGGCGATCTCGATCCGCATCTGGACGCGGAGCGCGGCGTCGAGGTTGGACAGCGGCTCGTCGAACAGGAACACCT
>JBGQCL010000351.1:0-12703 GCA_041495365.1 Kofleriaceae bacterium | reverse complement strand
GCGCGCCGGGGCGACAGCCGAGACTGCGACGCCCCGGCCGCGGGCTGCGCTGCGCTCCGATCGGCCGCTGCGGCTGTACAACGCGGTGCGGATCGCCGACACGCCGGTCCTGATCGGCGATCGGATCCGCCGGGTCCGGGCGCTGCACCACCCCGTGCTCCCCCGCCCGGCCGCATTCCTCGGCGATATTCCGCTCGCACAGCTCGCCGCGCAGCTCGACGGGCGGACCGCCGCCGAGCTAGCCCACCGCTGGCCCGGCAGCGCGCTCGACTGGCTGTGGCAGACCGGACTCGTGGAGGAACAATGACCCGTCCCCCGCTCGACAACGCCCATCGCTTCACCCGCCACGGCTGGCTGTTCCTGCACACCGAGGGCACGCCCCGCGACCGCGGGTTCCAGCACGGCTTCTTGCTCGCCGCCGAGCTGGGCGCCACACTCGCCATGACGCGCCAGAAGACGCTGTTCGCCACCGGCGACAGCTTCGATTTCTTCATCGAGGCAGCGCAGATCCTGTACCGCGACAAGCTCGACGACGAGCTGCGCGACGAGCTCACCGGCATCGCCGAGGGCGCGGCCGCGGCAGGCGTAGCGGTCTCGTTCGGAGAGCTGCTGGCGTGGAACGCGTACCTGGAGCTGCTGTGGAACTGGTGGCCGCTGTCCAAGGGCAAGCTGCCGCGCGGGCGCAAGCGCCGTCACCACTGCAGCGCGTTCATCGCCACCGGCAGCTGGACCCGCGACGGCGGCGTGGTGATCGCGCACAACACCTGGGACGACTACACCGAGGCCAACGCGTTCCACGTCGTGCACGATCTGCAACCCGCGCACGGCCACCGTATCCTGATGCAGACCGCACCCGGCCTGATCCACAGCGCCACCGACTTCTTCGTGACCTCGGCGGGGCTGGTCGGCTGCGAGACCTCGATCGCCGGGTTCTCTGGGTACGACCAGCACGGGCTACCCGAGTTCTACCGCGCCCGCCGCGCCATGCAGGACGCCGCCGACGTCGACGCGTGGATCCGCATCATGAAGACAGGCAATAACGGCGGCTACGCCAACAGCTGGCTCGTCGGCGATGCCCGCTCGGGCCTGATCGCTCGGCTCGAGCTGGGGCTGCGCTTCGTCGGCGAGACCCGCACGTCCGACGGGTACTACTGGGGATGCAACCTGGTGGCCGATCCGCGGATTCGCAACCAGGAGTGCGAGAACATCGACTACTGCAATGTGAAGGACGACGCCGCCCGCCGCGTGCGCTGGGAGCAACTGCTCGCGGAGCGCCGCGGCCAGGTAGATCTCGCCGCGGCGCAGCACATGGTCGCCGACCACTTCGATGTCTACACACAGAAGGACGGCCCCGGCGCGCGCACGATCTGCGGCCACTTCGACGTGTTCCCCGACGAGTTTCCGTCGTGGGGGTTCGGGCCGTACGAGCCGTTCGGCGCCAACGACGGCAAGGTCGCCGACGCCCGCAGCGTGCTGGCGATGCAATTCACCGGGCGCTACGGCCACCCATGCGGGCAGCCGTTCGACGCACACCGGTTCCTCGCCGAGCATCCGCAGTACGCATGGCAGACCGATCTGCTGCGCGACAAGCCCGCGCAGCCGTGGACCGAGTTTTCGAGCGGCGACCGAGCGTGACGGCGCTGGCTACCTGGTTGGCACTTCTATAACGACCTCGTGGCTACCCGGTCTGTTAGCGCCTGATGCGCGACCCGGTGTGGACGACCTGGATCGCCGTGCGCCGAGCCGCTGCCGGCCCGCTGCCGGACGTCGTCTACGAGCTCGATGCCGCGTTGGTGATGTGCCAGGCCGCGTTGGCGATGTGCCAGCCGTCGCCGATGCGTGGCTCTGCGCGTGGTCGCGGAGCTCGAGGCCCGCTCGCCAACGAGTAGCCAGCAACCGTCGTCTGCGAGGACCAGCATCCAGGCGGATTCGCGTGCTCGGTACACGAAAACCGCGACCGCTCGCCGAGTGGCGCCGGCAGCGTGGACTGCTGCCGCCGCGCAGCATCATCACGGCTCGCCGTCAGTCGCCGTCATCACCAACTTGCCATCCGGTAGAATCAGGATATCCGACATTGGAACCCAGGGCGCAGAGCGGCGGCGTGTAACGACACGCGCGGCTCTGCCGATGTGGGTTGTCCCGGATATCGAATAGTTGATAGGGGTATTTCGCCCCGGTGCGGAGTCCGGACCGAGCCAGGATGTCACGCACGTTTCGAACGTCGCGCGTCGCCGGCAAGCCCGCGCGCGCCACCGCGATCGCGCACCGCGCACGTCCCAACCGCCGGACAAGCCTACGCTGTTTGCCAGCTCTTGCCGCACCGCCAGGCCAGCTCTGCCGCGGTGCCCGTGTGTGGTCGCCAACCAAACCGAGGTGCGGCATCTGGATTGAAGGGCGCCGCGCCGTGTGATGTGCTCCGCGAGGGAGGCATCGCGCGATCGTTCGTATTGCAGCGAGGAGAAGACGCATGACGACCAAAGTACTCGTATTCGCAGCGACCTGTAGTGCCTTTGCGTTCGGCTGCGGGGCCGCACAACCAGCGGACAGCGCCGACGACAACCAGGAGATCATCGACAACCTGGTGCAGGCCGGGTTCCCGATCGACGACATCCAGATCTACGACGGCCAAGTCTACGTCGGCCGCGACGGCCAGGTCAGCCTGCAGGCCTCGCGCGAAATGCTGCAGGTCGACGCCTCGGCCGATGGCCTCGAGCAGTACCGCACCACCAACCAGGTCGGCACCGCCGTCACGAACATCTGCGTCAACGGCGCTGCGTTCACCGGCAAGTTCAGCACCGCGCTCACCGCTGCGATCGCCAACTACAACGCCCAGCCCATCCGCTGGCACATGACGCGCACCTCCGGCAGCACGACCGGGTGCAGCGCGACGATCACGGCGCGGGTCACCACCGGGACCGGCGGTGTGTCGGGCTTCCCCTCGGGCGGCCTGCCGTTCAACGCGATCAACATCGGCTCGGGCCTGCAGGCCGCGACGTTCCCGACCGCCACGGTCACCCACGTCATCACCCACGAGCTCGGCCACACCATCGGCTTCCGTCACTCCGACTTCTTCAACCGCAGCATCAGCTGCGGCGGCGCGGCGACCAACGAGGGCAACGGCGGGGTCGGCGCGATCCTGATCCCCGGCACGCCGAGCGGTACCACGGTCGGCGGCTCGGTCATGAACTCGTGCTTCCGCCAGAACGAGACCGGCCGGTTCACCAGCACCGACGTCACCGCGCTCAACACGCTTTACTAGCCGGTCGGTCGTACGCTATGAGCTAGCGGGTGACGTGCCACCCGCGCCCCGCGCTGCTCTCGGCGATCGCCGCCGCCATCGGCGTGGCGATCGCCGTCTCGGCGGCCGCGGCCTGCGGGACGTCCGAGCCGCGCCGGCCGCCGGCGTGCCCGCTGGCGCGCACCTCGAGCGCGTACTCGCAGTGCGGCGGCACGCTCGACTTCACGCCGATCAACCAGTACCACGGCGCCCTCGCCGACGCGCAGGTTCGCGAGGACGCGGTCGTGCTGATCGACGGCAGCTGTACCGGCACCCTGATCGCCGCGGCCGCCGGCCCGGTCGTGATCACCGCCGGGCACTGCGTCGGGTTGGGCAACCGCCCGCTGCTGGCATTCAACGTCGAGGCCAACCCGGACGGCGATCCGCTGGTCACCCACGGCACGGTGATCGAGCAGGCCCGCGCGCCGGACTACGCGCTGATCACGCTCGACCAGCTCCCGGCCGCGACCCCGACCCCGCTGACCACGCGGTCGACCGATCGGCTCGCGATCATCCAGCATCCGCGCGGCGGCCCCAAGGTGATCGCCGAGGGCGAGTTCTTCGCCGAGTGCCACGGCGAGATCTCGTACATCGATCTCGACACCCTGGCGGGCAGCTCCGGCGCGGGCGTGCTCAACCTGCAGGGCTTCCTGTACGGCGTCCACAACGACGGCGACTGCGATACCCAGGGCGGCGGAGCCAACTCCGGCTGGAGCGCGGCGAGCATCGTCGCGGTCTCCGCGTACCTGCAGGACGGCGACCTCGCCGACCGCTGACCGTCGGCCGATCCTCCGACCCCAGCCCTGGCCTCGCGCGTCGCGCCGACGTGCAGGCGACTCAGTGAAGCGGCTCGCGAAGGACTGCTCTATCGACGAGAGCAAGGTGGCAGCGGTGGTAGAGTGGGATGGGTCAGCCACGAGCTCACCGGCCGGCCTCCGGCAGCGCGCTCCCACGCCGCGTACTGCGCAAGCTCGGGCCGCACTGTGATCGCGTGCCACGTCGTTGTCCGCCTGGGCCGCTTCGCCAGCAGCTTCACGATCGGCACCGCGGGCCGGTGCCGCCCCGGGCCTGCTTCGTCGAGGCCTCGCCTACAGTCCGGACCGGGTCGCCAGCCACAGCCCGATCAGCAGCACCCCGGCGATGGCACCCATGATGGCGACGCTCGGCACGAGGTACGGGAATCCCATCAGCGCCAGCCCCACCACGACCTGTGGCACGCGCTGCTGGCGCTTGCCGTAGACGAACACGACGAACCCGATCGAGCTCACGACCAGCGATGCGATGAGCGAGCTCGGTTCGAAGTCCATCAGGTGAGGCTAGCAGACCGCGGCGGACCTCCCAGCTGGCAGGGAAGGCTGCGGTCACGCCCCGGCTTGCGCGCGGTCGTCATGCCGCCTGGGTTACCAGTACGAGGTCGTCACCGTGACATCGCCCGTGATGCGCGCGCAGCATGCGTAGCGCTCGTGCTCGGCGAGCCGGACGCGGGCCGCGAGCTGCGCCTCGAGCTCGTCCATCGGCTCCACCGCGTCGGCGCCCTCGACGATGAAGATCCGGCAGGCGGCGCACACCGCGACGCCGCGGCACGAAAGGCCTATCGGCATCCCGGCGCGCACCGCGGCGCGCAGCAGTGTCGCTCGCGGCGGCACGTCGATCACCCGCGTCGGGGCGTTGGTGACCAGGAACGTGACCCGTGGCATCTCGCGGTCACGCTAGCGCGGATCTCGGGGCACGTCCGGTGGCGGGGTGCAGGACAAGCTGCGCCGGGGAGGCCCGCGGGATCCGGAGCGCCGTGCGCACAAAGCCCGAGGCGCCGAAGCTCGCGCTGTGAGCCACGCCACGCCGCGCCGCGCCGCGGGCGGCCGGCCGCCGGGTGTAAGATGCCCGCGTGCAGCGAAGGATCCGTTGCGCATCGAGGACCCGGCACTGGAGGTCCCGCTGCCGATCGAGGCGATCCTCCGCGCCGCGAAGGCAGACGATGCCATCGCGCGTGCCCTGCTGGCGGCACAATCCGGTACTCGAGGCCCGGCTCGCGGAGCGCCACGACGATGGTGTACGGGAAGGTCTCGCGCGCGGCGTCGAGCAGGGTCTCGCACGCGGCGTCGAGCAGGGCGTCGCACATGCAGCGCGGGCGCTCGCCGAGGCCGTGCTCGCGGCGCGCGGGATCGCGGTGGACAAGGCCGAGCGCGCGCGGATCGTCGACGAGCGCGACCTCGCCCGGCTGGAGCGCTGGCTGATCGGGGCCGCGACGTGCTCCGACGCACACGAGCTGTGGGCGATGACCGGCGGGGTGTGACTCGGGGCTCGTTCACAATTGCCGCCCATGTGCGTCGTGCCCCCTCGAGAGAACCTGCAGCCGGGAGGGAGTTGGGGTATCGTGTCAGCTACGAAATCCACCGCCCCGAGGGGGGGAAGCGATGCGCTCGACCAACCATGCGTGTGTCTTCGGCCTGGCCTTGGTGCTCGCCGCCGGCTGCGGCGACGACCACCGTGCCGGTCCCGGTCTCGTGGTGGAGACCCGGGTCGCGAACCAGACCATCGCCGCCGGCGACCGGGTCGAGGCGCGCTGCGCCGTGCTGGACGGTGCGACCGGCAGCCCGGCGCTCGACAAGACCGGCAACCCGCTCACCGACAGCGTGGAGTTCGCGATCGCCTACGAGGATACCGACGCGTTCGGCAAGGACAGCGAGGGCCAGGTCATCGCGGTGCGCGCCGGCATGGCGGTGGTGCGCTGCTCGGCGCCCTCGCTCGAGCTGGTCGGCGATGCGGTGGACATCGAGATCATCCCCGGCGCACCGGCCCGCGTGGTCACCCAGCTCGCGAGCCCGGTCGCGGTGGCCGGCGAGCCGGTCGGTGCGACCTGCCTGGTGTTCGACGCGTTCGACAACCCGGTGACCGGCGCGCCGCAGGCGATCGCGATGTCGCCGCTGGCGCCCGGGGTCGCGACGACCCCGAGCTCGGTCAGCGCGACCGCCACCGGCATGTACCAGGTATCGTGCGTGATCAGCGGCGCGGCCGACGTCGCAGAGGACTTCCTCGTCGTGGTCCCCGGCCTGCCGAGCTCGCTGGTCGCGGTGGTCAGCCCCGAGCGCCCGCTGTACGCGGTCAACGATCAGGTGACGCTGGTCGCCGAGGCCCACGATCGGTTCGGCAACCGGGTCGACGACGTCGCGCTGGCGTACGGCTCGTCGCCCGGCCTGCCGTCGCCGTCCGACGCCCAGTTCCAGTTCACCCGGGACGGCACGTTCACGCTGTCGGCGACGGTGACCACGCCGACCCAGGACGGCAAGCCGCTGAGCGCGACGCACACCGTGACCGTCAGCACGTCGGGCCCGGCGATCACGTGCCTGCGCGCCGACGCTCCGTCGCAGCCGTCCGACGCGTACATGCTCCAGGCCGCGCCGAGCACCATCGTCGTCCCGGTCAAGATCAGCTCCGCGTTCACGGTCCAGTCGGTGACGATCAACGGCGCGGCGGCGCCGCTCGACGCGACCACCGGCAACTATCAGGCCGGCGTCCCGGTCGGGTTCGGGATGAACTTCGTGGATGTCGTGGCGACCGACCAGTTCGGCAAGGAGAACAGCACGACGTGCACCGTGCTCGCGGCGCAGAACTTCACGGCCGAGACCGCGAGCCTGGCCGGCGCGCTCGGGATGCGGCTCGATCCCAACGCGATCGGCGATCCGCAGCCGACCGGGCTCAACAGCATCAACGACATCCTCCACACCGTGCTGTCGAGCGCGCAGCTGCGCAACCTGGTCGACGGCGGCCTGCGCGCGGCCAACCCGGTCAACGCCGGTGACTGCGGCTTCTTCGCGTGCACACCGAACGTGAACTACAACGCGAACACGATCTCCTGGAGCCAGCCGGGGAGCTCGCTGGCCCTGGTCCCCGGCGGCCTGCAGGCCAGCATCACGCTGCCCAGCGTGCGGCTGACGGTTGACGCGTGCGGCACGTTTTGCTGCCCCGGCGGCACGACGGTCACCGTCACGGCGACCTCGATCACCGCGAGCGTGGCGTTCGGCCTGCAGCTCCAGGCCGGCGTGCTGCGCGCCTCCTTGCAGGGCACGCCGAGCGTGACCGTCAACGGGATCGGCCTGGATGGTTCCGGGTTCTGCGGCGCGATCGTCGACCTGCTGGACGGTGTCTTCGCGCCCAAGGTGCGCAGCGCCGTCCAGAACGGACTGACCAGCTTCATCAGGACGAGCGTCGCGCCGCTGCTCGATCAGCTGGTGTCGAGCCTCGACATCAACACGTTCGGCAAGGCGTTCACGGTGCCGAAGCTCGACGGCTCCGGCGGCATCCCGCTGCAGTTCGGCCTCGCGTTCTCGTCGTTCGACATCACGACCTCGCGCGCGCTGGTCGGGATCGGCACGACGTTCACGGCGGGCGCGGTCGCGCACAACCGACCCAGCCTGGGGATCCCGGGGCGGGACGCCACCGCGCTGCTCGATCCGCCGGGCACCACCGGCGCGGCGCCGGTCGGCCTGTCGCTGTACGAGGGCGTGCTCAACCAGGTCCTGCACGGGCTGTGGCGCGGCGGGTTCTTCCAGGCCACGCTCCAGCTCGCCGGCGGCGCGGCGACGATCGACGCGGTGCTGCCCCCGGTCGCGGCGATCACCGGCAACCAGGCGCAGCTGATGCTCGGCGGGATCCAGGCGACGATCCGGATCCCCGGGTTCATCGACACGCCGATCCCGATCGAGTTCGGTGGGCGCGCCGCCGCGTCGGTCACCCTGTCCGGCGACGCGCTGCACTTCGGCAACCTCACGCTGAGCCAGCTCAAGGTCTCGTTCCAGGCCTCGTTGACCCAGAGCCAACGCACCGCGATGGAAGGCCTGCTGACCCAGGTCCTGCAGAGCGTGCTGGTCGACGCGATCAACGGCGGCCTGCCGGCGTTCCCGATCCCGACGTTCGCGCTCCCTGCCAGCGCCACCGGGTTCGGTCTGCCGGCCGGCGCGCAGCTCGGGATCTTCCAGCCACAGCTGTCGACCTCCGGCACGCACTACGTGCTGACCGGCGGGTTCGGGGTGAGGAACTGATGCGCGCGCTCGGCTTGCTCGGAGTCGTTCTCGGTCTCGGCGCGGGTCTCGGCGCGGGCTGCGCCGGGGGCTCGATGGCCGCGGAGGCCCCGGTCGACACCCAGATCACCGTGGCCATCGCGTCGCCGTCGCCGGGCGCCGAGCTGGTCGCCGGCAACCGCGCCACGATCGCCGTCCAGGGGACGGTCGCCACGACCACCCCCGCGGTCGGCGCGCTCGAGGCGTGGGTCAACGGCACGCGGGTCGACGTCAAGAACGGCGCGTTCACCGCCGAGGTCGCGGCCGAGCCCGGCGTCAACCACATCAAGGTCGAAGGCGGCGACGGCATCGCCCCGCTGGTCAGCCAGGAGCTCGACGTCACGTGGGCCGCCGGCTACCTGCCGCCGATCGCGGGCCAGACCGGCTTCGACCTGCCGGCCGCACTGGAGCTCCAGCTCGGCCAGCGGTTCTTCGATGGCCGGCTGCTCGGCACCACGCTCGATCGCTCGACCAGCCCGGTCGCGGCGCGCGACGTCGCCTCGGCGCTCGAGCTGATCCTGTGGAACGCGAACCTCGCCGGCCTGGTACCGGGCGGCATCCGTATCAACCAGGGCGGTGTCGTGGTCGACATCGCGATCCCGGTCACCCCGTCGGACATCGTGGTCGACGCGCGGGTCGTCGACACCCCGGAGCCGGCGATCGATCTCGACATCGGCCTGCTCGGCGTGTCCCTGGCGATGACCGGCACTGTCACGCTGGTCGTCCCCCCGCTGGTCGTCAACGGCGGCATCACCGCGGACCTCCACGCCTCGGCCCGGATCACGCTCGGCCGCGCCGCGGATGGCTCGATCGCCGTCGCCGTCACCGGCGCCACCGCCACCGTCGGCGCGCTGACCCCGAACTTCACCGGCCACGACGGCGACGAGCTCAACGCGCTGATCACGGTCGGCAACAACGACTTCCGCGCGCTGATCGAGACCCAGCTCGGCGCCCTGATCCCGACGTTCACCGACAAGCTGCCGCCGCTGCTCAAGTCGCTGCTCGGCGCGGCCGACCAGCTGCTCGCCAACCTGTCGTTCACGCTCGATCCCGGGCTCGGCAGCCCGGTGACGCTCCAGCTCGGCGGGAAGCTCGGCGGGCTCGACGTCGCCGCCGGGGTGACCAGCGGCCACGTGACGGTGCGCGAGGACCTCACGGTCCGGACCTCGGGCGCGCCGATCCACCCGGCCTCGCTCGGCGCGCCGCGGCTCGACACCACCGGCGCCAGCCCGGTGCTCGACACCTCGGGCCTGCACCTGGGGATCCGCCTGGACTTCCTCAACGCGCTGCTCCACGCGCTGTGGAACGCCGGCCTGCTCGAGGGCAAGCTGACGTCCGCTGGCCTCTCGGCGAACGTGAGCGGGCGGCTGGCCCCGCTGGTCCGTCCGACGCCCGCGTCGTCGCCGTGCAAGATCGACGGCGAGCGCTGCGACGTCCAGGTCCAGCTCGGTCAGATCGAGATCCAGCTGCCGAGCTTCGACCAGAGCTTCGCGATCAATGCGTCCGCCGGCGCCCGGATCCAGATCGCCGGCAGCACGGTGTCGCTCGCGATCCAGATGACGCCGGATCTCGAGGTATGGGAGACCTCGGCGATGCCCGGCGGGACGCTCACCCCCGACGTCGTGAGCCGCCTGGTCTCCGCGGTCGTGTGGCCGCAGCTGTTCGGTGCGATCGCCAGCAAGCTGACGTTCCAGCTGCCGCTGCCGGACCTCGCCGCGCTCGGCCTCGGCGATCTGGCGCCGGCGCTGGCGCACGCCCAGCTGTCGCTGCAGGCCGCGCCGCGGCCGACCGTCACGCCGAGCGAGCTCGTGCTCGGCGCCGATCTGGTGCTCGCCACGCCCGCGCCGTGACGCGGGCTCCAGGTTGGATCAGCCGGCGATCACGGCTTGAGGTCCATGGCAGGCGACACCACCGCCATCCCGAGGGCGACGTTGGATCGGATGTATCCTCCTGCGCCGCCACCTCCACCTCCTCCGGCGCCCGTATCGGCATTGGGCCCCATGGTCGCAGCGATGGGGAGTGCATATCCGCGACCACCGTCGGCACCGTTCGCGCTGAGCTCGATTCCCCCCAGCCCACCGCTCGCAGCCACGGTCGGGGTCATGACGTCGGGATCCTGGCCATTCATTCCCTTGGTCGTGACGGCAGAACCGCCACCGCCTCCGCCACCGCCGTTCGCGACCAGGACGCTCGCCGACGTCGTCGTGATCGACGCACCGAACAGAACGATCATGCCGCCCGATCCACCGCCACCGCCGCCGATCGCAACGTCACCACCGCCACCGCCCGCACCAGAGGCGTCGATCTTGCCTGGGATCGAGATCCGGCCCGCAGACACCAGGTACACCGCGCCACCGCCCGCTCCGCCGTCGCTGGGCTTGGCGCCGCTCGCCACCTGACCGCCACCGCCGACCTGTCCCGGACAGCCACTTTGTAGCCGCGACGGCACGCCGACATTCGCGGAGGCCGCCTGACCTCCAACATGGAACACGCCATTGCCGGCGCTGCCATTGGCTCCCGGGAACATGAAGCTTCCACCAGCACCTCCGCCACCACCCGGCGGGGCATCGGGGTTGGTGACGAACGGCTTGCAGTCCGAAGCCGCGGCCCCCGCGCCCACGTTCCCGTTGAAGCGCCGGCTCGCGACATCGAGCAGGACCGTGACCGTGATCTCGGTCTGCGCGACGATGACGAGCGGGCGCGAGCCGGTGACGCTCGCGACGTTCATCATCACGGTGTCCCCGGCGACGATGCATGCGGCCGGCTGGTTCGCTGTCCAGCTGGCCGGCAGCGCATCCAGGCACAGCTTGCTCTTGTCGGTGTCGAGCGTTCCGGGGATCACGATCTGACCGCTGGCCCTGGCGTCGAGGCACACCTGCCAGCCGCTCGGCCCGTAGCAGAACCCGTTGCCCGTCGGCGGTCCGTCGGGGGGCGGGCCACCGTCGTCGCCCGGTCCACCCGGCGCATCGACGCCGGCATCCGGACCCGGCTTCGCCGTGTTCGAATTGAATCCACAACCAGGGGCCGCAGCAATCGCCATGATCACGGCGATCGCGCGCCCAGGACCCGAGCTCCAAGGGGACCGGTGCACGGCCAAAGCTTTGCGACTCACCGTCGCCGTTGTCAACGATTGTCGCTGCGGGTCATGTGCGCTGAGGTGAGCACACTCATGCGCTGGAAAAAAATTGCACTCCCCGCGTCCGCTCAGTGCGCGACGGCGTCGAGCCGGGCCCGCGCCCAGCCCGCGCGGTGCTGCGTGTTCACATGGTCGCCGTCGAGGGGTCGATCGCCCCACTTCGCGAGCTCGGCCTCGGCCGCGGCGAGATCGTGCTTGGCTGCCTCGGCGTCGATCTCGACGGTCGGCATCGCCTGCTCGACGAGGATCTCGACCGCGCCGCTCAGGTCGACCCGCAGGTAACCCGACGACACCGCGAACCGCTGGCGCGCCTTGGTGCCGATCGTGAGCACGCCGGGCTTGAGCGCGGCCAGCATCGGCACGTGACCCGGCAGCAGCTCGAACTCGCCGAGCTCGCCGGGCGCCTGCACACTGTCGGCGTCGATGTGGGCGACGACGCCGCGCGGCGTCACCAGGTTGACTCCGAGGAACGTGGGGAATCCGCTCGCCATGGTGTGCCTCGGCGCTACGCGCGCTTGGCGAGCTCGGCCGCCTTGGTGCGCACGTCGTCGATCGTGCCGGTCATCTCGAACGCCTGCTCGGGCAGGTCGTCGCACTTGCCCTGCAGGATCTCCTCGAAGCTGCGCACGGTGTCCTCGCGCGAGCAGAAGATGCCGCTCATGCCGGTGAAGGTCTCGGCGACGTGGAATGGCTGGCCCATGAACTTCTCGATCTTGCGGGCGCGCGACACGGTGAGCTTGTCGTCCTCGGACAGCTCGTCCATGCCGAGGATCGCGATGATGTCCTGCAGGTCCTTGTAGCGCTGCAGGATGCGCTGGACCTCGCGGGCGACATGGTAGTGGCGCTCGCCGACCACCGCGGGCGTCAAGATCGTCGAGGTCGAGTCCAGCGGATCGACCGCGGGGTAGATGCCCTTCTCGGTGATCGCGCGGTTGAGCACGGTCGTCGCATCGAGGTGCGCGAACGCGGTGGCCGGCGCCGGATCGGTCAGGTCGTCGGCCGGGACGTAGATCGCCTGCACCGAGGTGATCGAGCCGTCCTTGGTCGACGTGATCCGCTCCTGCAGGCCGCCCATCTCGGTCGACAGCGTCGGCTGGTAACCGACCGCGCTCGGGATCCGGCCGAGCAGCGCCGACACCTCGGAGCCGGCCTGGGTGAACCGGAAAATATTATCGATGAATAGCAGTACGTCCTGGCCCTCTTCGTCGCGGAAAAACTCGGCGACGGTAAGGC
>JBGQCL010000350.1:0-12749 GCA_041495365.1 Kofleriaceae bacterium | reverse complement strand
GTTCGTCGGTTCCGACTCTGGTCTCTCTTACGCCGCTGGCTCGGAGGCGTCCGTTCATCGAGTGACGAGGACACCGCGACGACAGCAGCGTGGCGTTCCGGGACGGCGGCGTGCCGAGTTGGCATAGAGGTCGGGAGTCAGTCCTGGCGGTCCAGGGCGGTCTTGGTAGGTACGTCCTCGCACAGAATCTCGCCCTCGACGGGCAACGTCATCCGGCGCTTGAGCTTCAAGCTGAGCGTCCGCGTTTCGGGGTCGTACCCGTGCGCCGTGGCGAAGTCCTTGCCATTGTAGGAGAACGAGCTGTCCCAGCCGAGACCGTCCTGCAGCTCGGGCGGAATGGTGTCGTCGACCATCTCGCTGTCGCCGACCTCCGACTGACGGCCCATGAGGACCCCGACGACACGGACCCGGATGACCTGCCCCTCGACGTAGCGCAGCTCGGCCGGGGGCTGGGGTCTCGCCGGCGCGGCGTCGGGTTGCGCAGTCGTGGGACGCAGGCCGGCGAGCTTCTGCTTCCAGGGCTCGGAGGGGGGCGGAGGCGCCAGGATCGACTCCTCCTCGTCGTCGAGACGATACTTCACCCGGATGAGATAGATGCGTTCGCGCTCTTTCTCGAGAACGAACCGCGCCACGGCGAGGAGCGACTCGCGCTTGTCGCGCTCCTGATCGGCGACGAGCCGCCTCTGGTGGTCCTGCCAGATTTATGATTTTTTTTGGAGAGCGGAAAGGCGAATCCGCGAGCGCAGATCGACCATGGAGCAGCCACCACCGAGCAGCCACCACCGAGCAGCCACCACCGAGCAGCCAGCTCACTGACCCGAGTTCACCTGCTCGAACGCTTCATTGAATTCGTGCCCTAGCTGTCTCAAATGCGTTGACACGTTCCGGTGTCGCTCGCAGATCTCCGCCCAAGTGAGGTGCTCGGTTGCTCCGCGGGCTTCATCGATTGATCAGCTCGACGAGGATACGTTGCTCGATGGGCCGGACCTCGAAGTTGAAGTGCCGGAGGAAGTTCATTCCTACCAGTCCGTCGATGTCTTTGTGTCCGAGAGGGAACACGGTAACCGCGAAGTTAGGTGTCGTCACGCCCAGCACGGAGAACTCAGCCACGCGTAGCCAGTAGCCTTTCTCCTCCCCGATGGCGGTATGAACCTTGGCCTTCTTGAAGCCGTCGCGTCGAGTGTAGCCGATCTTCTCGATGACCTCGGATGTCAGCGTCGTTGCCGCGGCAACGGTATCCAACACGAACCGCACTTCCATCGTGCGGGCGGGTCCAACAACTTCCGCCTCAACGATGAGCAACTCGCGTTCACGAACGAAGGATCTCGAGATCCTCGTCATCGATTACCAGCGAGGGCCGAAGCAATGGCTCTGTGCAGATGCCCGTGAACCTCACGGTGAAACGGGGGTACCGCTCATTGAGGTCACGGATGGGCTCGAAGGCAGCACTGCGCGTGGGGCCGTGCCCGACGACGCGGGCCGTCTTGATCGCAGGGCTCCCAAGCTCGTCGCGTTTGATCTCGACCAGGCAGACGAATTGATCGGGATACCGCGCGCAGATCTCCGCCCATGGCAGCGGCTGCGTCTCCTCGGGCGCGAGTTGTTCGGCAGCAGCGTCCATGCGCAGATCTTTACGCTGCGGGCGGGCATGTCAAGTTTCTTGACGCAGTTGCGGCCATCGTCGGTCCACGCCAGTCGCTCCTGCGCGAACGCCGGTCGCGCGCCGCACGATCTGCCGGCTGCCGGTCAAGCGATAGGCCTTGCGGCGAGCCGTCCGGATGATCGTTCTGATCCCTCCATGCGAGCTGCCGATCAAGTAGCAGCGGTGGGAAGGTCTTGCCGCGAGCCGTCCACGTGGCTACGTACGTAGGCAGCGATACATCGACCGTCGTCCTCGGCGGTCACCAAGCGGCCCGCTAGATGGCACGAAGAGAGCGACGAGCTTGTTCGTGCCCAGGGTCGGAATTGAACCAACGACACGCGGATTTTCAGTCCGCTGCTCTACCAACTGAGCTACCTGGGCGGCGGAAACGGAGACTACACAGGGCGGGTGGCGCTGGCAACCGCACGCGGTGCGATCGTGGCAAGGCGCGGCAGCGGTGCGGCGAGGCGGCGGGCGGCCGGCGTCGCGGTTTGCGCGCAGGAAGCGCGCGCCGTATGGTGCGAGCATGTCGTTCGTTCGTGCTGCGGCTGCCTCCGCGCCGGCTATCGCCGGTGTGGCCTCGCCGCGCGCGTGACGTGAACTGACGACGCTCGCCGCCGGCCGCCACCCGAAACGGGGCGGCCGACGACGTCGTGGCGTGGCCGCGCGGAGAGGACCGAACTGCCATGTCGCCGATCACCGCTGCTGGGCTTCGTTCGAAGTACCTCGCGTTTGCGTCGCGCGGCACGCCGCGATCCCGTCGGCGCCGCTCGTGCCGGCGAACGATCCGAGCGTGCTGTTCACGACGGCCGGGATGCACCCGCTCGCGCCGTACCTGCTGGGGCAGCCGCATCCGGCGGGGCGGCGGCTGGTGAACGTGCAGGAGTGCGTGCGCACCGGGGACATCGACGCGGTCGGGGATGAGTCGCACCTGACGTGGTTCGAGATGCTCGGCAACTGGTCGCTCGGCGACTACGTGCGCGACGAGGCGATCGCGAGCTGGAGGCGCACCGGGCGCGGCCGGCGGGGCCGGCGGGGCGTGAAACGTTCCGGGGCGGGCTCGCGGACGACTCGGCGGAGGTCGTGCGCTACCACACGGTCACGCACCTGCTGCTGGCGGCGCTGCGCGCGGAGCTCGGAGCGCACGTGGTCCAGCGCGGCTCGAACATCACGCACGAGCGGCTGCGGTTCGACTTCTCGCACGGCGACCGGCTCCGCCCCGAGGAGCGCGGCCGGCGGTTCCGGATCGTCCGCGAGCAGGCGATCGCGTCGGGGGTCCGCCGGATCAAGGCGGTGCTGGCATGAGCCGCGACTTGCGAGACTGGATGACACGCGACCGACGGCGGCGGCCCCGCGACGGTCTCGCAAGTCCTGTCAGGCTCTGACGCCTGGACGAATTTGTGCGCCGCAGCACGCGACGGTGTGCGGGAGATATCGCAGTGCGCGCACGCCTCGGGGTGGGCGGGAGGCGGTGCAGGGTGCGGGGAAAGCCGACGACGAGATGGGCGCGATCGTGGCGAGATGGCACAATGAGGCCGCAGTCATGGGCAGAGCCGACGGCACCGACCCGGCGACGGTGGACACGCCCGTCCCGCTGGAGGGCGATGGCCACGAGCTGATCGGGCTGATCGTCGACGGCCGCTACCGGCTCGACGCGACGCTCGGGCGCGGCGGGATGGGCCTGGTGTACCGGGCCGCGCACGTCGGGCTGCGCCGGCAGGTCGCGGTGAAGATCCTGCATCCGTCGCTGGCGGCGTCGCCGGAGGTGCGCAACCGGTTCGAGCGCGAGGCGCTGGCGGTGGGCAAGATCGATCATCCGAATTGCGTGAGCGTGTACGACGTCGGGCGGCTGCCGGACGGCGCCCTGTACCTGGCGATGGAGCTGCTGGAGGGCCGCGCGCTGGCCGACGTGCTCGAGCAGGAGGGCCAGATCGCACCCGGCCGGGCGCTGCACATCCTCGCCGGGGTGCTGCGCGGGCTGGCGCACATCCACGCGGCCAAGCTGATCCACCGCGACATCAAGCCGGAGAACATCTTCCTGATCCGGCAGGGCCAGGACGAGGACTTCGCGAAGATCCTCGACTTCGGGATCGCCAAGCCGATGGCGGCGTCGGACCTCGACGACAGGGTCAAGCTGACGCAGGCCGGGATGGCGTTCGGCACGCCGATCTACATGGCGCCCGAGCAGGCGCTGGGCAATCCGATGGACGGCCGCGCCGACCTGTATGCCGCCGCGGTGATCGCGTACGAGATGCTGTGCGGGCAGCCGCCGTTCTACTCCGACGACAAGCTCGAGGTGATGGCGATGCATACGGCGCGGCCGGTGCCGCCGATGCGGCAGCGGCTGATCAAGGGCGGGCGGCCGGTGCCGTCGTCGATCGAGCGGCTGGTGGTGCGCGGGCTGACCAAGAAGCCGAGCGATCGCTACCTGACCGCGGAGGAGTTCCTGGCCGAGGTCGAGCGCGCGCTGCGCACGCCGGACGGCGGGGTGACCGACGTCGTGCTCGACCGGCGCGGCGACACGGGGTCGCAGCCGCTGGTCGTCGCCGGCGGCGAGGTCCGGATCACCGGCGAGACCGACTTCGCGGCGGGCGGCGCCGAGACCGTGGTCGACGCGCACGTCTCGATCGCCGAGGCGATCGACGACGCGCTGACGGCGCCGGCACGGTCGCCCGGGCTGCCCGGGATGCCGCCGCGGAGCGCGGTCGGCTTCGACCTGAGCGACGGCGAGGGGCCGGCCGGGCGCGACGGGCCAGAGCTGCCGACGCGGCGCAAGCTGCCCAAGGTCCCCGACACCGAGTCGGACGCCGAGCTGGCCGCGATCGCCGAGGAGATCATGGAGGGGGCCGGGCCCGGTGCGGCGGCCGCGCGCGCCGCGGCGACCCTGCCCAGCGCGACGCCGCGCGGCGGGATCGGGCTCGGGCTGCCGTACACCGGGCCCAACGGGGTGCCGGTGTTCGGGCTGACGCCGGAGCAGCGGCTGGCCGCGGCGAACACGCCGCCCGCGGCGAGCGCACTCGAGCCGGTGCGGCCGGCGTCCGAGGTCCCGCAGCTGCGCCGGCGGTTCGGGCTGTACCTGGTGATCGCGACCTGCGCGATCGCGATCGGCGTGGCCGGCGCGGTGGTCACGGCGAACCTGAGCCGGAGCAATGCGGCGGCGCTCGATCCGGCGACGCCGGCGGGCGCGGCGGACGCGGCGCTGGCGCAGGGCGATCCGGGGCGCGCGCTGCAGATCCTCGATGCGAACAAGGCCGCGATCGCCGGCGACGCGAACGCGCAGCTCGTGCTCGGCCACGTGCGGGCGTCGCGCAACGAGAGCCAGCTGGCGCTGGCGGCGTACGACCGGGCGCTGACGCTCGACCCCGAGCTCGAGGCCGACGACCGGCTGCGCGCGGCGCTGCGCACGATGGCGGGCAGCACCCAGGACTACGAGGTGGTGGCGCGCGCGTTCGACCTGTGGGTCGGCCGGACCGACGACGGCGAGGCGCGCAAGCTGCTACTGGTCAGCGCGGTGCACGACGACCTCGCGCGGCGCAAGGCGGTGCGGCCGGTGATCGAGCACCACCGGCTCGGCGACAGCGTGGACTGGCTGCGGGTGTACAGCCTCGACCTCCAGCAGGAGCCGACCTGCGAGCTGCGGCGCGAGGCGGTGGCGAAGCTGCGCGCGCTGGGCGATGCGCGGGCGGTGACCGCGCTGGAGCGCGCGCTGGTCGCGACCAGCCGGACGCCGAGCTACCGCGGCCGCAAGCTCAACGAGTGCCTGGCCGACGACGCGAGCGCGGCGATCGGCTACCTGCGGGGGCTGTCGCGGAAGTGATCGGGCCGCTCGCGCTGCCCGACGTGCCGCGCTGGATCGAGGCCCACGGCATCGCCGCAGATCCGGCGAGCTGGTGGCGCGAGCTGGGCGGCGGGTTCGCGGTGGGCAACGATCGGGCGCGGCTGATCGTGGTGGCGGGCGACGTCGACGCCGCCGAGGTCGATCAGCTGTGGGTGGCGGCGTGACCCGGCGGGCCGCGGCGGTGGCGGCGATCACCGCGATCGCGGCGGCGGCGCCCGCCGCGCGCGCCGAGCCGAGCGACCGCGCGCTGGTGCTGACCGGGCTGGCGCTGGCGCCGCCGACCTACCTGGTCGGGGTCTCGCTGCACGAGGGCAGCCACGCGCTCGCCGCGCTGCTGGTCGGCGCCACGGTCGACACGCTGCACCTGTTCCCGCCCGGCCGCGACCCGAGCACGGGCACGTTCCGGTTCGGCTGGACCTACGTCCGCGGCCTGCGCTCGGACGGCGACAAGCTGGTGTTCTACGCCGCGCCCAAGCTCACCGACGCCGCGCTGCTCGGCGGCTTCGCGGCGCTGGCGTTCACCGGCGCGTGGCCGGGCAACCGCTACGGCCAGCTCGCGCTGACCGTGTTCGCGACCGGGCTGTGGGTCGACTTCTCGAAGGACGTGGTGCTGTTCGCGCCGACCAATGACGCAGCGAAGGCCCTCGATGTCGCCGGGCTGACCGGCTGGCGCGAGCTGCCGGCCCGGCTCGCCTACGCCGGGATGGCGATCGGGCTCGGTCTGATCGTGGCGCACGGCTACCGGCGCACGTTCGATGCGTCGCCGGCGGCGATGCCGCCGCGGATCGTGCCGCTGGCCGCGATCGCGTTCTGACCTGCACGGATCTTGCGCCGTGCGCCGACGCGCGCCGGCACGGTCGGCGCCGCGCACCGCCGGAATGCTGCTGGTCGCGAGCCCGCGATGCTCGGCGAGCTGCGCGGCGTTGCGGCCGGAGCTCCATGTCGAGTATCGGTCGCGCCGCGCCGCCCGGCGTATGCGCGGGGCTGAGCGGTGCACGCGCAAGCGAGCGCAATCGCACGTCGCGATCTCAGGTTTCGACCACCTGCGCGCAGTCGCGCTCGGCAAGCCGCTTGCTCCTCTGCGATGCAAGGCAACTTCCTCCGAAGGTCCCCCATGAGCACTACCCGACTCGCGCTGTGTCTCCTGTTCGCCGGCCTGATCGCCGGCTGCGCCACGAACGGCTCCTCGAGCGGTGACGACAGCGGCCCCGGCGGCGACGACGACGGCGACGTGCCGTTCACCAGCGGCGTCAGCACGCTCGCCGGGTCGGCGGACGCCGGCTATGTCGACGGCGCGCGCAAGGTTGCGCGGTTCTCCAACCCGGTGAACGTCGCGTTCCACGACGGCAAGGTGTACGTCGCCGACTTCGACAACAGCAAGCTGCGTGCGATCGACGCCACGACCCACGTCACCACCACCGTGGTCTTGCAGCAGGGCTTCCAGCGGCCGTTCGGGATGGTGTTCGCGCCCGACGGCACGTTCTACGTCTCGACCGACAACGACCCGACCGGCGCCCACAACCCGATGTCGGGCACGATCTGGAAGGTCGACGTCAACGCCAGGAAGGCGACGCCGGTCGCCACCGCGATCGGCCGGCCGCGCGGCATGGCGGTGCTGTCCGACGGCCGGATCGCGGTCGCCGACTACCTGCACCACGTGATCGAGATCGTCGACCCCGGGACCGGCAAGGCGACGACGATCGCCGGCGCGTTCGACGCCCCGGGCATGGTCGACGGCGCGGGCGCGGCCGCGCGGTTCTCGACCCCGTACTTCATCGTGGCGCGCAGCGACGGCAAGCTGCTGGTGACCGACTTCGACAACAACCGGCTCCGGCTGGTCGGGCTCGACGGCACGACCGCGACGCTGGCCGGCGCGACCCAGGCCGGGTTCGTCGATGGCACGATGGCGGGCGCGCGGTTCAGCCACCCGCAGGCGATGTCGGCGGCGGCCAACGGCGACGTCTACCTGACCGACCTCGGCAACTTCCGGATCCGCAAGATCGCCGGCGACCAGATCACGACGGTCGCGGGCAACGGCATGGGCGGCGCGGTCGACAACGACGATCCGCTGATGTCGGAGCTCTACGGTCTCGAGGGGCTGTCGGTGGTGCCGGACGGCTCGATGCTGTACGTCGCCGACGGCAACCGCGGCGAGGCCGTGCCGTTCAACCGCGTCCGCCAGGTCAAGCTGCGCTAGCCATGTCGGCGAGCGAGACCGCCGGCCCCGGCGTCGGCACCCCTGCCCCCGATCTCGCGGTGTCCGGCCTCGAGCGCCGGGCCCACGTCCCCCACGTGCTCGCGTTCGTGCGCGATGGGCTGGGCGGCGAGCGCCCGATCGAGCCGGCCGCGATCCGCGCCGAGCTCCGCGGGCTGGGCGCCGAGCTGGTGGTGGTGTCGCCCCCCGGGGTCTGGCGGGTGCGCGCCGACGACCCGCTCGAAGCGGTGGCCGGAGCGGGTGACGAGGTCGCCGCCGCCTCGCAGCGCTACGGCGTGCGGGCCGGCGACGACGCGGTGTTCGTGATCGACGGCCGCGGCGTGGTGCGGTTCACCCACCGGATCCAGCTCGGCGGCGACGTGTGGACCCGGCTGAGCGAGGCGCTCGCGATCGCCTCCCGCGGGGTGCGCGCGCGCGATGCCCACGACGCCCGCCAGCGCGTGCTGTTCACCCGGCGCGAGTGGGCGGTGACCTGCCTGGTGGCCGGCTGCGCCACCGCGTTCCTCGCCGGCTGCAAGGAACAGGAGCGGCCCCGCGACCGCCGCGGCGCCGGCGCCGAGCCGCCGCCCGACGTCGAGGTCGCGCTGCGGATCAACGGCAAGCCGCACCGGCTGACGCTCGACCCGCGAACCTCGCTGCTCGACGCGCTGCGCGAGCGGATCGGGCTGACCGGCACCAAGAAGGGCTGCGACATGGGCCAGTGCGGCGCGTGCACCGTGCTGATCGGTGCCAGGCGGGTTGCGTCGTGCCTGACGCTCGCGGTGATGGCGCAGGGCAAGGACGTCACGACGATCGAGGGCCTCGCCGACGGCGGCGCCTTGCACCCGATGCAGCGCGCCTTCGTCGAGCACGACGGCCTGCAGTGCGGGTACTGCACGCCGGGCCAGATCATGTCGGCGGTCGGGATGCTCGGCGAGGGCCGCGCGCACAGCGACGACGAGGTCCGCGAGCAGATGAGCGGCAACCTCTGCCGGTGCGGTGCGTACCCCAACATCATCGCCGCGATCCAGTCCGCGCGCCGGGCCCGAGCCGGATCGATCGATTCTGGTCCGCGGCGAAGCGAGGATCAGGATCACCTTGCGGCGAGGGCCCCCGTTGCCGGGACGCTCGGCTGACGAAAGCCCGAAGGAGAATCGATGCAGCCGTTCGTCTACGTCCACGCGGAGTCGATCGATCACGCGCTGGCCAGCGCCCGGCGCGGCGACGCCCGCTACATCGCAGGCGGCACCACGCTGGTCGACCTGATGCGACTCGAGGTGATGCGGCCGACCGCGGTCATCGACATCACGGGCCTGGCCGCGCCCGGGCTCGCCGCGTCCGGGCTCGCCGCGTCCGGGCTCGCCGCGATCGAGGACACCGGCCACGACGTGCGGATCGGCGCGCTCGCGACCAACACCGACGTCGCGTACCACCCGCTGATCACCACCCGGTTCCCCGCGCTGTCGGAGGCGCTGCTGTCCGGCGCGTCGCCCCAGCTGCGCAACATGGCGACGGTCGGCGGCAACCTGTTGCAGCGCACGCGCTGCCCGTACTTCCGCGACGGGACCTCGCCGTGCAACAAGCGAGCGCCCGGCTCGGGCTGCGCGGCGCTCGACGGCTATACCCGGTCGCACGCGGTGCTCGGCACCAGCGCGCGCTGCATCGCGACCCACCCGTCGGACATGTGCGTCGCGCTGATCGCGCTCGATGCGGTGGTCCACACCCGCGGCCCGTCGGGCACCCGCGCGATCCCGATCGCCGAGCTCCACACCCTGCCCGGCGACCACCCCGAGATCGAGAGCGTGCTCGTGCCCGGCGAGCTGGTGACCCACGTCGAGCTGCCCGCGACGCCGCTGGCCGCGCGCTCGCGCTACACCAAGGTCCGCGATCGCGCGTCGTTCTCGTTCGCGCTGGCGTCCGCGGCGGTCGCGCTCGAGCTCCAGGGCGGGACGGTGCGCGACGCCCGGATCGCGCTCGGCGGGCTCGCGACCAGGCCGTGGCGGGCGGTCGAGGCCGAGCGCTGGCTGATCGGCAAGCGCGCCGCGCTCGACAGCTTCCGCCGCGCCGCCGCGATGGCGCTCGACGGCGCGGCCCCGCGCGACGACAACGCGTTCAAGGTCGAGCTCGGGCGCCGCACGGTGCTCCGCGCGCTGCAGCGAGGTGCGTCGTGAGCTCGGTCGGGACGCCGATCGACCGGATCGACGCGGTCGCCAAGGTCACCGGCGGCGCCGGCTACGCCGCGGACACCCCGGTCGCCAACGTCGCGCACGCCGTGATCGTCGGCAGCACGGTGGCGCGCGGCCGGCTGCGCGCGCTCGACAGCTACGACGCGCGCCGGATGCCGGGCGTGCTCGCGGTGCTCGCGCCGGGCGCGGTGCCGCGCCTGCCGGCCGCCGAGCACAACCCCAGGAACCCCGGCGACCGGGTGCTCCAGCTGCTGCAGGACGACAAGATCTGGTACGCCGATCAGCCGATCGCCGTCGTCGTGGCCGACACGTTGGAGCACGCGCAGCACGCCGCCGCGCGGATCACCGCGACCTACGACGCCACCGCGCCGATCGCCGAGATCGAGGCCGCGCTCGGCGATGCCTACGATCCGGGCACGATGGGGCCCAGCGGCGAGGCGCAGAGCAGCCGCGGCGACCTCGACGCCGGGCTGGTCGCCGCGAAGACCAAGATCACCCAGACCTACACCACGCCGGTCGAGAACCACAACCCGATGGAGCCGCACGCGACGATCGCCGTGTGGCAGGGCGACACCAGGCTGACCCTGTACGACGCGACCCAGGGGATCTTCGGCGTGCGCAACAAGATCGCCCGGACGTTCGGGCTCGACCCGCGCGACGTGCGCGTCATCGACCACCACGTCGGCGGCGGGTTCGGCTGCAAGGGCACGCCGTGGTCGCACGTCGGGCTTGCCGCGCTGGCCGCCAAGGCGGTCGGCCGGCCGGTCAAGCTCGTGCTGACCCGGCCGCAGATGTTCTCGCTGGTCGGCCACCGGCCCAAGACGATCCAGACCCTCACGCTGGGCGCAGGCGCCGAGGGCCGGCTCACCGCGATCCGCCACGCCGTGGTGTCGGAGACCTCGCGGTTCGACGAGTTCGTCGAGCCCAGCGCGCTGCAGACCCGGCACCTGTACTCGTGCCCCAACGTGGTCACCTCGCACAAGCTGGTGCGGATCGACGTCCCGACCCCGACGTTCCAGCGCGCGCCTGGTGCCGCGACCGGTGCGTTCGCGCTCGAGTCGGCGATGGACGAGCTGGCCTTCGCGCTCGGCATCGATCCGCTCGAGCTGCGGATCCGCAACCGCAGCCTGCGCGACGAGCAGGACGACAAGCCGTACTCGAGCAACGCGCTGCTCGAGTGCTACCGGCGCGCCGCCGAGCGGTTCGGCTGGGCCCGGCGCGACGCCCGGCCGGGGTCGATGCGCGACGGCAGCGCACGGATCGGCTGGGGCATGGCGACCGCGACCTACCCGGCGAGGATGTCGCCGGCGTCGGCGATCGCGCGGATGAAGCCCGACGGGACCCTGGTGGTCCAGGCCGGCACCCAGGACATCGGCACCGGCACGTACACGATCATGACCCAGATCGCGGCCGACGCGATCGGCGTCCCGGTCGACCGCGTCCGGTTCGAGCTCGGCGACACCGCGTTCCCCGAGACCCCGGTGTCGGGCGGCTCGCAGACCGCGGCGAGCACCGGCACCGCGGTCAAGCTCGCGGTTACCAAGCTGCGCGACCAGCTCGCGGCGCTGCGGACCTCGCCCGACGAGCCGTGGGCCGCGGTGGTCGCGCGCAGCGGCCAGCCCGAGCTCACCGCCGAGCACCGGACCACCGAGCGCCCCGCCAGCCACGCGTACCACTCGCACGGCGCGGTGTTCGTCGAGCTCCGGATCGATCCCGACACCGGCGAGGTCCGCGTGGTGCGGGTGGTCGCGGCCTACGCCGCGGGCACGATCCTCAACCCCAAGACGGCGCGCAGCCAGCTCCAGGGTGGCATCGTGTGGGGCATCGGCATGGCGCTGCAGGAGCACACGGTGCGAGACCTCCGCACCGCGCGCGTGGTGACCCGGGACCTCGCCGACTACCACGTCCCGGTCCACGCCGACGTGCCCGAGCTCGACGTGATGTTCGTCGACGAGCCCGATCCGTTCGTCAACCCGCTCGGGGTCAAGGGCATCGGCGAGCTCGGCATCACCGGCATCGCCGCCGCGATCGCCAGCGCGGTCCATCACGCCACCGGCCGCCGGATCCGCGAGCTGCCGATCACGCTCGACAAGCTGCTGTGATTTCGCTCGCCCGGCTCGCGCGTCCCGTGGCATGGTCCGCGCTCCTCGAAGGAGCAGTCATGACCACGATTCGCGCATGTGCCGGGCTCGCCGCAGCGATCCTGGCGGGAGCCACCGCGGCAATGCTCGCGGTCACCGTCGCGTCCAGCACCCCGGCGTTCGCCGATCCGCCCGCCAAGCCAGCGTCCGACCCGAAGGCGGACAGGAAGGCCGACAAGCCGGCCGCGCCGGCGCCGGACAAGTCCGAGAAGAAAGAGCTGGTGTCGGACGCCGATGCGAAGCGGTTCGTCGACTTCTTCGACAAGCTGGTCGCGATCGTCGTCGCGAACCAGCAGGACTGCGTGAAGATGGCGGCCGGTATCAACGGCCACATCGATGCGAACCAGGCGCTGATCAAGGAGATGAACGCCTCCAAGGACGACCACAAGGAGCTGGCCCCGGCGGTCCGGGAGCGGATCCAGAAGAAGGCCCGCGAAGAGCTGACCCCGGCCATCACCAAGAAGTGCAGCACCGACAAGGGCGTCGAGGCCGCGTTCAACCGGATGGGCGCTGGTCGCGGCAAGTAGCCCCGCGGCCCGCATGACGAGCCGCCGGCGGGCCGTCCCGCCGAGCATTGTCCGGCACCACGCCGGCACGACGGATGCGATGAGCACCCGTCACCGCCGCGGCGCCGCTGATCGCCGGAATCACTCCGACGGGCGGCGCCGCGGCCCCCCTACCCTCCCATCCCCCCCCTACCTGCCCCATGTGCTCCAGGCGCACCCTCCCCCCGCACCGCAACCATCCC
>JBGQCL010000349.1:0-12756 GCA_041495365.1 Kofleriaceae bacterium | reverse complement strand
CGCCGCGGCCGAGCTCGCGCTGCACGGCTGCGACGACCGGCAGCGCGCTGCGCAGGTCCGGACCGCCGGGGCGCGGCGCCGGCGCGACGGCCTGCGCCGCCTGCTCGGCGACGCCGCGCTGCTCGATCCGCCGGATTGCGCCGCGCGCGCCGCGGAGCTCTCGGCGCTGCGCGGCGAGCTCGCCACCGCGCGCGCCGAGCTCGAGCGCGCGGCCCCGCACCGCCGGGTGCTCGGCGAGCTGGTCGACGTCCTGCGCCGGCCGCCGCTCGATGACGAGCACCGCGCCGCGGCCACCGCCCGCGCCGGCGACCTCGCGGGCGAGCTCGACCGGCTGTTCGTCGCGCGCGGCGCCCTCGAGGACGTGCTGGCGCATCGCCACGCCGCCGCGTGGAGCGACGCCGAGCAGGCGCTGGCGGCCGAGGCCAGCCTCGCCCCGGCGCTGGAGCGCCAGCACGCCGACGCGCGCGCGGCCGCGCAGGCCGCAGAGCAGGCCGAGTCCGCGGCCGATGCCGCGTGGGAGGCCGCGACCGCCGCCGCGCTGGAGGCCGACGCGCGATGCGCCGCGGTCGCCGCCCACCGCGAGCGCGCCGCTGCCGAGCTCGCCGCGCTCGGCGGGCCGATCACCGGCGCAGCCGACGATCATGACCAGCTGGTCGCCGCCGCGATCGAGCACGTCAACGCGATCGAGGCCGAGCTGCGCGGTCTGGTCACCGCCGCCGCGCTCGCCGCCGAGCGCCGCGATCAGGCCGCGCGGGCCGCCGCCGAAGCCCGTGCGCGGCTCGCCGCGGAGACCCGCGACGCCGGCCCGGCCGCCGCCGCGTGGGCCGAGCTGCGCGCCACCGCCGAGGCCGCCGGCCTGCTGTCGCCGGCGCTCGCCGCCGCCCCGGCCGCCGGCCGCACCAGCATCCAGCTCACCGCCGACGCCTGGAGCAAGCGCGAGGTCCTGCTCGACCGCGTGACCCGGGCGCGCGGCGGCGCCGAGCTCGCCGACGCGATCCGCGCGCTCGCGCTCGACGGCCCGAGCTACCTCCGGGCGTGGCAGCTCACCCGCGAGTGGCTGCGCCACCGCGTGCCGGCCCAGGTCGTCGAGGTCGACGAGCCGCTCGCCGCGCTCGAGCGCCTGCGCAGCCACCTCGACGTGCTCGAGGCCCGGCTCGCCCGCCAGGAGCACGACCTGCGCGGCGCCTCCGAGGACGTCGCGCGCGGCATCGACGTCCAGCTCCGCCGCGCCGCCGGCCAGATCCGCCGGCTCAACCAGCACCTCGACGGCATCCAGTTCGGCAGCGTGCGCGGCGTCCGGATCGAGCTGCGCCGGATCGACCGCATGGAGCAGATCCTGCGCGCGCTGCGGCTCGGCGAGGCCCAGGAGCTGCTGTTCCTGTCGGCGATCCCGATCGAGGACGCGCTCGACGAGATCTTCCGGCGCTACGGCGGCGGCCGCGCCGGCGGCGAGCGCCTGCTCGACTACCGCGAGTACCTCGAGCTCGCCGTCCAGATCCGCCGCCAGGCCGCCGCCGACTGGGAGACTGCCAGCCCGACCCGGCTGTCGACCGGCGAGGCGATCGGCGTCGGCGCCGCGGTCATGATGGTGGTGCTCACCGAATGGGAGCGCGACGCAAATCTGTTGAGAGCCCGGCGCACCACCGGCAGCCTGAGGTTCCTGTTCCTCGACGAGGCCAACCGGCTGTCGCGCGACAACCTCGGTGTGCTGTTCGATCTGTGCAAGACGCTCGACCTCCAGCTGCTGATCGCCGCCCCGGAGGTGGCGCGCGCCGAGGGCAACACCACCTACCGGCTGGTGCGCCACCTGACCGACGACGGCCGCGAGGAGGTGATCGTCAGCGGCCGGCGCGCCGCCGGTGCCGCGCCGCCACCCGGCGAGTCGGGCTGACGCGGTCGGACGCGCGGACCGGCGCGCCCTGCAGTCGGGATCGGCACAACCTTGGGTCGAGCTCACGCTCGATCGCGATCCGGCGAACGATCTGTTCCGCCAGGCCGACGCGCGCGGTGCCGCGCACGGGCAACGCCGGTAGCGCTCGGCGTTGGCGTCGGGCGCGCGTATGCGTGGTGACGAAGTCCAGCGCTCGAGAACACCGCGGGGGCTCTATCCGCTCGATCCGACTGGGCCTGCACGGCGGGAGCCGCCACGGTTTTCCGTCGCCGTTACCGCTCAGTCGGTAGGTGTCGGGCCGAGCGCCTGCGGCACCGGCCAGGCGGGATCGCAGCGAGTGCGAACTCCGCGAGGCGCCTCGGCGCCATCCGTTTAGCTCCGGACACCATCCAGTCGGCCACCGGGGGCGCAACGGGATCGCGGGCGGACGTAGCCTGCGGATCGCGAGGGAGGTCCATCATGCTTCGCGTTCGAGCACTCGTCTCACCGCTGATCTTCACAGTTGCCTGTGCCACAGGCCCATCGACGTCCGCGCCGCCAGGCTCCGGAGACCCGGGGAATCCGGATCCCGGCGCGCCGCCGACCACCATCTCGACCGACCAGCTCGCCACCGCGCTCGGCGTGTCGATCGTGTCGAGCGAGCCATCCGGTGCACCGCGCATGTTGCGGACGATCGTTCCGCGTCCCAGCGCGGCCGGGGTCCCGGCCGCGGCGGCGGCGCGCGATCACATCGCGGCGCTGTCCGCGCTGTGGGTGCGAGACGCGCAGCCGATGGCGCTGGCCGACAACGGAGCGCAGCAGCTCCGCAACGGCGCCACGGTCGTCAAGCTCGTCCAGAACGCCGGCGGCGTGCCGGTGCACGCCGGCGAGCTCCACGTCCTGCTGGGCGCCGATGGCGCGCTCGCGGCGATCTCGGGCACGCTGCTGCCCGCCGCGGCCACGCCGAGCTTCGCGTCGTCGGCGTCCGATGCGCTGTCGCACGCGCTCGACCAGCACTTCGGCCCGGCCCGGCCGCAGATGGCGATCACGGAGACGCCCGCCACCGGTGACACCGGCGGCTGGCAGCCCCTGCAGGTCGCCTCGACATCCGCGCTCCAGGTCACCGAGGCGCGCGCCCGGCGCACCCTCGCGCAGGTCGGCGATCAGCTGGTTCCGGCGTACGAGGTCGAGGTCCAGGGCGACGCAGCCCCCGATCCGCTGGCCGACCCGAGCATCCCGACGTTCTCGGCGCACAGCTACCTGGTCGCCGACCGCGACGGCAAGATCCTCGACGACGAGAATCTGGTCGCGAACGACGCGTTCGTCTATCGCGTGTACATGGAGACCACCGGCAACCGCCGGCCGGTCGACGGCGCGCTGGCGAGCTTCGCGCCGCACCCGACCGGCGTGCCCGACGGCTCGGCGCCCGGCCTGATCCCCCAGAACCTGGTCGTGATGGACTCGTTCAACAAGAACTTCGACCCGTGGCTGCCGACCAACGCGACCACCACCTCGGGCAACAACGCCGAGGCGTTCTCCGATCTCGACGGCAACCGCGCGTTCACCACCGGCGATATCCGCCCGGTCGTCAAGTCGGGCCGCGTCCTCAACTACGTCTACGACCACACGCTGGAGCCGCTCGCCAGCACGACGCAGTCGTCGGCCGCGGCGGTCAACACGTTCTTCCTCGTCAACTGGATGCACGACTGGTACTACGACTCGGGCTTCACCGAGACCACCGCCAACGCGCAACTCGACAACTTCGGCCGCGGCGGCGTCGCGAATGACCCGCTGCGGGTCGACGCGCAAGCCGGCGCGAACGTCGGCTCGCGCAACAACGCCAACATGTCGACGCCGGCCGACGGCGCGCGGCCGACCATGAACATGTTCCTGTGGACCGCGGGCACGCTCACCGGGCTGGCCGGTCCGACCGGCACGCCGCGCACCGAGCCGATGGCCGCGGGTCCCCGCAACTTCGACCTCGTCGGCGAGCTGGCGTTCGCCACCGATGGCACCGCCCCCATGGACGACGCCTGCGAGACGATCACCAGCAACGTCGCCGGCAAGATCGCGATCATGAACTTCTCCGGCGTGTGCGGCTCGCTCGCGACCGTCAACAGCGCCAAGGCCGCCGGCGCGATCGGCGTCGTCCTCGTCGATCCCGCGCTGGACGATCCGCGCGCGTTCGCCGGCAGCGCCGCCGCCAACATCCCGTCCATTGCGATGGGCAAGACCGACGGCGCCGCGCTCGAGGCCGCGCTGGCGGCGGGTCCGGTCACCCTCGAGCTGACCAGCGCCGTCCAGGGCGCCGAGCGCGATGGCGATCTCGACAACACGGTGATCGCGCACGAGTGGGGCCACTACCTGCACCACCGGCTCGAAAACTGCGGCGGCGCCGGCTCGCAGCAGTGCGCCGGCATGAGCGAGGGCTGGGGCGACTTCAACTCGCTGATGATGATGGCGCGCGAGGGCGACAACCGCGACGGCGTCTACGCCGAGGGCTACTACGCGCTCGCCGATGGCGTGACCCCCAACTTCGCGTACTTCGGCATCCGAAGGTACCCGTACAGCCGCGACCGGACCAAGAACGACCTCAGCTTCCGCCACGTCAGCAACGGCGTCGCGCTCCCGACCACGATGCCAGGCTTCCCCGGCGACGGCTCCAACAACAGCGAGGTCCACAACACCGGCGAGATCTGGGCGGCCATGATGTGGGAGGTGTTCAACGTGGTCGCCGATGCGCACGGCGTCGAGGTCGCCCGCCGCCGGATGGCCGACTACATCGTGGCCGGCTTCCTGATGTCGCCGCGCAACCCGTCGTTCACCGAGCAGCGCGATGCGATCCTGATCGCCTCGAGCGCGATGGACAGCGATGACATGCTCGTGATGGCCGGCGCGTTCGCCGGCCGAGGCATCGGCTCGTGCGCGGTCTCGCCCGACAAGGCCTCGGCGGCCAACGCCGGCGTGGTCGAGAGCGGCACGCTGGCCGCCAAGCTCGCGGCCGGCGGCCTCAGCGTCACCGACGACGGCTCCAAGGGCGATCACGATGGCATCCTCGACCCCGGCGAGTCGGGCACGCTGCGCCTGACCCTGGCCAACAACGGCATCATCGCGGCCGAGAACGTGACCGTCACGGCGACCAGCGCGGGCGCCGGCGTCACGCTGGGCAAGCCGCTCGTGATCGCCGCGCAGCCGCGGTTCTCCAGCTCGACGGTGTCGATCCCGATCTCGCTGGCCGCGAACGCCCCGGTGAACACCATGATCACGATCAACGTCCACGTCGCCGGCCAGTTCACCTGCGACCGGAACGGCATCGATGCGACGCTGACCGTGCTGACCGGCGCGAACCCGATGATGATCAACGCCTCTCGCCTGGTCTCCGAGCCGGCCGAGCAGAGCCGCGTGATCTCGACCATCGAGGCCCCGACGACGAGCCTGCGCGCGTTCGACGCCGCGTGCAGCGCCCAGTAGCGGCCTGATCACCCCGCCCGGACGGCGCCGAACCGTCCGGGCGCAGTCGCCACGCGGTCCGCCGTCCGGTGGGCCGCCGTCCGTGACATGCGTGCGCGGACCGTCGCCGGCTCCGGATGTCGTCTGCCGGTCCCGACCGCACGGCGCTGCGCGATGCCACCTCGCGGTCCACCGCGACCCCGCGCATGGCGCCTGTCACGCGCGGCGCCCTCGACACCTCCCGTGCCATGAAGCTCTTCGCGATCGCCGGCAGCATCCGGAGCACCTCCTCCACCTCGGCGCTGGCGCGCGCGGCCTCGCGCCTCGCCCCGCCCGGCGTCCTCGTCGAGATCTACGACGGCCTGGCCGCACTGCCGCACTTCAGTCCCGACCTCGACGTCGAGCCGCTTCCGCCCCCGGTCGCGGCGCTGCGCGCGGCGATCGGCTCGAGCGACGGCCTGATCATCACGACCCCCGAGTACGCCCACGGCATGCCCGGCGCGCTCAAGAACGCCCTCGACTGGCTGGTCTCGGCGACCGAGCCGATCGGCCTCCCGGTGCTCCTGGTCAGCGCTTCCCCGGGCGGTGCCGCCCACGCCCACGCCCAGTTCTCCGAGGTGTTGCGGACCATGAACCTTCGCCTGGTCGACGGCGGCGCCCACGTGTTCTCGCGCGCCAGGCTCGACCCGCACGGCGAGGTCGCCGACCCCCCGCTGCTCGCGGCGCTCGTTGCCGGGCTCACCCAGCTCGTCGCGCTCGCCGCCGCCGGCCGGGCGTGACGCGTCACCGCGCGAGCGCCGAGGGCCGTCAGCCACGCGGCGGACGGCGGAGGTGGTCGGCGAGCGCGCTGACCTCGGGGTCCGCCGCGCCCATCGCGGTCAGCGTGCGATCGAGCTCGAGCACGTAGTCGACGTTGCTGCCGCTCGGGCCGCGGGACCGGCGGACGACGTCGGCCGTGACCTCCAGCGGCTCGGGGCCGATGAAGTACGGGTTGGCGGGGGTCGCGACGTACAGCAGCCCGGCGACGGTCTCGACGACCGGGCCGGCGTGATCTCCGTCGGCGAGACCTAGGTCGATCGTCAGGCGGGCGTAGCCCTGCTGCTCGCGCAGCTCGAGCGCGGCCTCGGTGTTCGGCCACGCGGCGCGGGCGATCGCGTAGGCCATGCCCCACATGGCGCCGTCGCTCTCGACCAGCGTGAGCACGCGGCCGGGCGCCTCGGCGGTGCCGCGGTGATCGGTCGAGGCCTGCCAGAACCGGCGCGCCCAGCCCTCGATGCGACCGGCGCGGCGCGCCACGTACGCCATCGCCGGCCGCCAGATCAGGGATCCGTAGCCGAACACCCACACCCGATCATCGGGCGCCGTCATCGCCTGCCTGGGAGCATCCATCGGCGGGCGTCACGCGATGCGGCGCGCGCGGACCATCAGCCCGGCGATCACCAGGATCAAGACGCCCCCGCGGCGGCGAGCGAGACGTGGATGCCGACGACGCTGCCGGCGAGCCCGACGGTGATGCCGCTGAACGCGCGGAGGCCCATCGACGCCATGTTGTAGAGGCCGAGCACGCGGCCGCGGGAGGCGTTCGGCGCTTTGATCTGCACCAGGGTCTGGGTCATGCTGCTGAACGACAGCTCGAAGAACCCGGCGAGGAACAGCAGGACGAGGGCGAGCGAGTAGACCCGCGTGGCGGCGAACCCGCCGAGCGAGAGCGCCCAGGCGATCGCGAGGATCATGGCGGTGCGCGGCCGCGGCCGGAACACGCCGCCGCTGCTCTCGAGCAGGATGCCACCGAACAGGGCACCGCTGGTGTCGGCGCCGAGCAGCACGGCGTAGGAGGTGCCCGGGTCGCCGTGGCCGAGGTCCAGGGCGAAGCTGGGCATCTGCGCCTGGTAGCCGCTGGCGAGGAAGAACGAGGCGCTGCCGGCGAGGGCGATCATCGTCGCCAGGACCGGGATCGACCGGACCTCGCGGACGGTCAGGACGATGTCGGCGAGGCCGCGGACGGCGCGGCGCGGCGGGGCGTGCTCGCCGCGGAACCGCCGGCCGTACGGGGCGCCGATCAGCCAGATCACCAGCGGCAGGTAGAACAGGGTGTTCAAGAAGATGCCGCGCGTCGGGCCGAGGGTCAGCATGATCACGCTGCCCACGCCGGGCCCGACCAGCAGGCCGAGGTAGCGCGCGGTGGCCGACAGCCGCACCGCGCTGGGCAGCGCCTCGGGGCCGACGATGTCGTAGAGCAGCATCTGGCCCGACACCACCCACAGAAGGCTCGCGCAGCCGTGCAGGGCGAGCAGGACCATCGCGTGCCACATCTGGAGCGAGTCGGTCCAGAAGAAGTAGCCCCAGCCGGCCGACACGAACATGAACAGCAGACCGCCGGCCTGGATCAGGCGCCGCGAATCGAAGCGGTCGTTGAGGCCACCGACGGTGACGGCGAGCGCGAGGTAGGGTGTCCAGTGCGACACCACGGCAAAGCCGCCGAGCGCCGGCGAGTGGAACTGGCGGAACGCGACCCAGTAGCTGATGACGTGCTCGACGTTGTCGGCCATCATCGTGAGCATCAGCGTCGCCAGGTACGCGCGGTAACCGGGCAGGCCGAGGGCGCTGAACGCTTTCGACGGGGCAGAGGCGGCCACGGCCCCTGCACCATAGGACATCCGCGGTCAGCGCGCTCGCTTGCCCTCGGCCGCCGGCCGGTGTCTGGTGCGCGGCGCGGCCGGCTGTGATGGCGGCGGATCCTGCCGGGGCAGCGGGCTCCCCGCTTCAGCTCGAACCGCGGACGCCCCGGCGACGACGGCGGATCGGCCGGCACGGCGGTGGGAGCAGGCTCTCGGCCGACTGCGCCTGGGTGGGGATGCGCGGCGCGCGCGGCCGCGGCGCCTGCGGCGGCGGATCCAGCGGCGCCGCCAGCCCCATCGTCACGCGGAGCTCCGCCGGCCCGTGGGTGGCGCGTCCAGGACGCCGATCCGGGACAGAATGCCCCCTTTGCGTCGCTTGACCGACCGGCCGGCCTGGTTGGGAAACGCTGGCGCGGTCGCGGGATCCCAGCCTCCCTCGCGTGCAACCTGGGGTCCCGCGACATGTCCTGCGGCGCGCCGCTACAGCGGGTGCTCGCCGGCCGCGAGCACGGCGTCGGCGATCCGGCGGCGCGCGGCGACGGTGTCCATGCCGGGGTGCGCGACGGCGGCGGCGCGCTCGCGCACGGTGGCGCCGCGACTGCCGAGCGCGAACGCGACCTGCTTGGCGGCGTGGACGATCCGGTCGGCGGCGTCGGCGACGAACACCGCGGTCATGTCGGCGGCGAGCGCGGCGCGGTCCGAGCCCGACGCGGCGAGCTTCTCGCTGCGCGCCAGTGCGCTCTCGACCGCGTAGCCATCGATCACGACGTTGGCGATGTGGGCGAGCACCTCCTGGTGATCGGCGACGCGCTCGCCGAACGCCCCGGCGGCGCCCGCCAGCATCGCGACGGTCAGCCGCTTGGCGGCGGCGAGCACCGCGCGGTCGCCGGTGCCGCCGGCGGTGATCTCGGCCGGGATGCCGGCGCGCAGGATCCGGGTCGGGATGATCAGCCGGTTGATCTCGTTGGTGCCCTCGTAGATCCGGGTGATCCGCGCGTCGCGGTACGGCCGCTCGGCGGGGAACTCGCGCGAGTAGCCGTTGCCGCCGTAGGTCTGGAGCGCCTCGTCGACGACGTAGGCCAGGATCTCGCTGGTCGCGACCTTGTTGATCGAGCACTCGATCGCGAACTGCTCGATCGTCGCGAGCACCGCGCGCAGATCGGCGGGGTCGACCGTGGCGAGCGCGCGGTCGACGTCGCCCAGCGTGCGGTACACCATGGCGTCGCCGACGAAGATCCGCAGCGACATCTCGGCGAGCTTGTGCTTGATCATGCCGAACTCGCCGATCGACTTGCCGAACTGCTTGCGCTCGCGGGCGTAGCGCGCCGCGTTGCCGAGCGCGAACTTGCCGCACGCCAGGTTGCGCGAGCCGAGCTTGACCCGCCCGAGGTTGAGCGTGTTGAACGCGACCTTGTGGCCCTCGCCGATCGTGCCGAGCACGTTGTCGATCGGGACCTTGACGTCCTCGAGGATCAGCTCGGTGGTCGACGAGCCGTCGAGGCCGAGCTTGTGCTCGTCGGGGCCGCTCACCACGCCCATGCTGCGCTCGACCAGGAACCCGGTGAACTTCGTGCCGTCGACCTTGGCGAAGATCGTGAACAGGTCGGCGAAGCCGCCGTTGGTGATCCACATCTTGCGGCCGTCGAGCACGTAGTGGCTGCCGTCGGGCGACAGCACCGCCGAGGTCTTGGCGGCCAGCGCATCGGAGCCCGAGCCCGACTCGGTCAGCGCGTACGCGCCGATCAGCTCGCCGCTCGCCAGCCGCGGCAGGTACTTCGCCTTCTGCGCCGCGTTGCCGAAGTACAGCAGCGGCATCGTCCCGATCCCGGTGTGCGCGCCGATCGATCCGCCGAACGACGGGTTCATGCCGATCTGCTCGAACACGTACGCGGCGCTCGCCTTGTCGAGGCCGAGGCCGCCGTAGGCCTCGGGGATCTCGAGGCGGAGCAGGTCGAGCTCGCCGGCCTTGCGCAGCAGCTCGCGGGTGAACGGCCAGTCGCGGGCGTACAGCCGGGCGACGCCGGGTATGACCTCGCGGCGCATGAACTCCGCCGCGGTCTGGCCGAACAGCTTCTGGTCGGCGGTCAGGTCCTCGCGCGTGAACACGTCGCCGGGGCCGACGTTCGAGGTAAGAAAGCGACCCACCTGGGTCGCGCGCGTTGTCTGGGGCATGGGCCCTCCGTCGTGCGTGTTATAAGGACCCGCGCAGTTTATCAACATGTCCGGCGACGAGCACGACATCTTGACCGCCGCGAACCGCTTGCGGTCGCCCCGCAACCGATTCAGGAACTGTCGAGGTACCTAAATGGCCGATCCCACGCCTTCGCCCATCGATCCCGTCTCCGACCCCGGCGCACTCCAGGTCCGCGCGCAGCGCCACGTCGCGGCCGCCGAGCAGGAGGCGCTCCGCGTTCCGGGCGTCCCCGACGGCACGCCGGTCGCCTCGATCGCACGCGCGGCGGTGATCGGCGCCGGCACGATGGGCGGCGGGATCGCGATGGCGTACGCCAACGCCGGGATCCCGGTCCTGCTCAAGGATGTCGACGCCGCGGCGGTCGAGCGCGGCATGGCGACGATCCGCAAGAACTACGAGGCCACGGTCGCCAAGGGCAAGCTCAGCCCCGAGGCCTGCGCCCGGACCATCGCCCGGATCACGCCGACCACCCGCTACGACGGGTTCGACGCCGTCGACCTCGTGGTCGAGGCGGTGTTCGAGGACATGGCGCTCAAGAAGACGACGTTCGCCGAGCTCGGCCGGGTGACCCGGCCCGACGCGATCCTGGCGTCCAACACCTCGACGCTCGACATCGACGAGCTCGGCGCGGCGAGCGGGCGGCTGTCCAGGGTCATTGGCCATCATTTCTTCAGCCCGGCCCACGTGATGAAGCTGCTCGAGATCGTGCGCGGCCGCGAGACCTCCGCGGAGACCCTCGCGACCTCGATCGCGCTCGGCCGCCGCCTCGCCAAGGTCCCGGTCGTGGTCGGCAACTGCTTCGGCTTCGTCGCCAACCGCATGCTCGCGTACTACCGCCGCGAGGCGCTGCTGCTGCTCGAGGAGGGCGCCTCGGTGCCGCAGATCGACGGCGTGATGACCGCGTTCGGCATGCCGGTCGGCCCGTTCGGCATGCAGGACATCGCCGGCATCGACGTCAGCCACCGGATCAAGCAGTACCTCAAGGCGCTCGGCAAGACCCGCGCCGACGGCCCCGACTCCGACCTCCCCGACCAGCTGCACGCGATGGGCCGCTACGGCCAGAAGACCGGCGCCGGCTGGTACCGCTACGAGGGCGGCCGCAACCGCGTGCCCGACCCGCTGATCGACGAGCTCGCCGTCCAGGCCGCCGCCCGGCGCGGCATCCAGCGCCGCGCGATCGACGACGACGAGATCCTGGCGCGGATCACCACGGCGCTGGCCAACGAGGGCGCGCGGATCCTCGAGGAGGGCTTCGCGTACCGCGCCGGCGACATCGACGTCATCTACTGTCACGGCTTCGGGTTTCCCCGCCACCGCGGCGGCCCGATGTTCCACGCCGACACGATCGGCCTGCCGGTCGTGCTCGCCCGGGTGCTGGACTATCGCCGGCGATTCGGCGACTACTGGCAGCCGGCCCACCTGCTCTCCCGGCTCGCGGCCGAAGGCCGCGGGTTCCACGCTTCCCCCCAGTGAGGTCACCGCCATGAGAGAAGCCGTCATCGTCGCCAGCTCGCGCACCCCGCTCGCCAAGAGCGTCCGCGGCTCGTTCAACGCCACCCGGCCCGACGACCTGGCCGCCCACGCGATCCGCCACGCGATCGGCAAGGTCCCCGGGCTCGACCCCAAGGACGTCGAGGAGGTCATCCTCGGCTGCGGCCAGCCCCACGGCCCGGCCGGCCACAACGTCGCCCGCGTCGCCGCGCTGCGGGCCGGCCTGCCGGTCACCGTCGCCGGCGCCACCGTCAACCGGTTCTGCAACTCCGGCCTCCAGGCGGTCGTCCAGGCCTGCCACATGGTCATGCTCGAGGGCGTCGAGGCGATCATCGGCGGCGGCGTCGAGTCGATCACGATGATGGAGCGCGACACCTCGCCCAACCCGTGGCTGATGGAGCGCGTCCCGGCGCTCTACATGGCGATGGGCGACACCGCCGAGGTCGTCGCCAGGCGCTACGGCGTCACCCGCCAGGCCCAGGACGAGCTGTCGCTCGCCAGCCAGCAGCGCATCGCGCGCGCCCAGCGCGAGGGCTGGCTCAAGGACGAGATCGCCCCGATGCAGGTCCGCCGCAACCTGCTCGACAAGAAGACCGGCGCCGTCACTGGCCAGGAGGACGCGCTGGTCGAGAACGACGAGTGCAACCGCCCCGACACCACGCTCGAGGGCCTGCTCAAGCTGCCCCCGGTGTTCGACACCAAGAGCGGCCAGGGCAGCGTCACCGCCGGCAACTCATCCCAGCTGTCCGACGGCGCCTCGGCCACCCTGGTGATGTCGAGCGACAAGGCCAAGGCCACCGGCGCCAGGCCCCTGCTCGTGTTCCGCGGCTACGCGGTCGCCGGCTGCGAGCCCGACGAGATGGGCATCGGCCCGGTGTTCGCGATCCCCAAGCTGCTCAAGAAGCACGGCCTCAAGATCGAGGACATCGACCTCTGGGAGCTCAACGAAGCCTTCGCGTCCCAGGTCATCTACTGCCGCGACAAGCTCGGCGTGCCGACGGACCGGCTCAACCCCAACGGCGGCTCGATCGCGATCGGCCACCCGTTCGGCATGACCGGCTCGCGCCTGGTCGGCACCCTCGCCTACGAGATGCAGCGCCGCCAGCTGCGCTACGGCGTCGTCACCATGTGCG